>JBFWTW010000357.1:0-2520 GCA_050247635.1 Candidatus Dadabacteria bacterium | reverse complement strand
TCCGAATTACGGCCCCGATGCCGAAATTGACGGATTCGGCGACATCATGGAATAGTATCAGGATACTTTCCATGAGCAGAAAGATCACAGAACCCGCTGAACGGATACGAAACGCCGCGCTTTCGCTGTTCATAAAGAACGGAATCGCCGGCACGACGACGAAGGAAATCGCCCGGGAGGCAGGGGTTTCAGAAGGTTCCATATACAACCATTTCGAAAACAAAGGCGACCTCGCACTTAAGCTCTTCATGGACTGTATGTCCATGTTCAGGGAAGTGCTCGATAAAAATTCACAGGAAGCCCAAACACCGTCCGGGAAGCTCGAAGCTGTCATCCACGGGTTCTTCGACTTCGCCATACGGGAGCCCGAGGTCTATGCCTACATCATGGTGGGCCATTTCACCGAGCTCGGTAAGATACCCAAGACCGTTAAGAAGCCGGTGGACGTTTTCTCGACGATCATAAAAAGCGGGATAAAATCGGGCGAATTTTCCGGCCTTAACGAAAAGCTCGGGGCGGCTTACATAACCGGCATGCTGACGCGGGCGATTCTGTTCCACAAAACCGGCGTGGTCAAGATGTCTTACAGGGCCATCGTCAGGGAGACCGTGAACTCTTCGCTCAAAGTTCTCGGCTCTGACGGGCGCGTAAAGAAGTAACCGGCGTTTGTCTTGCTCCCCTTTTTTTGCCGGGCCGTTTAGCACCCGCCGCCTTCTTCTGATAAAATATTCCCCGAAACTTTCCCTGGTGCGGACGGCGAAAGAGACGCCTGCGCAGTGTATACTTTTTATATATATTTCTTGGCAGAAAGGGGGGAATATGCTGCTCGTAAAAGACAACATGACGAAGGATCCTTTCACGGTCCCTCCGAGCGAGGACGTCCGCGTTGTTTTCAGCAGGCTCACTGATCTGATGATCCGTCAGGTCCCGGTGGTCGATGGAGGGAAGCTCCTCGGCATAGTGACCGACAGGGATCTCCGCCTCGCGGTCGCCGAAACAGTAGCCGGCCCCGGGCTCACGGTGGCCGCCGTGATGACGCCCGAGCCGGTGACGGTCTCCCCCGAAACGACCCTCAAGGACGCGGCGCGAATAATAAGCAGGAACAAGTTCAACGCGCTTCCCGTCGTCGGGCCCGAGGGCGCGCTCGAGGGGATGCTGACCACGACAGACATATTGAACGGCCTCGTGAAGGCGCTCGACCACGCTCCCAAATGAAGATGCATAACCCGGGCGGTACCCCCGGCGAAGGAGGATACGAATGAAGATAGCGAAGATAATGTTCCCGACAGATTTTTCCGAGGCGATGAGCGCTGCGAAAGATCACGCCCTTTATCTGGCTGAAGCCCTTGGGGCCAGGGTGTCCATACTCCACGCAATCGAGCCCCTCGACTCGGACGGCATAGACGACGAAATAAGGGATTTTTACGAAGCGCTTGAAGCGAAGATGGGCGAAAAGATGACGGACGAAAGGGAAGCCTTCGAGGGCAGGGGGATAGAGGTCGAAACGGACATCATAATCGGCGAGAGGTGGAAGGTCATAAATAATGTCGCCTCCGAAAGGGGTATAGACCTCATCGTAATAGGCTCCCACGGGATTACGACCTCTACGGGCGAGATTTCCGTAGGAACGACGAGCCACAAGGTTATGTTCACGTCCCCGTGCCCGGTGCTCGTCGTAAGGCGCGACATGACGCACGACGCCCACGAGGAATAACGCCTACCTTTCGGGCTGAAACGGGTATAAAATGTGTAATCACACAAGGAGGTATCTCCGAATGGAGTTAAGCTCGAATTTCTCACCATGGTGCTTTGCAGTATTTGTTTTTGCACTGTTTATCATTTCCGGAACAGCCGTTCAGGGCTCGTCCTCCGCGGGGGCGCAGGAAACCCAGGCTCCCCCGAAAACCACTGAAATAAAACCCGTGATCGACCCCGAGGCGGACAATCTGCTTAAGGCGATGAGCGCGGTCCTCAGCAAGGCCAAGACCTACACCGTGTCCGCCGACGTCAATTACGACAGGCTGATGCCGTCCGGCCTTCTCCTCAAGTTTTCAGGGACGGTCGATGTGACGGTCGAGAGGCCCAACAAGGTTTACGCCTCGTTCGACGGGGATATCCAGGACCGTAAGATATGGTACACCGGGGGCGAAATGACGGTTCTCGATCCCGACAACGGCTTCTACGGCGCGCTCACGACCCCGGATACTATAGACAAGACTATGGATTTTCTCATCAACAATTACGGTATGACCATACCCCTCGCCGACATACTCTCGGCGGACCCCTACAAAGCCTTCATGTCAAACGCAGTCGCCGGGGTTGTAGTGGGCGAAAGCACGATCGACAACAAGACTTGCACGCATCTGGCTTTCGTGCAGAAGTACATAGACTGGCAGATATGGATATCCGACGCGGCCGACAAGCTCCCATGCATGCTCGTCATAAATTACAAGACGGTTCCAGGCGGCCCCCAGTACTCTGCCGAATTCTCGCACTGGAGCATAGACCCGTCCGTAGACC
>JBFWTW010000356.1:0-2522 GCA_050247635.1 Candidatus Dadabacteria bacterium | reverse complement strand
CGGTATGGTCAATCTGGCGTTTCAAATAAGAAAGGACCAGGTATCGCTCATGAACGGACACCCGCTCGATATTTTGAAAAGAGTGCTGCCCACGCGCCATCCGATCCGTGAAAAGCTGTCGGAGGCCGCGCCCGTGGGGGAGTGGGAGGCGATGGGAAATGTTTTTGTGAGGAAGCGGGGCCCGTTTTCAGGGGTGTGGAATATCGGCGACGCCTCGGGGATCGTAGACCCGTTCACCGGCCTTGGCATCAGCCTGGCGCTCCAGGGGGGGCGGTATATCGGGGAGAGGATCGAGGCAGGGGACTCGCGGAATACCTACGATGTCAAAAGAAGCCTCAACAGGACGCGTTTTATGACGGCCGGGGTGCTGAGGAAGGTGCTCTTCCGGCCCCGGGTGTGCAACATGATAATGAGACAAACGGGGTTCTCGTCCATGCTCGGCATGATCGTGCTCGGGCTTCTGCATACCTGACGCGGGGCGGCGCGCGATTTGATCGGGCATCTTGAATTCGACTGAAAAAGCGTATTTAATTTGCTGTTGATGAAGCTCCCCCGGTTAGGTTTATTGATCCTGCTTGCCGCACTGTTCATCGCACCCGGCGCACGCTCGCAAGAGGCCAATACCGACGTCGCCGTGAACTTCATCTACGCGTTCGAGCTCGGATTCGGATCGTACAGCGTGGGCGGGCTCCAGGTTGATGTATACAGCATCCCCCTCCAATACACCTTCAGCAAAATCATGGGCAACGAGAAGCTGGACCTGGTCGTGGACGCCCCGGTATTCTATGGGCGGTTCCGGTTCAGGAGCCATCTTCCGGACGGGACGAGGATCAAGGTCGACCAGGACGTCATGAGCGTCATCCCGGGGGTGAGCCTCCATTACAGGGTGGTCGATAACTGGACGCTGAAGCCGTTCGTGAACGCGGGGCTCGCGTGGCAGGTATACGACAGCTCGTCGCCGAGGGGGCTCAGTGTGGACGATTCGATGATCTACGTTTGGGCGGCGGGGCTGACGAGCCTGTACGAGATATTCTGGGAGCAGTTTACGTTCAGCATCGGCAATACGTTCGCCTGGGCGGGGAACGACGTGTTCGGGGGAGGGCAGGGGCAGGATTACGGCATCCTCGAAAACGGCGTCGAGGCGCGGCGCCCGCTGGGGTTCAGCGTGAAGGGATACGAGCCGGACGCGAGCGTGTTTTTCATCTGGTACAGGTTCCTCCCGCAGACTAGCTTCGACAGGTTTTTGCACGACCCGCTTATCGTCAAGAACCAGTACGAGGTGGCCATGACGGCGGGGCTTGCGGAGCCGAAGAAGGTGTGGTTTCTGGAAGACCCGAGGATAGGCGTCGGCTACAGGTTCGGGGACCTGAACGCTTTTACCGTTAATTTCGGATTCCCATTTTAGTGTGAGATTCGGGGCGGGGCGGTGTTCCACCGGAGGGAGAATTCCGAGCATATAAAGGATATATAGTATAGGTATAATAGGTAGGATGGGTGTAATAATTGAAGTTGAGAAAAGATTAAAGGCAAAAGCGGGATACTGAATTTTTTGGATTGAATAGCTATGGAGCAGTAATAGATGAACTTCTGTAAAATCGACCAAGGTCATCCGATTCCTCGCTCGCTCGAAATCGTAGTTCAGGATGACTTGATTGAAAGAAGATTGCCGCGGTAGCGAAGGCGCTCCCTCGCAATGACAGACTGAAAGTAATCTCCGCCATTACCCCTCTCCCGCGAGGGGGGAGGGGGCCTGAGGAGTGTGGATTATTTTTTGTATTTAACGCTGCAGCCGTAGGATTTTGTTTCGGGGACTGTAACGGGCTCGCCGGCGAGGACTTCCGTGAGGGCGGCGTCGATGTAGTTGTTCGCCTTTTCGATGTCGGCTATGTCGGTCGATTTGATGTCGTCGGCAGCTCCCTGATAAACGATAGTTCCGTCTTTATTTATGATAAACATGTGCGGCGTAGTTTTGGCTCCGTAGAGTGTGCCGATCTTGCCTTCGGGGTCGAGGACGACGTAAGTTGCGGAGGTGCCGTTCGAGTCGACGTCCCTTATAGATTCCTCGGCGTTCCTGTAGTCCTGGTATCCATCGCCCGTGGAGTTAATCGCGATCCAGACTACGTCCTTTTCGGTGTATTTCCGCTGGAGGCTCTGCATCTTGTTGCTGTCGTAGTGTTTTCTGACGAACGGGCAGCCGTGGTTGAACCATTCGAGGACGACGACCTTGCCCTTGAAGTCGGAGAGTTTTCCGGATGCGCCTTCGATATCCGTGAACGAGAAGTCCGGCGCGGGCTTGCCGGTTTCGACTTCGGCGCGGGATTCGCCGGCCCATGCGAGCATCATTGCGAGCGCCATCACGAGCGCGGCAGCGGATGATATTTTCCATTTTTTCATTGGGATTTGCCTCCTGGTGGTAGTTCGGAAAAAGTATACCCTTCGATTTTACGGATGAGGGGAGATTTTTGACTCGGGGCGTGTGTGCCTAACAAAAATCGGCTCGCTCATCGTAGAACAGATTTCGT
>JBFWTW010000355.1:0-2531 GCA_050247635.1 Candidatus Dadabacteria bacterium | reverse complement strand
ATGAGCGTCTCCCACGAGTTGTATCCGCCGACGCCCGCGTTTATCACTTCGACGTTTTCGTAGCCGTACTTGTCCCTGAGCTCGCGCTCCATCACCGCGGTGAACGTCTTGTCGTTGTCGTTAATGCCGATGTTGTAAGTCGTCGAGCCGCCGAGGACCGCGATCCTGAAGACGCCCTCGGGCTTTTCGCGCGGGAACTCGTCGTTCCTGTAGCCGAGCGAGTTGTGGTGTGTCTTCCCCCTTTTGAAATGGGGGTTCGGGTAGTAGTTCAAGTAGTGATGCCGGATGTAGCGCTGGTTGTCGGGGCTCAGGTACGAGTAGACGGAATACTGGAGGCTCTCCTCTTCGGGGATGATCGCGAGCCAAATGCGCGTCCCGATTTCGAGGACGACAAGCGTAAAGAGTATGCTGATTAGTATGAGTGTAGATTTTCTGACCGGTGATTTTTTCGCTGGTTCTGTCATATGTTCTGGCGCCTGTTACCGGACGGCTCGAAGGGGCTTTGCCGGGGTGTGAGTCTCATAGGTATGGAGTGGATACTCGATGAATATTATATCATACGCCTCTTATCATATGCGGGGGCAGGGCATTCGTTTTCTATGTTGTCCGTCTCTTCGGCCTCGTTTATATTACCTGAGTAGCGATTGAATCGCTCCACACAAGGAAAAGCAGTTTTGAAGAAATTTATTAAAATCGTTCTAGTAGTTCTGGTGTCAATAATCGTGTCGCTCGCGGCGGCCGAGGGGCTTTCGCGGCTCTTCCTGGACCCTATAGATTTCCTCAAGCCGACCCGCGTATACGATCCCGTTCTAAGGTATTCGATAGAGCCCGGCACTGGGGCCCACGACAAGTGGGGATTCCGGAACAAGTCCGTCCCCGTAAAGGCGGACATCGTGGCCGTCGGCGATTCGCACACGTACGGCATCAGCGCGACGGCCGAGGACTCCTGGCCCTCAGCGCTCGCGAAAATGAGGGGCGAGACTGTCTATAACATGGCGCTCGGCGGCTACGGGCCCGCCGAGTATTTCTACCTCATGGCCGACAAGGCCGTCCGGCTCGCGCCCGGTTACGTCATAGTCGGGTTTTATCTCGGGAACGACCTCAGGGATTCTTTCAACGCCGTCTACTCCGTCGGGCTCTGGGAGCGCATGCGTGCTCCCGGCTTTTCCGCAAAGGAAGCGGACGATGACGACGCCCCGGGGGAATCGGGCGCGGGGCTCGGGGAATTACTCGCCGAGCACAGCGTCTTTTACAGACTCATCAGCTCGTCCTTTATCGGGGACAACCTCCGGCAGATGAGGCGGCTCAAGCGGGGCGAAGAGATCGTCATGTTCGAGGATTCCGCTTCGGGCATAAAGACGGGGTTCACGCCGGAAAGGAGGCTCCGCGGGCTTGACCTCGAAGACCCCGAGGTTAAGGAAGGCCTCCGGCTCAGCCTCGAGTTCTTTAACCGCATGAACATGCTCCTCGAAGGGACGGATACGAAGTTCCTGGTCGTCATAATCCCGACGAAGGAGAGCGTCTACGCCGGCTACATTGAGGGCGACAAGTCCCTCCCGGCCTCGGAAAAGATCGATCGGCTAATAGCCAACGAAAGGGAGGTCAACGCCGAGGTGAAGGAGTATTTCGACGCCCACGGCATAGCGTACGTGGATGTCTTGGGCGCACTCAGCCACAAGGCCGGGAGCGAGCAGCTCTACCCCGCAAACTTCGGCGGACACACGAACGGGAATGGCTACCGCGTAATCGCCGAGACGATAAACGACCACCTCGAAAAGGCCCGATAAACACCCCCTCGCCGTACCGGACGGGTTTACAGAGAGCGGCCCCGGTTCTATAATTCTCCTTCTTTATGGTTAGGATAAAGGTTTGCGGAATAACGTCTGCCCAAGACGCGCGCGCGGCTGTAGATGCCGGCGCTGATGCCCTCGGATTTGTCTTCTACGAGGGGAGCAAGAGGTATATCCCGCCCGCCGAGGCACGGAAGATAACCGCTTCGCTCCCGCCGTTCATTGTGACCGTCGGGGTGTTCGTGAACGCCTCCCCAGAGGAAATATCGGCGGTTGTCGCGGAATCCGGTACAGGAGTCGTACAGCTCCACGGCGACGAGACGCCCGAGCTTGCGTCCCGCGTGCCGTTCCCTGTAATAAAGGCTATAAGAGTAGGGGATAGCGTGGACCGGGCCGAGGTTGAACTTTATCCCGTACAGGCTATCCTCTTCGATAAACGCTCGGACGGCATGTACGGCGGCACCGGAAAGAGCTTCGACTGGTCGATTCTGAGGGGCCTCGATACCGGAAAAAGGGTGATCCTCTCGGGCGGGCTTACGCCGGAAAACGTGGCCGAGGCCATAGGCGTCGTAAAGCCCTATGCCGTGGACGTTAGCTCGGGCGTCGAGGATTCTCCGGGCAGGAAAAATCACTTGAAACTAAGACAATTCATACAGGCGGTGAGAAATGGCGGTTAAACCCACGCTCCCCGACGCTTCGGGTCATTTCGGTATATTCGGCGGCAAGTACGTCTCGGAGACG
>JBFWTW010000354.1:0-2537 GCA_050247635.1 Candidatus Dadabacteria bacterium | reverse complement strand
TACGGGAACGAGGGGATGCTGACGAAGTCGGGGATCATGGTCGGCCTCGGCGAAGAGGAAGAAGAGATCCTCGAAACCCTGAAAGACCTTAAGGGCGCCGGCTGCGACATCGTAACGATAGGGCAGTACCTTCAGCCGACGCACGACCACCTGCCGGTGACGAAGTACTACCATCCGATGGAATTCGAATCGCTAAAGACCTACGGCGAGAACGTCATAGGCATCCCGCACATCGAGGCAGGCGCGCTCGTCAGGAGCTCGTACCACGCCGAGAAGCAGGTCGTGAAGCTGGGCGATAGCCTTTCCTGAGCCGGCTGTTTTCCCGAAATCGGCCCATCCGGGATTCTGCATATTCTTGATTCTTCCCGAAAAGTATTTAACATCTTAATCTCATGAAATACGTGATACTCCAGGGCGACGGGATGCCCGACCATCCACTTCCCGAGCTCGGCGGCAAGACCCCGCTCGAATTCGCAAGAACCCCGAATCTGGACAAGATAGCCAAGCGCGCGATAACGTTCGGCATGGTGAAGACGATACCGGACCCACTCCCACCGGGAAGCGACGTCGGGAACCTCACGGTCCTCGGCTACGACCCTATGGTTTATTACACCGGAAGATCGCCGCTCGAAGCCGCGAGCATCGGCGTCCCGCTCGGGGAGAAGGACGTTACTCTCAGATGTAACCTCGTCACGCTGGCGGAGAACGGCGGCGAGACCATAATGGAGGACTACAGCGCCGGGCACATCACGACCGAAGAGGCGAAGGAGATAATCCTCGACCTTAAAAAGGAGCTCGAAGAAGAGGGCTTCACATTCTACCCGGGCGTCAGCTACAGGCATCTTCTCGTCTGGGCCGGCGGCAACAAGGACGTTCATACTACGCCGCCTCACGACATATCCGGAAAGGCTATAGGCGCCTATGTTCCGAGCGGGGCGGGGGCCGAAACCCTTAACCGCATGATCGAAAGATCTAGAGAGTTGCTCAAAGACCACCCAGTAAACAAAAAGAGAGTTGCCGAGGGCAAGAACCCTGCGTCGAGCATATGGCTGTGGGGGCAGGGCACCGCGCCGAAGATGCCGTCCTTTAAGGACCTCTACGGGCTTACAGGCTCCGTTATTTCCGCGGTGGACCTTGTAAAGGGAATAGGGCACTGCATCAAGCTCAGCGTCATAGACGTCCCGGGGGCAACGGGATACCTCGACACGAACTACGAAGGGAAAGTTGACTACGCGCTCGATTCTCTGGAAGAGGTCGATCTCACGATGATTCATATCGAATCGACGGACGAGACTGGCCACGTCGGCAAGGCCGAGCTTAAGGTGCAGGCCGTGGAGGACTTCGACGGCCGCGTCGTAGGCCGCGTGCTCGAAGGCATAAAGAGGTTCGGCGATTACAAGATACTGGTAATGTCCGACCACCCGACGCCTATTGACCTCAGGACGCACGTTAACGAGCCTGTGCCGTTCGCTATTTACAGCTCCGAGGACGAGAGTGTAAAGAACGACAGCTTCGTCTACACCGAAAAGTCCGCGGCCACGTCCGACGTATTCGTTCAGGAAGGCTGGCGGCTCCTCGGGATGCTTACCGGAAAGGAAATCTGAGATTCAAATGAGCGCTGATACAAATCCAAAACTGCGTTTCGGGCTGTGGTACGACTTTCGTAACCCGCCCGAATGGCGTCGGCCGTACACCGAGGTATACGCCGAGGTGCTCGACCAGGTAGCATGGGCCGAGGAAAACGGCTTTGACGACGTCTGGCTCCAGGAGCATCACTTCCACGACGACGGCTTTTCGTCGTCGGTGATGACGATCGCGGCTGCCTTGGCCGCGAGGACAAAAAAGATACGCATAGGAACCGGCGTCATGCTGCTGCCGCTCCACAACCCAGTCCGCGTGGCGGAGGACGGCGCGACGGTGGATATACTGTCAGACGGCAGATTCCAGCTCGGCGTAGGAAACGGGTACAAGGTCGAGGAGTTCGAGAGCTTCGGCATCTCCCGGAAGGAACGCGGCGCCCGCTCGAACGAGGGGCTCGAGATCATACGCCGCCTGTGGGAAGGCGAGACGCTAACATTCGAGGGCAAGTATTACGAGATCCATAACGCGAGGCTCGCGCCGGAGCCCGTGCAAAAGCCCCGCCCTCCCCTTTGGGTCGGCGGGTTCAGCCCCGCGGGGGCAAGGCGCGCAGCGAGGCTCGGGGACGGCTTTCTAGGCACGGGGCCTATCAAGGAACTCTACGACGAATACGTCGCCGAGCTTGGGAGACTCGGAAAACCGACGACTAATCTCAAGGTCGCGGGCGGATATTTCTGGCTCATCGCCTCCGAAGACCCGGAAAAAACGTGGAATGAGGCCGTGGATCACATCCTCTACCAGCTGAACGGCTACGCCGAATGGTTCGAAAAGGCCGGGATGCCGCTCCTCCCTTACATACGCGACGCCGAGCATCTAAAGGAGCTCGGCATTCTCAACGTCGCCGACCCCGATACATGCATCGAAATGATAAGGGCCTACGTGAAAGAGGTGCCCATTAC
>JBFWTW010000353.1:0-2542 GCA_050247635.1 Candidatus Dadabacteria bacterium | reverse complement strand
TTAATCGCCGCCGCCAGCGCATACTGCCAAACCGGGACCCCATTATGGACGCTCGCCGTCAAGGCCATCGACCGCGTCTATCTTCCATCCGCTTATCGCCGAGTTCTTAAGGGTTACGTTTACGCTCTCGGGCTCGCCGGAGCTTCCAAGAAGCTGCCTCGTCTCGCCGTTATCCGTAACGTTCACAATAACCCCGACGCTGACGTATGCCTCCGGGTAACCGTTCTCGTCATTGGTTATGAAGGCCTCTAGATCGGAGTACGAGGCGTCTATCGCGCCGTACTTTTCGAACGTTTTGGCGATGATATTTTGCACGACGGGGTAGCTCGCCCCGGAGCTGTCCTTGAACTGGAAAGAAAACCCATCCATGACTCCCTTAAGATCCTTCGCGCGCGCCGCATCGGCCATCCTGTCGAACAGGGCCTCAATGTCGCTGGCGTCGTCGCCGGGGCGGAACATCATATAGCCGAGGGCCACAGCGAGAACTATAAGCGGGAACAGGAATCTTCTCATGACGGAAGTTTACTCAAGGCGCAGAGCCCTTTCATCCTCGTACGATTTTACGGTGACGCCGCCCTCGTCCGCCGTTACGGTTACGGCCCCGTCCTCCGTTATGCTGTAAGTCTTTACGGATTCCGGCGCGGCCGACTCTCCGCCTTCAGAAATGAGGATGCGAGGCTTAACGTACTCGACCAGCGCCGTACCGGGATCGCCGTCCGGCGTTCCCGGTATAAAAAGGACCGTGCTTTCGAGCTCCCGGCCATATATCTCTCCTAGGGATTTACCTCCTTCTCCGCCCAGTGATTCCGCGAGTAAAAAGCTCGCCCCGGCGGCATCGAGCCTGAGCGCAAGCGGTCGCGGGTCTGCAGAGTTTTCGACGGCTTCCCAGCCTTCGGGGCGCATCACGCGTATGCGGTAGCCGCCGGGCACGTCGATCTCGCCTGCGTTTCTCAGGTTCTCCCATTCGACGCCCTTTCCCCTGATCGCCTCCCAGAGTGCTCCGTCGAGCCTGTCGCCGTCCGTTACTACTTTACCGACGCCGAAGTTTTCGACGATGTACGTCCCGCCGGCGAGGATGTCTTTCCCAGGCGAGGTCAATATGAGGCAGTCAATGGTGTTGACGCCTCTCCCGTGGAGGAATCCGCCGATGATAGAGCTGTCGATGAAGCTGCTCCCGGCGGGCTTCGGCAGGCCGCCGCCAACGAGGACGTTACGCCCGCCCGGGAGTTCTATAAGGACGGTGCTCCTGTCCTTGCCGGTATCGAGGAACGTGGCGGTCACCTCATTACCGAAATGCCTCGACACCGCGGGATAGGCAGCGCTGATTATGAACAGCGCCGCGAGCACGGGCACGGCGTATTTCGCCTTCGCGCGGCGTGCCGCAAGGAGGGCCGCCACGCCGAGCGCTGCGTAGAGTGCGAGCTGAACAGCTCCCAGCGGCTGCACGGACACGGACGAGTAGGGGATTTCGAGAAGGAGCCCTATACCGAAGATCATCATCTCGGTAAACAGCATGTTCAGCCATATGAAGAGCGACGCGACGTAAGGCGAGATGAGGAACAGAGCGAATGAAACTAGGCCGAGCGGGACTATCAGAAGCTCCACCAGCGGCACGAAGATGAGGTTCGCCGGGATGGAGACTACGGGGAGGACGCCGAATGAATTGAGGACTAGGGGGAGGGTGGCGAACGTGGCGGCGCAGGTGGTCTTCACCGTGGTCAGGACGAAGTCGCGGGCGGTTCCGAGCTCAAGCGGGTAGAACCTGTTTACGAGGAGAATTCCGAAAACTGCTAGGAAGGAGAACTGAAACGAGAGCTCGAAGATGGCCTCGGGGCGCATGAGGAGGATGACGAACGCGGCGACGCCGAGGGTATTTATCTTGTTTTCGTTCTTCCCTGCAGTGATAGCGACTAGGAAGATGGAAATCATAATGAAAGCCCTTACGGTCGGCGTCGAGAAGCCTGCGAGGGCTACGTAGAAAAAGAGCGGGAATATCGTGAGCGCGGCGGCGATCCTGGAAACGCTCCACCTCAGCATTATGTATTCGGACCTTTTGAGGAGCCATTTGAAAAGGAAGTAGAAGACGACGGCGACGGCCGCCACGTGGAGGCCGGATATTGAAAGCACGTGCGCGACGCCGGAGTTCGAGAACCGCGCCCTCAGCTCCCCGGGTATCCCGCCGTCCTCGCCTATCGTGACGGCGTTCAGCACCTCGCTAGCGGGCTGCCTGAAATTAGATCTTACGAAATTTCCATACCTGTGCCGGAGCTTATCGAGGCCGTGGAGAACAGGGCCGTAACCCTCGCCCCTTCCGAACGAGATTATGGGCTCCGAGCCCTCGACGTACCCGGTCGTGTAGATCCCCTGCCGTGCGAAATGGGATTCCATGTCGAATGCCCCCGGGTTCCTGAAGTTCTCGATCGGCCTGAGCTTAACCCCTATTACACGCACGCTGTCGCCGTAAGAGAGCCCGGGGACGAGGGTGTCGGAGTATATCGCCGTCCGCCCGGACGCGGGCTTTGCGGCGCCGTCCTCTATCACA
>JBFWTW010000352.1:0-2552 GCA_050247635.1 Candidatus Dadabacteria bacterium | reverse complement strand
AAATCTCTTTTTCGGTTTCGCCGGCTATGATCTCGTCGCCCCTGAATATGCCGTACTCGTTTATCTTGAGGCCCTTTTTCTGGGCGAGCCCGCGGAGCCGGACGTTGTGGGCCTTGGAGCCGGTGAAATAGAGGAGGGCGGCTCCGTACGACTCGGGTCCTACTACCCGGAGGTCTGCCTGGATGCCTTGCTGAAGTATTACGCTGCCTTTCGTGCCGCCGGACGCGAGGACGTCCTTTTCGGGGCGGAGGGACGTAAACGCCTCGACCACCTCGGGCGGGTTGTCCGATATCGTGAGGACGTCTATGTCCTTTACTGTCTCGCGCATCCTCCTGAGAGAGCCCGCGAGTATCGTGCCCTCCGTCCGGGGGATACTCGAAACCGCCTCGACGAGGCTTTCGCCGAGCGGGAGCACGACGCCGAGCCGCGACCTCTCCTTACTTTCGCGGAGGAGCGTAATCCCCCTCCGTATGTCCTCGATCTTCTTCTGGCCCATGCCCTTGAACTGAAGAATCTCGGGCCCGTCGAGCGCCTTTTCGAGGTCGCCGGCGTTCCTTACGCCGAGCTCGGTGAAGAGGAGAGAGAGGGTCTTCGGGCCGAGGCCGGGAATCCTCAAGAGGTCAACCGTATCGAGCGGTATCTTCTCCTGGAGTTTTTCGTACTCCTTCATGCTTCCCGTTTCGACGTATTCCTTGATCTTGTCGGCGAGCTCCTTCCCGACGCCGGGTATCTGCGTGAGCTCGCCGCGCGCGGCCGCGTCCTCGACGGGCTCCCTTAGTTCCAGTATGTTCACGGCGGCTTTTTTATAAGCCCGTATCTTGAAGGGGTTCTCGTCGGCTATGCTCAGCATGTCGGCCATGTTTTCGAATATTTCAGCTATCTCTCTGTTCTTGCTCATTTTTTCCCGTTCGGAGTATTTTTCTCTATAGTTCTTCCCATTCGGAATATGATAATAACATGTATGAAAAATGATTTCCGCTCGGCTAACTGACTGCCAATATGGGGGCCCAAAGAGGCGCGCACGGCGCGGGATGGTACAATAACCCGGTAACCGATATCCGGTTCCTCCGCGGAAATCCCCGCCGCCGTCGGCCGGACGCTGAAGAACCATGACACTCGACGACATTCTCGGAAAAAAGCTCATCGTGATAACGGGGAAGGGCGGCGTGGGAAAAACGACGGTTTCCCTCGCGCTCGCATATCTTAACGCCCGCCTCGGGCGGAGGCCCGTGTACGTCACGCTGAAGGAAGTAAGGCCCGGCTCCCCGTTTTTCGGCTTCAGGGGAGGCGTCGGGAGCGGCGAGACCGAGATCGACGAGGGTATATTCGCGCATTATATCGACCCCACGGCCGCGCTCGACGAGTACGTTAAAGAGCGTTTCGTGAGGCTCTATCCGCTCTATGCCGCTGTGCTCAAATCGAAGGCGGTGAGCGGCTTCTTCGAGGCTGCACCCGGGCTGAAAGAGCTCATAACAATCGGCAAGGTCTGGCACCTCGGCAACAGGCCGGGGGGATACGACCAGGTCATATTCGACGCCCCATCGACGGGACACGCTGTGCCGATACTCGACCTGCCGTCCCGAGACCTCGACATGGTGAGGGGAGGGGCATTCCGGAGCCACATCGAGTGGGTGGAGGGATTCCTCAAAGACCCCGGGAAGACGGCGGTGCTTGCCGTCTCGGCGCCGGAGGACCTGGCGGCCGTGGAAACGCTCGATCTCGTGAGCTCCGTCCGCGAGGCGGGGATAAACGTCATCGGCGCTGTCCTCAACTATGCCGTCAAAAGCCCGTTCACTCTCGCCGAGGAGAAGACCGTCCTTGCCGTCGCCGAAGACGCCGGCAGCGAGGGGGACGTAATCCGGCTCGCGAATCTCACGATATCCCGCGCACGGGCCACGGCGAAATACAAGAGGGCGCTCCGCCGGAGCCTTCCGGGGGCGGTCCTTACAGCGCCTCGCGTGTTCAAAAAGGACCTGTCGCTCGAAGACCTGCGGGCGCTTTCGGTAGAGATCGAGAATCAGGCAGGGCGGAAATGACGGACCTCGCGCGTCTCATAGCCGATAAGAAGGTTATCGTCTCGATAGGCCCGGGAGGCGTCGGCAAGACGACGATATCGTCGCTTTTGGCGCTGGAGGCGGCATCACGCGGAAGGCGGACGCTCGCGCTTACGATGGACCCGTCGCGGAGGCTCGCGCAGTCGCTCGGCGTGCGCCCGGACGCCGAGCTCGGCCGCGTTACGGAAAGACGGATGCGTGAGGCCGGATTCGCCCCGAAGGCGGAGCTCGATGTAAGGCTCCTCGATTCGCGGGCGACGTTCGACGCACTTGTCATGAAAACCGCCCCTTCGGAAGATGCGGCCCGGACCATCCTCTTGAACAACTATTACAGGAGCGTCGCCTCGTCTTTGGCCGGGGTGCACGAGTACATGGCCGGGGAGGCGCTGCTGACGTCGTTCGAGGAGGGCGAGTACGACCTCGTAATACTCGACACGCCGCCGGCGGAGCACCTTTCCGGGTTTCTCTCGGCCCCGTCGAGGCTCGCGGCGATTCTGG
>JBFWTW010000351.1:0-2587 GCA_050247635.1 Candidatus Dadabacteria bacterium | reverse complement strand
GAAGATTTTACTTGACTCGGGGGGTTTCAACCTTACATTATAGTCATAGGAGAAAGCAATGACCAGATACAAACAGGGTATTGAGAAATTCAGGGAAATCAAGGGTGAAGGCGCCGAGAAGTCCCTCGAGCGTCTAAAGTCTCTAAGCCCGGACCTTGCCCAGTACATAATGGAATTTGCCTTCAACGATATCTATAGAAGGCCCGGGCTCGACCTGCGGTCGAGGGAGATAGCTACTCTGGCAGCCCTTACGGCGCTTGGGACATCCCCTCAGCAGCTTAAGGTGCATACTATATGCGCCCTGAACGTCGGCGTCACAAAGAAAGAGATAACGGAGATAATCCTCCAGATGGCGCTCTATGCCGGTTTTCCGGCGGCTATAAATGGCATGCAGACCGTCAAGGAGGCATTCGACGAGTTCGACAAACAGAAACCGGAATCTATTAAATCTGCAAACAACGGAATCGATATTCATAGAAAGAAAGCCATATCAGCATGAGAGAGCCTTCGTCAGGGACCGTTTACACAAACGGCGTGAACATTTACTACGAAGTGCACGGCTCGGGTGAGCCGCTTCTTCTGATAGAGGGCCTGGGGTATTCGAGCTGGATGTGGTACAAGCAGGTACCTGTCCTTTCGAAGAGCCACAAGGTCATCATATTCGACAACAGGGGAGCGGGGAATACGGACAAGCCCGATTCGGAGTACACGGTAGAGTTAATGGCCGAAGACGCGGCCGGGCTTCTAAGCGAGCTCGGAATAGAGTCGGCCCACGTGCTCGGTGTATCGCTCGGGGGTTACATCGCCCAGGAGCTTGCCATAACGAGGCCCGAAATGGTGAGGAACCTGGTACTCGTTTCAACGAACTCCGGGCCGGGCAAGCCGATTACCGGGAAGTCGCCTTTCCTCAACGGATTTCTCAGGCTATGGGGATTTATTCCCGCAGCCGGGAGCGGCCTCAGGGGGCCGGTACGGCTGGAGTACACCATGAGCGAGGCCGAGCGGATGCGCTATAGCCTTTCGCTCGCCTTTTCTGAGGAGTACTTCAACAATCACTCCGAGGAAATCGACCGTATTATCGAGTGGAGGCTCGAAAATCCTCAGCCGGAATACGCGTGGAGGAGGCAGCTCATGGCCGGTATAGGCTATGATTCACGGCCCGGGGCCGGAGAGATAGGATCCAGGACGCTTCTCATTAACGGGGCCCAGGACAGGATAGTCTCGCCCGAGAGCGCGCTTGAGCTGTCCAAGAGAATCCCCGACTCGACGCTGGTGATTCTCGAGGGTACGGGCCATCTGCCGTTCATTGAGAGGCCGGAAGAGTTCAACACACATGTGATGGGCTTTCTTGGTGAGAATAAGACAAAGTCCGGCAAGGCTGAAGGTGAAGACAGAAAGCCGAACGCCATATGGACGAAAATGAAGGCGCTCCTTCCAGCCAACGGCAAGAGAAAGAACCCCGATACCGAAAACTGATCCCGGCAGTCCACGTCACTTCACATCCGGAACAGCATCCCTCGCAGCCTGAAACGCATCCAGAGCCGCGTCGATCTGCTCTTCGGTGTGGGTCGCCATGAGCGTCACCCTTATCCTGCACATACCGGGCGGAACAGAAGGCGGCCTGACGGCCGGCGTATATACGCCGCGCTCCCTGAGCGCGGCCGCGAACCTGAGGGCTGGGGCTGCTTCGCCCACGAGGACCGGAACTATTGCCGAATCGGACGGCATGACTGTGAGCCCTATGGATTCTATACCGGCCTTGAAGCGGCGTATGAGCGACCAGAGACGCTCCCTTCTTTCAGGCTCGTTTTCGATGATGCGTATGGCGGCCAAGGACGCCGCAAGCGAAGGAGCCGGAAGGGAAGTATCGAAGATGTAGCTCCTGACGCGGTTCCGTATGAAGTCGATGAGCTTTTGGCTCCCGGCGACGTAACCCCCGAGTGAGCCCACCGCCTTCGAGAGCGTGCCCATAACAACCGGCACGCGCTCTTCGACGCTGAAGTATTCCGTCGCCCCGCTGCCGCGCTTGCCGAGGACTCCAGTTGCGTGCGCCTCGTCCACCATGAGCGCCGCGCCGTATTTCTCCGAGAGCTCCGTAATCTCCCTGAGCGGCGCAACGTCGCCGTCCATGCTGAAGACGGTGTCTGTGACTACGAGCTTCCTGTACTTCCGCCTTTTGTCTTCGCGAAGGAGCGATTCGAGCCTGCAGGCGTCGAGATGGGGATAGATTTTTATTTCGGCCTTCGAGAGCCTGCATCCGTCGATTATTGATGCGTGGTTGAGCTCGTCGCTGTAGACTACGTCGCCCTCGCCGACAAGCGACGATATCGTTCCGACGTTGGCAAGATATCCAGAGCTGAAGAGTATGGCAGCCTCGGTCTTCTTAAAGCGAGCTATGCAGTCTTCGAGCTCACGGTGAAGGTCGGTGCTCCCGCTCACGAGGCGCGACCCACCGGAGCCTGCGCCGGATGTTTCGTGCGCTTCCAGGGCAGCCTCTTTCACCGCAGGGTCCACCGAAAGCGCAAGATATCCGTTTGTGCCGTGGAGTATATAATTCTTCCCGTCTATGGGGATGTCAGGTGACGGC
>JBFWTW010000350.1:0-2612 GCA_050247635.1 Candidatus Dadabacteria bacterium | reverse complement strand
CCTGCCCTGGCGCCCGCCAGCATAAACGCCCCAAGCACCAGCAACACCAAAACGTACCTCGTTCCCATAAAACCCTCCTGTGGATTTCACTGATCACCATAGTTCCCCGCCCGCCTCCGGGTCACAAATCGGAACATCCGGCTCCGCTTACGGCCCCGTGCAAGGCACGTCCGGCGGCGCGTCCCAACCCATTATATCCGTACATCTCTCGAGATCGGCGCAGCTTATCTTGTCCTGCGTGCTGTCCGGGTTCATAGCCTCCGCAGCCTCTATCCCGACCGGTATGTTGTTGCAGATACTCATGTCGAACCCGTCATCCTGCTGCGCGTTCTGCCCTGCGCACGCGCCGAGCATAAAAGCGCCAACGAGAATCAATGCGCAAATACCTTTTCCCATTATGCAATCCTCCTTCAGGGATGATATTTCCTACCCAATCGATTATACACCCGCTCATCCCAAGTTGAAACACAATCCGGCGCACTACGCCCGAAGGGCGCCTGAGTCCGCCATTCCGCCTGTCCGGCAAAGCTTTCAGCGAAGACAGAAACTACGATTTCGAACGTGTGAGGAATCTACTGTATAGTTGTCATTCCTGCGGGGCCGGAATCATTCATTGTTCCGCTGGCAGCCTATCAGGAACTCTTTGCAACTACGAGGATGCGAAGCATCCCCGGCAATCTCTACTGCTCTCCAATCTTCATACCCGTCTGCGAATACGTCCCTATCTCCTGCCCCGTCGCATTGTCATACACGGTAACGACGTCCGCGTTCCTGTCCTCGGTGATGTAATACGACCATATCACATTAAGGAGCGACGACTGCTCCGACTTCGTCAGCCTGTAAAACGGCTCCATGACGTAGACGAACGGCTCCCCGGCCGGGTTCTCTATCCTCTCGGCGATCCCCCCCGAAACCATCTCGTCCATGATGCGCTTACGCTCCTCCTGGAGATGCTTCGTCCGCGCGATCTCGTCCTCGAGGCCGGCAGTCGGCCCCCCGGAACCGCCAGAGCCGGACGCATCCTGCTCCGCCTGCTGCACCTCGCCCGTCAGCTCCGCGTCCTCCGCCGCCTGGTAATTAAACATATATGACGCCATAGCCGCGAGCCCAAGCACAATCAACATACCGTAAATTAATCCTTTCCGTCTCATCTATTCTCCCTTTAAAACAGCACCAGATTGCACGCCACCGTCAAGTCCCCCAATTCGTCCGAAGTCTGCCTGAACGAGAGCGTCCCCACGGTCACTCCCGCCACTTCCCTGACGCCGCCCTCTATCCTGTCGAGTGTAGCCTGCTCCAGCGCCAGCGTCTCCAGGTCAACTTCCCTGCACTTCGTCTGCTCCCACTCGAAATCCCCGGCGTCCGACCTCACGCCGAAGCCGTCCGAGAAGAACGCGATGGAGAACACGATGACCCCGCCGTTCTCGCACTGCCACTCCGAATCCTGCGTCTCTTCCGACGTACCGTTTAGAAACTCGTTAAACCTTATGTCGCATACGTCCCCGCTGTTGCACCCGCCCGATCCCGACAGCGCAACGAGCACGATAACGAAAAGTCCAGCCAGCGATATACGAAGTCCCCTCATGCTATCCTCCACGTTTTCCGGAGCCGCGCCGTCCCGCACGGCCCCCGGTAGATAATCAATTATATCGTAGATTACGCGGCCTCGCATAGCGCGCCACCTATGGATAAATCCGACGTCGCAGTTCCTGCCGCTACGCCTCTAACCCTCCGGGCACCCTTATATATAAAGACCCCGAGGGGGAGTCCTTCTCTCCCTCCCCCTCGGAAGCCTCTCCATCACCCTCTCCCATCACGCGCCCGCGCCCCTGATCAAATCCCTGTTTATCAGTTCCGCCCTCGCCATATCCTCAAGCGCCAGCATCACATGATGAAACGCCTGAGAGCAGGCGCCCTCCGCCCCTCCCCTCCCGGACTGAAGCTCCAGCAGCTCCTCCGTCGATAACGAATCCATCCGCGAAAGTAAGCCTCTGAACATCTCGCTCAAAACCCTAAGCTTCACTTCACTCATCTTTTAACCTCCGCCCCTTCCGGGAATCATGTGATTTTTTATGCCCGGCTCGACCCGCGCCTCGTCCCGTCAACCTCTCCTTTCATACCTTTGGGTGGTGATTCAGCGCTTGGTCCGCCGGAAAAATAACAATCCATTTTTATTGCAATTACACAATCTGTGTATTAACATTAGCAATAATCCGTTATTTAAGAAAATTAAAACACAAACTGTGTATTTTGGCAAGATGCATTTATACATATCTTGATTTTTATGTTAAAAGATATTCACATAGATGGAATAACGCACCAGGGAGCCACTCATGCGCAAAACGGTAGGCGAGATAATTGACACAATAAAATCCCTTAAAGGCTTTGCAAAAGACTACGAAGTCGCGGACACGCTCGGCGTCGGGCGCGGGGCCCTATCGAACGCCAAACAGCGCGACAGGGTCTCTTTTCTCGACGAGCTCGTCGGCTTCTGCGACAAGGAAGGCTACACCCTCGACTTCATCCGCCGGGCCCCGTGGGCCTCGCTCTCTCCCGAGGCCAGCGTCAAAGTCCCCGGGTTCTCCATCATGGGCGGCGCAGCGGGCGACCTC
>JBFWTW010000349.1:0-2620 GCA_050247635.1 Candidatus Dadabacteria bacterium | reverse complement strand
TTACAGGGAAAAGCTCTACCCGTTCTGGAGCGAGATGCAAAAGCGCGGCATCATAGTGGACGAGTACAGGCTCTACTCTCAGAGGGTCCACACGCTTAGCCCGCTCTGGACGTACAAGACCGTCGTAAAGTTCAAGGACTATGAATCGATAGACAAGTGGCTCAGCCTAAGGGACGAGGTTTACGATTCGCTGTTCCCCGGGGAGGGCGGATACGCAGCGCCGAGAAAAGAGATAGACCTCATTACAGAAGAGCACTGGGACGAATTTATAAGGGAAATACCACTTTCGACGAAATAGCTATTCCGAAAAGAGTCCCTTCTGCATGCGGGGCATGGGGAAGTCGAGGTGCTTGTAGGCGAGCGGTGTTACCGTCCTCCCGCGCGGGGTTTTGACGATGAGCCCCTCGCGTATGAGGAACGGCTCGTAGACGTCTTCGAGCGTGTCCTTGTCCTCGCTAACCGCCGCAGCTATGGATTCGATGCCGACTGGGCCGCCGCCGAACTTCGTTATGATCGCTTCCAGTATGGCCCTGTCGAGCCCGTCGAGCCCGAGGGAATCGACTTCCAGCATTTCGAGCGCCGCAGATGCAACGCCGCCGTCTATGACGCCGTCGGCCCTTACCTCGGCGAAGTCCCTCACCCTCTTTAATATCCTGTTGGCAATACGCGGCGTTCCCCTTGCGCGGCAGGCGAGCTCGGCCATACCGTCCTTCGTTATCTCGACGCCTAATATTTGCGCCGAGCGGGCGATTATGCCCTCTATTTCATCCCCTGTGTAGTAATCGAGCCTGAGATCGACACCGAAGCGTGACCTTAAAGGAGACGTGAGAAGCCCCGTTCTCGTGGTCGCGCCGATCAGCGTGAACCTGCTTACCCCGACCTTCATCGACTTGGCCGTCGGGCCTTCGCCTATCATTATGTCTATCTTGTAGTCCTCCATCGCCGAATATAGGTATTCCTCGACGATGCGGTTAAGGCGGTGTATCTCGTCGATGAAGAGAACGTCCTTCTCTTCGAGGTTGGTGAGAATGGAGGCGAGGTC
Source organism: Candidatus Dadabacteria bacterium (assembly GCA_050247635.1). GTDB lineage: Bacteria > Desulfobacterota_D > UBA1144 > Nemesobacterales > UBA2774 > JADLGH01. The sequence goes on along the minus strand of JBFWTW010000349.1, from coordinate 1,578 downwards.
GCCGACCCTTTCGACGACAGGCCCCGATGTGGAGTGAATCTTCACCCCGAGCTCGTTGGAAACGATATGCGCGAGGGTCGTTTTGCCGAGCCCGGGCGGGCCGTAGAGGAGGACGTGATCGAGGGCCTCCTTTCTCCTCCGGGCTGCCTCGATGAATATGCCTATCTTTTCCTTCGCCTTGGACTGGCCGAGATACTCCGAGAGCCGCTCGGGTCTAAGGTTGACCTCGAATAGGGACTCTTCCTCGGTGTCCCCCGGGCTTAAAACTCTCTCGGGCATTTACAGTCTCCTCCACTAGCTTGGTTTATTATAAACGACTTCAGGGGCGCGGGGAAAGAGGCTGGGCGCGGCTCACATTTTTTTCATTATACGGAGGGTCTGACGGAGTGCGTATTCCATCTCGGGCTCGTTGGCGCAGACCTCTTCTATCTCGGAGATGCGCTCGTCGATTTCGGCCTTCTTGTACCCTACATTGAGGAGCGCGGATACGACGTCCTCGAGCATCCCGGCCTCGCCCGAGCCTTCAGCCGCGAGCCCGAGCGCCGGGATCTTATCCTTGAGCTCCGTGACCAGGCGCGATGCGAGCTTGGGCCCTATGCCCGGCATCTTTCTCTTTGCGAGCTCGCCAGACGAAACGGCGGAGGCGAATTCAGAAGGTGAAATGTTAGAGAGTATATTCGTCGCGAGTTTCGGGCCGACGCCGGCAACGCCGATAAGAAGCGTGAAGACGGCCCTTTCGTCCTCGGACAAAAACCCGAAGAGCTCTATTGCTGTGTCCTTTACGCTCGTATGTATCTTCAGCTCGGCCTCCTCGCCGACCGCACCGAGCCTGTAGTAAGTCGAAAGAGGGACAGTCACGCCGTAGCCGACGCCGTTTACGTCAATGACCACGTGGCCGAGCGGCTTTTCGGCGATCTTACCTCTAAGAAGGGATATCATCGAGTGTAAAGCGTCTCCTCTTCCTCCTGGGCTGGAGGAACTCCTTTCCGAGCTTCTGCTCGATGCGTGATATATGAATGTGGCAGAGCGCTATGGCCACCGCGTCCGAGGCGTCCTCTGATTCGAATTCCGGGACCTCGAGCAGCATCGTTATCATGCGCCGTACGTCCGACTTCGAGGCGCGGCCGCGCCCCGTGAGCGCAAGCTTTACCTTGGTCGGAGAATATTCGCAGACATCGATGCCCGACATTGACGCCGCGAGAAGCGCGACGCCCCTAGCCTCGCCGAGCGTAATTGCGCTCCGTGCGTTCTTCGAGAAGAACATGCTCTCTACCGACATTATAAGGGGGGAATGGCCTTTTATTACGCCGAGAAGCCCGTCGTATATTATGGAAAGTCTTTTGGAAACCGGGAGCCCGGGGGAGGCCTTTATGCAGCCGCTTGCGATGTGCGTCACACCGCCGTTTCCGGACTCCAGAACCCCGTACCCGCAAACCCTGGAGCCGGGGTCGATTCCTATAACCCTCATTTTACGATGCAAGGCTCATCATTAGCTCTTCGGAAACGTCGAAGTTGGAGTAGACGTTCTGAACGTCGTCGCTGTCTTCGAGGGCTTCCATGAGGCGGATCATGTGCTCG
>JBFWTW010000348.1:0-2639 GCA_050247635.1 Candidatus Dadabacteria bacterium | reverse complement strand
CGATAAGGGAGTCGTTCTTCGAGCCGGCATTCCTGGCGCTGGGGGTATCGGCCGAGGGGACCGAGGCGCTCATCGACAAGTTCATGGCCGACATGGAGGCCGCGGGGTCGAGAGAGGCCCGGGCCGAAGTGGGTGCGGAGTTCATCGCGACGTTTAACGCGTTCGTCGATGCGTTCAATATAGTCTCGGGGAACGTGAACGATTCCATAGGGCAGACGATACAGAGCATAAATAACCTTTCGGCGAAGCTCGGGTTTGGCGCCGTGCCGTCTATCGACGAGCTAAGGAAGTCGCTCGGGGAGATGATAGAGAACGCGGAGATCGACGCCGAGACCGTGCAGGCGTACGCCGACCTCAGGAACGCGATAGTGTCGCTGATGGCGGAGATAACGAGTGCGATCACGGGGCTTATCGGGAAGATAAACCAGCTTAATACGACGATCGTGAGCCTGGGCGGGTCGGCTGTCGATACGACGGGATTTTTGAACACGGCGGCGTCGCAGATACAGGACTTCCTCGGCGCGAACATGGGGGACCTTTCGCTTTCGGAGCAGGAGGGATTCCTCGACCAGCTGCTGGGGGTTGCGAACGACATGCTGGCGCAGGAGCAGGCGGCCTTCGAGCAGGCGCAGCAGGCGGCGAGGGAGGCCGCGGAGAGGGCTGCGGAGGCGGAGCGGGCTGCAGTGCAGCAGAGGATAGACGGGCTTAACGCCGAGAAGGAGCGGATAGAAGAGGTATACAACAAGAGGATCGAGGCGCTCAACGAGGAGCTTCGGATAGCCGAGGGGTTCGCGCAGCTTACGGAATCGATCAGGCAGACGCTGGACTCGATACTCTACAGCCCGGAGAGTGTGCTTACGGGGATAGAGCAGGTGAACGCGCTCCAGGGGAACGTGGCCGCGCTGCAGCAGGAATTGGCCGGGACGACCGATCCCGAAAGACAGATGGAGATCGCCGGGCAGCTGGAGGAGGCATTCAAAACCCTCTTCGGCGCGGCTGGGGACGCGTTCGGCGTGAACAGCCCGGAGTACGTCGCGATATTCGACCAGGTGACGGGCGGGCTTACGGGGCTCGCCGAGATGACGGAGTCGCGGGCGAGGACCGTCGAGGAGATAAACGCCGAGATAGAGAGATTGACGGCCGAGCAGAACGGCCGGCTCGAGTCGATAGACGCGAAGATCGAGGCCGCGCAGGAGCAGCTTTCGGCCATAGGCACGCAGGAAGTGGAGGCGACGTTCCAGGCGTCGGACCGTGTGAAGGAGCTGTTCGAATACATCAGGACGGAGTACATGCGGATACTCGAAGAGAGGTTCGCGCAGTTAGAAGAGGCGAGCATCACGGGATTCGCGACGGAGCTGGAAGGGCTCCAGGCAATTGCGGGTATCTCGGAGGAGAGCCTCGTGACTCTTAAGGAGCAGGTAGCGGAGACGGCTGAGCAGACGGGGCTTTTGACGAATATCGCTGACGCGCTCGGCAGCCTGAGCGAATTCAACGGCGGCTCGGGCGGGCTCAGGGACTTCGGCCGGGGGACGCTGGCAGTCCTCCACGGGACGGAGGCTGTTGTTACGGAGGCGCAGGTTCGCGCGATGAAGAAGCACATGGCCCTGGCGGCGGAGATGACGGGCGGGCTCGGCGGCGCGCTGGGCGGTGCGCTGGAGACGTTCGCCGAGAGCATCGAAGGGGCTGGGCCGATAGGGAGACTCGAACGTGAGCTCGTAGGCGCGGGGCGTTTGACGGAGCTTGCGGACAGGATCGGGACCGCGCGGATCACCTCGATGATGGAGGAGTTCGCAGGGTCGAACGCCGGGGCCGGCGCGGCCGGCGGGCTCGTGGAGAGGCTCGCTGAGAAGTTGTCTGCGGAGGATGGGCACGTGAGCGGGCTCGCGAGGAGGGCCACTCTCGAAGAAGTGAAGAACGAGATGAGCGTCGCGATAAGCGTGAATGTGAACGGCGGGTCCGGGGCGACCGTGGCGAGCATAGGGAACGAGATAGAGAACATGCTGGTCCGGAGCATCAAGCAGGGCGGGAAGCTCAGGAGCGCTATTCAGGATGCGGGCGCGAAGAGGATGGGGTAGCACACGTAGTGTGTTTTTCGACGTAGCATTTTCCAATGCTATAAGCATCAGAAGCGCGACAGGTGATATGGCAACGCCAGTGCTACTCCAGATGCCAGCGGATGCTGTCCGCAAATCCCCCCGTACCCCTCCGGCTTCGCTGATGCTTCCGACTTCGCTAAAGCTTCGTCGGACAAGTCGCCGCGACAGGCCTTTTCCTAAGGGGTATACAAAGAGAAAGGTTAACTGAATGGATTCCTGCCTACGCAGGAATGACAGAATTAAAAGATAGATCTCTCACATACGTTCGAGATGACAGCGTTAAAGGCGAGATCCTGAAACAAGTTTCCGTCTTCGTTAAAACTATCAGGCTTCGCATTGCTACGCCCCGACAAGCGCCGGACAGGCAGGATGACAGATTGTGAAAGACATGGATTCCCGATACAAGCATTCGGGAATGACAAGAGTAGAAGGATTAAATCCCCCCTGACCCCCCTTTTACTAAGGGGGGGTAAAAATGTGGGCAAAGAGAGAGTGTTAATGGCGAATAGACGGTTAGCGAAGGGGTTTATGGATGTGGCAGTG
>JBFWTW010000347.1:0-2652 GCA_050247635.1 Candidatus Dadabacteria bacterium | reverse complement strand
TGGGATTGTTAGGATTCACGTCGTCGAGCTCCCCCAGAATCCTCCCGTAAGCGCCGATATCCACCCCTATCTCCTCCTCGGTCTCCCTGATGGCAGTTTCGAGCTTGCTCTCATCCCCCTCCCTCATCCTTCCGCCGGGGAACGCCATGTGGCCCGAGAACGGATCCCACTCGGATTCGGGACGCTTGATGAAGAGCATCGAGAATTCCTCTTCCGTTTCCTTAAGTATCATCATCACGGCTGCTTGCACGAAGCCTGCCTCTCCGCCGATCTTGGCAGGGTTTCTTTCTTTCAGCAGCCGCTCGAGCGCGGCGATTTTCTCACTGTCGCTCACTATTCCCATTCTAGTCCTGCTTACGTCACTTACGTCCGAGGCGCTCTTTAAGCGCCGCCCTGAACCCCCTCTCGCCCTCCTCGTCGAATAGGACGAAGTAAACCCTTTCGAGGGCGGGGGCAAATTCGGCAGAGCGGTCGATGACGGCATCCAGCATGATATCCGCGCACTCCCCCAACGGGAATCCGCCGACTCCCGTGCCTATCGCCGGGAAGGCAATGGTCTTTATACCGGCCTCGCCCGCCCTTTTGAGGCTGTTAAGCGCGGCGTTCCGGAGGGATTCAGCGCCCACGCTGCCGCCAAGATGCATGGCCGCCGCGTGAATAACGTGGCGGGCCTTAAGGTCGCCGCCGCCGGTTATGGCCGCTTCGCCCAAAGGCACCGGTGACTTCCCGTCGCACTCCTCCTGTATCACGGGGCCGCCCTTCCGGCGTATGGCACCAGCCACACCCGAGCCGAGGACAAGGTCCGTATTCGCGGCGTTGACTATGGCGTCAACGTCAACGTCGGTAATGTCGCCTCTCTGTATGATTATTTCGGGGATGCTCATAATAATGCTCTTCAGCTTGACTTTTCGGACGCAAAATTACTAATGTAATCTATATCGCCCGAAGTAACAACGAAGATGGACATACGAACCCCAGCGCTCAAAGCCGCTTACAAACTCTTCCCCTTTTCTCTTAAAGGCGACGCCGATGTCGGCGACGCGCGGCCCGGGTGCGAAGTCTCCTGCGTCATTAACTTTTACAAGCGGACGGACCTCCTCCGCGTCATACTCGCCTGCCTTTCCGGGCAGGACCTCGGCCGAGATAGGTTCGAAGTGGTGCTGGTGGAGGACAGGGGAGGAACACCGGAAGGAAAGGCGATGGCTGACGAGTTCTCGGGCTCTCTCGATATAAGCTACCATACGCTCGAAGACAACTTCGGCGTAATGGGCCACTCCCGGAACTTCGGCCTCTCGAAAACCTCTGGCAGGTACATCCTCCTTTTAGACGACGACACCATAATACTGGACAGGGGGTTTCTATCGAAGCTGATTAGAGAATTCGAGACGACGCAGGCAGACGCCATAATGCCGCGCGGGAGCGCAAGCTATTCGATTATAGAGGGCAGGTATAGCTTCCACGATCCCTATTTCCCCACCAATCGCTGCATGGCGTACACTAGAGAAACCCTCCGCGATCTCGGGGGCTTCGTCTCCGGGATCATAGGGCAGGAGGACGTCGAGTTCGCCGTAAGGCTGGCAGCCTCGGGGAAGGATGTCGTAAAATCAGAGAGGCTTTCATACATGCACCCGCCGCTCGTCACGACGGGCACCGGCAAGGCCGCCGCCGTCGGCCTCTCGTTCGCACGCCTCCGAAAGAGATACCCGCTCCCGGTCTGGCTTATGCTCCTCGCGAACGGCTCCCGCTATATCCCGCTTCTCGCCCTACCCGGCACAAGATGCAAAATGCAGGGCGCGTTCAGCCTCGGCTTCCTGAAAGGCGTCTGGTACTCGTTTACCGGAAAGAAAATGGACTATAATTAATACTCGCCCGGAAATGCAGGGCCCTAATCTCATGTTCAAGCGCATTCTACCCTATAAAGACCTCTTCCTCGTCTACGTCTGGCGCGAATTCAGCATCCGCTACCGCCAGTCGGTGATAGGGGTCCTCTGGGCCGTCGTCCAGCCGCTCAGCATGATGCTCCTCTTCACATTCGTCTTCACGTACATAATAAGCGTCCCGATCTCGGATTCCCCGAGGCCGATATTCTTCTACGCCGGGCTCCTGCCGTGGACGTTCTTCGCATCCTCGGCAAACTATTCGCTGACAAGCCTCACAGGGAACTACGCCCTCATTACCAAGATATATTTCCCCCGCGAGATACTTCCCCTGGCGGGCGTCGCGCTGGCCTTCGCGGATTACATCATCGCATCCGTCATATTCTTCGTCATGCTCGCGGCCTACGGCATCGGCCTCACGTTAAACGCCCTGTGGATATTCCCGCTTCTCGCGCTCCTCTTCGTCTTCACGACCTCCGTCTGCCTCGTGCTTTCGAGCCTTAACGTCTACTACCGCGACGTTAAGCTCGCGACCGGGTTTTTCATACAGCTCCTCTTCTTCGCCTCCCCGGTCATATATTCGATCGACAAGCTGTCTACGAAGCTCAAACTCGTCCTGTTCCTGAATCCGCTCACGTTCATCATCGAGAATATGAGAAGATGCCTCATAGAAGGCCGCGGGGTAGTGCTCTGGCAGTTCATTCTCGTCGGCGTAATCGTCGCCGCGTTTTACTATCTAGCATATAGATTCTTCATCAAAACCGAGAGGGACTTC
>JBFWTW010000346.1:0-2656 GCA_050247635.1 Candidatus Dadabacteria bacterium | reverse complement strand
CGAGGTGATAGCGGCGCATCACGGGAGCATAACGAAGGAGATGAGGCTCGACGCCGAGAGGCGGCTGAAATCGGGGGAATTGAAAGCGATTGTCGCGACGGCGTCGCTGGAATTGGGAATAGACATCGGGCACGTGGACCTCGTGTGCCAGATAGGCTCGCCGAGGGCGATATCTACGTTCCTCCAGAGGGTAGGGCGCTCGGGGCATACCGTGAAGGGAACGCCGCGGGGGAAGGTGTTTCCGCTGAGCCTCGACGAGCTCGCGGAATGCGCCGCGCTGCTGGACGCCGTGAGACGGGGGGAGCTCGACAGCATTATCATGCCGGAGAAGCCGCTGGACGTTCTCGCGCAGCAGATAGTTGCGGAGGTGTCGTGCGGAGATCGGGGCGAGGAGGAACTCTACACGCTGCTCAGGAAGGCGTATCCATATAGAGAGCTCGAACGGGCGGAATACGACGATGTCGTGAAGATGCTGTCGGAAGGATTCGCGGCGCAGAAGGGGAGGCGCGCGGCGTACATACGCCACGACATGGTAAACGGGATGCTGAGGCCCCGGAAAGGGGCGCGGATTGCGGCTATCGTGTCGGGCGGGACAATACCCGACAGCTTCGATTACGACGTTATCCTGGAGCCGACGGGGACCTTCCTCGGGACTGTGAACGAGGATTTCGCCATTGAGAGCACCGCGGGGGATATTTTCCTCCTGGGCAATCACTCGTGGCGGATAATACAGGTAGTCGGCGGGAAGGTGAGGGTCGAGGACGCGGGGGCGCTTCCGCCCACGATCCCGTTCTGGTTCGGCGAGGCGCCGGGGAGGACACCGGAGTTATCGTATGCCGTATCGAGGCTCCGGGAAGAGATATCGGAGAAGCTCGGGGATCTCGGATGGCTCAGGGAAAAAGAGGATGCGCTCGACGGAATGATGGGCGACTCGTGGAAGAGGGCGGCCATCGAGCACGTGATAAAGACGACAGGACTCGGGGAAGAATCGGCCGATCAGCTGGTGACGTATATGGCCGTCGTGAAGGCCGCGCTCGGAGTCATACCGACGCAGGAAAGGCTCGTCCTCGAAAGGTTCTTCGACGAGGCGGGGGCTATGAATCTCGTGATACACTCGCCGTTCGGGAGCAGGATGAACCGGGCGTGGGGGCTTTCGCTTAGAAAGAGGTTCTGCAGGAAGTTTAACTTCGAGCTCCAGGCGGCGGCGACGGAGGATTCGATCATCTTGAGCCTGGGGGCGACGCACAGTTTTCCCCTTGAAGAGGTGTATCACTACCTTCATCCGAATAATGTCCGGCAGGTGCTGACGCAGGCGCTGCTAGACGCGCCGATGTTCGAGGTAAGGTGGAGGTGGAACGCGAGCACAGCCCTTGCCGTTTTGAGAAGATGGACGGGGAAGAAGGTGCCGCCCGCGATTCAGCGCATACATTCGGAGGACCTTATTGCGCAGGTGTTTCCGGACCAGATAGCGTGCCTCGAAAATATAGTCGGCGAGAGGGAGGTGCCGAAGCATCCGCTCGTGGACCAGACCATCAGCGACTGCCTTAACGAGGCTATGGACATAGAGAACCTCGAAAGATTGTTGACGGACATACATGCGGGAAATATAGAAACGCTGGCGCGGGATCTCCGGGAGCCTTCGCCGCTTTCGGAGCAGGTGTTAAACGCGAGGCCGTATTCGTTTCTCGACGACGTGCCCCTTGAAGAAAGAAGGACGCACGCCGTTCAGAATAGAAGATGGCTCGACCCGAAGGAGGCCGCCGAGCTTGGGCAGCTGGACGCAGAGGCCGTGAGGAGCGTAAGGGAAGAGGCGTGGCCCGAGGCTGAGAGCCCGGAGGAGCTCCACGATGCGCTCGTGCTGACGGGATTTCTGACAGAGAGCGAGGGCGAGACAGGCGACGCAGCCGGCGGATGGCGGGAGTACTTTGGGGAGCTTGTGAAGCAGGGCAGGGCAGCGGAGCTCAAGGCGGGGGAAAAGGTCTTCTGGATTGCCGCCGAGAGGCTGCACCATATGAAGGCCGTGCATCCGGACTGTGTGCTTGCGCCGGAGATAGAGATTCCCGAAAGGCTCCGAAGTGAGGTGACGAGGGACCAGACGCTGGTGGAGGTTACGCGCGGCAGGCTCGAAGCGCTCGGGCCCGTGACGGCTGCTGCATTGGCGGAGACGCTGGGCGTGACCGAGGCCGACATGGAGAGGGCGCTCGCGATGCTCGAAGGCGAGGGATTCGTCTTCAGGGGGCATTTTACCCCGGGCGAAGAGGGGCTCGAATGGTGCGAGAGGAGACTGCTCGCAAGAATCCATAAATATACGATGAGTAAGCTCCGGCGGGAGATAGAGCCCGTGACCGCCGCCGACTTCATGAGATATCTCTTTTCGCGGCACGGGGTGGACGCCGAGGACGGGCCCGAGGGGGTGGAAGCGCTCCGGGGGATACTCGGGATACTGGAAGGGTTCGAGGCCCCTGCGGCAGCGTGGGAGGGGGATATACTGTCCGCGCGAATGAAGGACTACGACCACGGGTGGCTCGATACGCTGTGCCTTTCAGGGAGCGCCGTGTGGGGGAGGTTCAAGGCCCCGACCGGGAACGGCAGAAAGCAGGGGCCGAGAAAGACTACGCCGGGGACGATCGTGAAGAGGGCGAACCTGGGCGTATGG
>JBFWTW010000345.1:0-2670 GCA_050247635.1 Candidatus Dadabacteria bacterium | reverse complement strand
CAAGCAGGAGATATTCCCCTCGTTCCTGCTCGACATCGTGGACGTGTCGGTCTCCTATCCCGGCGCCTCGCCCGAAGAGGTCGAGGACGGCATTATCATCCCCATAGAAGAAGAGATTCGGAACCTTGAGGTTATCGAAAGGATGGTCTCTGTCGCCAGCGAGGGCAGCGCCACGCTCGAGATAGAGCTGGTCGAGGGCGAGGACCCGAACCGCGCCCTTCAGGACATAAAGAACGGCATCGACAGGATCTCGTTTTTCCCGGAGGACGCCGAAAGGCCTGTCATAGGGCTCAACCAGAAGCTGAGCCGCGTTATTGACCTCGTCATATACGGCCCGCTAGACGAGAACGAGCACTTCGAGCTCACGGAAAAAATCAGGAATGATTTAATTCAATTCCCGAACATAACGCAGGTGGACGTGAGGTTTGTCCGTAACCCCGAGATACACATCGAGATACCGCAGCTCACGCTCCGGGCGCTCGGGCTCACCCTCGACGAGGTCGGGGGCATAGTAAGGCAATCCGCTCGCGACGTCCCGGCTGGCGGAATAAAAACCGAGGGCGGCGAGATTCTTCTCAGGACGAGCGAGAGGCGCGACTTCGCGAGCGAATACGGCGACATTGTCGTCGTCAGCAACCAGGACGGGTCGAAGCTTAGATTGAGAGACATCGCCGTCATACGCGACGGTTTCGTCGACCAAAACGTCAAGAACACGTGGAACGGCGGCAGGGCCTCGTTTATACGCATAAACAGCATAGGCGATCAGAAGCCGCTCGACCTGGCCGACACGATCTACAACTATATAGACAACCTCAACACCACACTGCCCGAGGGCATACACGTCGGCATATTCAACGACAGCTCACAGGAATACCGGGACAGGATCAATCTCCTGATCAAGAACGGTGCCGTCGGGCTCATCCTGGTGCTGCTCATGCTGGGGCTTTTTCTGAGGCCGAGGCTTGCGTTCTGGGTCGCGGTCGGCATCGCCACAACGATGGTAGGCTCGATATTGCTGCTGCCTGCGCTTGGCGCGAGCATAAACATGATCTCGCTCTTCGCGTTTATCGTCTCGCTCGGGATAGTGGTGGACGACGCCGTAATAGTCGGCGAAAACGTCTTCTACAAGCTCAGAAACGGGGTGCCCCCTATGGAGGCCGCAGTCCAGGGAGCGAAGGAAATGACCGTGCCCGTCATACTGGCCGTCACGACGAATATCATCGCGTTCCTCCCGCTCCTTTTCGTCCCCGGGGAAACGGGGCGTTTCATGGAGAACCTGCCCGCAGTTATCATAGCCGTGTTCGTGGTTTCGCTTGTCGAGGCGCTGTTTATCCTCCCGGCCCACCTGGCCCATGCAGCTAAAGACGACGAAGGCGACAGGGGCGTACTCGCATGGATCACGGCGAAACAAAAGGCGATAGCGCTCTGGCTGGACGATTTCATAGACAACAGATTCGGGCCGTTTTTAGAAGGCGCGATGAACAGGCGCTACCTCACGCTCGCAGCCGGGCTGTCGTTTCTTGTCCTCACGTGGGCCTACTTCGAAAGCGGCAGGGTTAAATTCAATTTCACACCGGTCATAACCGGGAAAAGGGTAGACGCCGAGATACTTCTCCCCTATGGCTCGCCGTTTCAGGAAACAATCCGCATCGCCAATCACATCGAGCAGGCGGGCGTACGCGCGGCCGAGCGCTTCGGCGGTGCGGACGAGGTGCTCGATGGACGTATGAACATCGTAGGCAGGCTCGGGGAAAACTGGGCCGACGTTAACTTCGTCCTCGTCTCGCAGAACGAGCGCGACTTTACAGAAGAAGAATTCCTCCGCGTTTGGAGAGAAGAAGTCGGCGAGGTCGCCGGCATAGAATCGCTCTATTTCGAATATAACGAGGGGCCGGGCGCGGGCTCCGGGCTCGTCGTCGAGCTATCACACCCCGATACGAAAACGCTGGAGCTCGCGGCGGAAGAGCTCGCGGGTATCATGAGCACCTACGCCGGGGTGACGGACATAGACGATGGCATAGCCGAGGGGAAGCCACAGATCGACTTCCACATAACCCCACAGGGCCGCTCGCTTGGCCTTACGCCGGAGTACGTCGGCAGGCAGGTGCGTAACGCCTTCTACGGCTCGGAGGCGATGAGATTCCAGCGTGGGAGATACGAGACGAAGGTAATGGTCAGGCTCCCCGAAGGCGAGCGGCGCTCGCTCGCCAATCTCGAAGACCTGGTCATACAGACGCCGACGGGTGGAGAGATACCCCTTCGGCAGGCGGCCGAGCTTGTCTACGGCAGGTCGTTCATCGAGATTAACAGGGTAGACGGCAACAGGGTCATAAACGTCGAGGCCAATACCATCCCAGAAGTTGTAAACATTAACGACGTGAGGCTCGAGCTTTTGAATAATGTAATGCCGAGGCTCATGTCCCAATATCCCGGGCTTTCTTTTTCGTTCGAGGGTAGGACGAGGGAGCAGCGCCGCGCGATGAGCGAGCTCACGTACGGGTTCGTCATATCGGTGCTCGCCATATTCGCCATATTCGCCATCGTGTTCAAGAGCTACGGGCAGTCGCTTATAGTAATGACGAGCATCCCCTTCGCTGCGGCTGCAGCTATGTTCGGCCACGTGCTGCTCGGATACGAGCTAAGCGTGGTCAGCGTGTTCGGCATGATAGC
>JBFWTW010000344.1:0-2700 GCA_050247635.1 Candidatus Dadabacteria bacterium | reverse complement strand
GCGCTGTGCTCCAGGATCGGCACGGGGGGCGGGTCCCACTGCTTACGCCTCCCGGAGTCGTCGGACTTGTACGACGCCGGGTCCACGAATCTCGCGTGGACGTCGTTCGTGCCCTCGTATTCGATGACGAGGTCGGGGTCGATGTCGAGCACCCTGAACTCGAGGTTAATGAGCGTCTCCCACGAGTTGTATCCGCCGACGCCCGCGTTTATCACTTCGACGTTTGCGTAGCCGTACTTGTCCCTGAGCTCGCGCTCCATTACGGCGGTGAACGTCTTGTCGTTGTCGTTAATGCCTATGTTGTACGTCGTCGAGCCGCCGAGGACCGCGATCCTGAAGACGCCCTCGGGCTTTTCGCGCGGGAACTCGTCGTTCCTGTATCCGAGCGAGTTGTGGTGCGCCTTCCCCCTTTTGAAATGGGGATTCGGGTAATAGTTCAAGTAGTGATGCCGGACGTAGCGCTGGTTGTCGGGGCTCAGGTACGAATAAATGGAATACTGTAGGCTCTCCTCTTCGGGGATGATCGAGAGCCAAATGCGGGTCCCGATTTCAAGGACGACAAGCGTAAAGAGTATGCTGATTAGTATGAGTGTAGATTTTCTGACCGGTGGTTTTTTCGCTGGCTCTGTCATATGTTCTGGCGCCTGTTATCGGACGGCTCGAAGGGGCTTCGCCGGTGTGTGAGTCTCATAGTTTTGGAATGGATATTCGATGAATATTATATCATACGCCTCATATCATATGCGGGGGCGATGCAGCTTCGTTTTCTTTGTTGTCCGTCCCTTCGGCCTCGTTTATATTACCTGAGTAGCGGCTGAATCGCTTCACACAAGGAAAAGCAGGTTTGAAGAAATTTATTAAAATCGTTCTCGTGGTCCTCGGGTCCATAATCGTGTCGCTCGCGGCGGCCGAGGGGCTTTCGCGGCTCTTCCTTGACCCTATAGATTTCCTCAAGCCGACCCGCGTATACGACCCTGTACTAAGGTATTCGATAGAGCCCGGCACGGGCGCGCACGACAAGTGGGGGTTTCGGAACAAGTCGGTACCCGTAAAGGCCGACATAGTGGCCGTCGGCGATTCGCACACGTACGGTATTAGCGCTACGGCCGAAGACTCCTGGCCCTCGGCGCTCGCGAAAATGAGGGGCGAGACTGTCTATAACATGGCGCTCGGCGGCTATGGGCCCGCCGAGTATTTCTACCTCATGGCCGATAAGGCCGTCCGGCTCGCGCCCGGTTACGTCATCGTCGGGTTTTATCTCGGGAACGACCTCAGGGATTCTTTCAACGCCGTCTACTCCGTCGGGCTCTGGGAGCGGATGCGTGCGCCCGGCTTTTCCGCAAAGGAAGCGGACGATGACGACGCCCCGGGGGAATCGGGCGCGGGGCTCGGGGAATTACTCGCCGAGCACAGCGTTTTTTACAGGCTCATCAGCTCGTCCTTTATCGGGGACAACCTCAGGCAGATGAGGCGGCTCAAGCGGGGCGAAGAGATCGTCATGTTCGAGGATTCCGCCACGGGCATAAAAACCGGATTCACGCCGGAAAGGAGGCTCCGCGGACTCGACCTCGAAGACCCCGAGGTTAAGGAAGGCCTCCGGCTCAGCCTCGAATTCTTTAACCGCATGAACATGCTCCTCGAAGGGACCGATACGAAGTTCCTGGTCGTCATAATCCCGACAAAGGAGAGCGTCTACGCCGGCTACATTGAGGGCGACAAGTCCCTCCCTGCCTCGGAAAAGCTCGACCGGTTAATCGCCAACGAAAGGCATGTTAATGCCGAGGTGAAGGAGTATTTCGACGCCCACGGCATAGCGTACGTGGATGTCCTCGATGCACTCAGCCAAAAGGCCGGGAGCGAGCAGCTCTACCCTGCAAACTTCGGCGGGCACACGAACGGCAGCGGCTACCGCATAATCGCCGAGACGATAAACAACTACCTCGAAAAGGCCCGATAACACCATCCAGCCACACCTGCCGGGTTTACAGAGAGCGGCCCCGGTTCTATAATTCTCCTTCTTTATGGTTAGGGTTAAGGTCTGCGGAATAACGTCTATCGAAGACGCGCGCGCTGCCGTCGATGCCGGCGCGGACGCCCTCGGATTTGTCTTCTACGAGGGGAGCAAGAGGTATATACCGCCCGCCGAGGCGCGGAAGATAACCGCATCGCTCCCGCCGTTCGTCGTGACCGTCGGGGTGTTCGTGAACGCCTCCCCCGAGGATATATCGGCGGTTGTCGCGGAATCCGGGATAGGAGTCGTACAGCTCCACGGCGACGAGACGCCCGAGCTCGTGTCCCGGGTGCCGTTCCCCGTAATAAAGGCTATAAGGGTAGGGGAAAGCCTCGACCGGGCCGAGGTTGAACTTTATCCTGTACAGGCTATCCTCTTCGATAAACGCTCGGACGGCATGTACGGCGGCACCGGAAAGAGCTTTGACTGGTCGATTCTGAGGGGCCTCGATACCGGAAAAAGGGTGATCCTCTCGGGTGGGCTTACGCCTGAGAACGTGGCCGAGGCCATAGGCGTTGTAAAGCCCTACGCCGTGGACGTTAGCTCGGGCGTCGAGGATTCACCGGGCAGGAAAAATCACTTGAAACTAAGACAATTCATACAGGCGGTGAGAAATGGCGGTTAAACCCACGCTCCCCGACGCTTCGGGTCATTTCGGTATATTCGGCGGCAAGTACGTCTCGGAGACG
>JBFWTW010000343.1:0-2703 GCA_050247635.1 Candidatus Dadabacteria bacterium | reverse complement strand
TGTACTGACGGTCGTGAGCGAGCATTTAATATCCCCCCGGGTGGACAGGATATTCATTTTCTCGGAGGGCGTGACGCCGGAGTCCGTCGGCACCTTCTTCACCAACTACATAAGCCACTACATGCCTTCCTTCCTGTTCGCACACGGAGATTTCAACCTCAGACACGGAGCGCGTACGGGGACGGTTTACTGGGCGATGCTACCGCTTATGCTTGCCGGCATCGTGTATCTCTTCAGGTCTAGCTTCGATAGAAAGAGCGTCGCATTTGTCGTCTTCTGGATCGTGGTGTTTCCACTTGCCGCGGCGCTTACGAACGACGGCATTCCACACGCGACGAGGTCCCTCACAGGCGCGCCGCTCCTATGTATACTGAGCGGCCTCGGGGCCGAGGGGCTCATGGCGACGCTTGACCGAGTGACAGGGCGGCCCTCATACTCTATGGCCCTCGCGGCTTTGATAGTCGTTTTGTCTTTCGCGTCGCTTGCAGTGTTCGCGAGTAAATATTATTACGAGTATCCGAAACAGTCCTGCGGGGCCTGGGAGTGCGGACACAGGGATATATTCGCGGCGGTCGAAGGCGTGAGGCACGGGCATAAACACGCCTGCATGGGGAACCTCCATTTCGGGAACGAGCTACAAATGGTCGATTATTATGCTCAAAATTGGGATACGGAGATCATTCAAGACATGGACGACCCGGCGTGTCTCGAGGAAGGAACGCTTATCGTCTACTCGGGCAGGCCTAGAAAATTCCGAAGGAATTCCTTTCTGGCGAAAAAGATAGAAATGCCGGGCGGCCTGAGGCCTTATTTTATTTACGAGGTCAGATACCCTGGCAAGGGTAAGTCTGATTGAGGATCCGGCGCTTTCCTAGGCTGTACTAACGGCGTTTTAATCCGATTCCCGTCCCACGATCAGGTTTTTTTGCATCGCCTTTATTTCTTATTTTCTCAATGTTATGTTTTCCGCAGGTGAGTTGCGTCGGTCTGTGTCACCAGGGCATGGCTGCCGCACAGAGAATGTAAATGCGTAAAAGAAGGTAGGGAGGATGCATGAAAGTGAGATCTGTTATCTGGAGCTTGTTGATCGCGGCCGCAGCCCTTTCGGGAGCGGCTTTTTTCGTTTCCTGCACGCACGAGAAAGTGCCAGTGAGCACGGAAAGGACAGAGCAGGAGAGGTACTCCAACGGTGAATATATAGTTAAAATAGCCGGGTGCAACGACTGCCACACCACGGGATACGCGGACGTCGCCGGTGACATGCCGGTCGAAAAATGGCTCACCGGGAGCCCGCTCGGCTGGCGCGGCCCGTGGGGGACTACATACGCCTCTAACCTGAGACTGCTGATTGCGTCGCTGACGGAAGAGGAGTGGGTTCATATGGCGCACAACACGAAGTGGCTTCCGCCTATGCCGTGGTACATTCTGAGGGAAATGAAGGAATCGGACCTTTCCGACATCTACTATTTCGTAAAGGCCTTGGGGCCGGCAGGAGAGCTCATGCCTAAATATCTTCCGCCGGATCAGACCCCGGAAGGCCCCTACGTCGAATTCCCGGGACCTTAAGAGTATTCGAGGTATCGGATCATGAAACTATGAGAACGTGGAGCTCCTTCGGGCCGTGGACGCCCAGGGTCAGATTGAGCTCTATGTCCGCCGTCCTGCTAGGGCCTGTGATGAATGTTGTGCAGGCCGGTATGGCGTCGGGAGATTCGTAAATTTCATTGAGCAGGCCGAATAACTCCCCTATGCCGCGCAATATGTTCTCTTTCCTGACTATCGCCAAATGAACGGGCGGGATGAGTGAGACGCCCCTCGGCTTGTCCGGCGACGAGATAAGGACGAGCGATCCGGTGTCGGCCAGGGCGTAGTCGGCCTCAGTGATTCCGATACCCGAGTTCGCTATGGCCGCCTTGTCTTCGGCTGGTGCGAGTGCGAGCCCGCCGTCTTCGAGGGACCCGGCAATGCCGAGCGACTTCAGGTATTCCGTCTCCCATATCGAGAATGATTTCACGCCCCTTTCTCGTATAAAGCCGGTTACGAATTCGAGAACCCCTTCCCTGCTTGTCCTGTAGACTGACGTATTGATCCCGGCCAGGGAGTCGGTGAAAACAGCAGCCAGGTCGTCTTTGGAAAGCCCGGCGTCTGAGGGTGAAGTCACCGGCTTGGGGGCGTCCGCATCTTTCCGGGCACCCTCCCCTTTCCCGAGGCCCTTTCTTATCCTGTGGAGTATCTCTTCGCGGGAGCCTGTTGTCATCGCGGGCCTCCCTTGCGGTTCATTTCCTTCCACCTTTCCCTGAAGGGCGTTTCGCTCACGGCCGGGAAATCCCTCTCGTCCGTCCATCTCGAAAAGGGATAGGGGAGCGACCGGAGCACCCCTCCCCTCTTCCACGGGCGCTGCGCGTAGCGCGAAAGCCAGAGCGAGAGCTCGTATATCTTTCTGTGGGTGACGACCGTGCGCCAGAACCTGAACGAGAGCGCTTCCATGATGGCAGACGCTCCGCCGGCCTTCTCTTTAGTGGCGACGACCTTGCTCCGAAGCTCCAGAAGAACTTTCGGGAAATCAATTTTCACCGGGCACACGTCCCTGCACGCGCCGCAGAGGGACGACGCGAACGGGAGTTCGGGGGCCTTGTCGATGCCCATGAGCTGGGGATTTATTATCGCGCCGATGGGGCCGGAATATACCCAGCCGTAGGAGTG
>JBFWTW010000342.1:0-2704 GCA_050247635.1 Candidatus Dadabacteria bacterium | reverse complement strand
TTCGTAGCGCTTCCCGGTTTCGGGGCTGCGAAAACGACCGTCCAGTAGGTCTTGTTCTTCGTGTCCTTGTTGTGAAAACACGCCCCGCCTATCTCGGTGATGCGCTGCTGCATCAAAACCTCGCAGTGAACGGGGCTCCTCAGCCACGCCGCCACGACCTCCTCCGACGACTCCCGACCGACCGAGATGTTCTCCCCAACCATCTGCCACTCGTAGTCCAGCTTCTCCACCCTGTCCGACACCTCCGACCCGTCCGACCCCTCGTGGCTTACGAAATCCCCGGTCGCCATGTCGACGGAATGCTCCAGCGCCGCGCGGGCGAGCGTCGGGTTCCACTCGACCCTTCCCGCGGGCGTGAATATCTTGTACCCGCAGTTACGGCTCTGCGACCTGGCCTTGTTTATGAGGACGACCATCTTTTCCTTGATTACGTCGAAATCCTCGCACCGGTAGGAATCGTTGGCGAGTGTATAGCGGAGCTCGTTTCCGCCGCACCCGTACAGGAAGAAGACAGCGGCGGGAATGAGTAGGAACCTCTTCAGCATCCTTAAAAGTATACTCGGCGGCGGGAAGGAATCATCCGAAAAATCTCACACCGGCGCGGGGAGGCCTCCGGAGGAGTGCGCTCAGTCCGAAGACTCTTCCTTACTATGCTTGTCGATGAAGCTCTGCCTTCCCGAGCCGTACTTGTACATCTTGTACTTGAGCTCGTTCTTCTTGTAGTAGCTCTGGTGATACTCCTCGGCTGGATAAAATTCCGTGGCCTCCGTTATCTTGACGACGATGGGATCCTTGAACTTTCCGGATTCATCGAGCCGTTTTTTCGAAGCCTCGGCGGCCTTCTTCTGCGCTTCGGAGTGATAGAATATCTCGGGCCTGTACTGGCTCCCCCTGTCCGCGAACTGCCCGCCCGCGTCCGTGGGATCGATGTTGAGCCAGTATACGTCGAGCAGCTCGTCGTAGCTCACAACCTCGGGGTCGAAGATGATCTCGACAGCCTCCGCATGCCCCGTGGTTCCCGACGATACCTGCTGATACGTCGGGTTCTTTACCGTCCCGCCCGTGTACCCGGCTATCGTATCGACGACCCCGTCCATCTTGTCGAAGGGCGGCTCGATGCACCAAAAGCACCCCCCGGCGAACGTCGCCCTCTCGTACTTCTTATCCCCGGCGTCTGCCTTGCCCGCGTCTGCGGCGAACGCGTGCGCTGCAAACGACGACACGGCCAATAATGCGAATACTAAAAGTAGTGCTGTTCTTTTCATTGCGATTCCCTCCCGGCGGTTCAGCTTCGCGCCGCCCGCGATGTCCGATTATCGGAAGCTAATAATATACGGTATAAGGATAGCCGGAGAGTTTGGGTTTTATACCGGCATTTGGGGAAAGGTCAGCTTAGAAGCCCCCACTTCTTCATCCTGTAGCGTAGCACCTCGCGGGTTATGCCGAGCATCTCCGCCGTCTTCGTCTGGTTCCAGTTGTTAAGGTCGAGCGCCTTTATGATAACCTTCTTTTCTATCTGGTAGAGCGATGCGTCCTCGATGGGAACGTCTATCACCATCTTCTCTTCGGAGTTCTGCACCTTGAGGCTCTCGCCGTCTTCGAGCTTCAGATACCTCGGGTTTAGCACCTTGTCCTCGCTAAGGAGTACGGCCCTCTCGATGGTGCTCCTTAGCTCCCTCACGTTCCCCGGCCAGTTGTAATTGAGGAACGTCTTCCTTATCTCCTCCGGGATCTCCGTGATGTTTTTGCTGAGATCGACGTTGAAGTACGAAACGAAGTGATCGGTCAGGAAAGGAATGTCCTCCTTCCTGTCCCTTAAGGCCGGCATCTCGAAGCTGAGCACGTTCAGCCTGTGGTAGAGGTCTTCCCTGAAATCGCCTTTCTTGACGAGCGCCTTCAGGTCATGGTTCGTCGCCGCAATAACGCTTATGTCCACGCTTATGTCGCGCGTACCGCTGAGCCTCCTGAACGAGCGCTCCTCGACGGCCTTCACGAGCTTTGCCTGAAGCGCGAGGCTCATGTCCCCTATCTCGTCGAGGAACACGGTGCCCCCGTCGGCCTGTTCGAGTATGCCCTTTTTCAGGTTCTTCGCGTCCGTGAAAGCGCCCGCCTCGTGCCCGAAGAGCTCGCTTTCGAGCAGCGTCTCCGGTATCGCTGCGCAGTTGAGCTCGATAAACGGCCTCTGCCTCCTCACCCCGTTATAATGGAGGATCTTCGCCGCGAGCCCCTTCCCCGTCCCGCTCTCCCCCGTGATCAGGATAGTCTTCGGGTCAGTCTCGGTCAGCTTCTTGAACAGCTCGATGATCTCCTTCACCGGCGCGCTCACTCCGATGAACGAATCGAATCCGTACTTCTCCTGCGCACGCATCGCGGCCGCGCTCACATTATTCCTGAGCTCGCTCGTCCTTATGGCGTTCCTCACCATAACCTTCAGCTTGTCGAGCGGAAACGGCTTCTCGATGAAATCGTACGCGCCGACCCGGATTGCGGTGACGGCCACCTCGACATTCCCGTGGGCCGTCATCATTATCGCCGTCGGCGGATGCTCGAACTTCGAGAAGGACTTTAAGACCTCGAGCCCGTCGGTGTCCGGGAGCCGGAGGTCCAGGAGCACGAGGTCCGGGTTCTCCCTCTTTGCGATCTCTATCCCCTCCCTCCCTTCGTACGACGTCAGGACGGAATACCCCTCCTGGGTCAGCGCCTT
>JBFWTW010000341.1:0-2714 GCA_050247635.1 Candidatus Dadabacteria bacterium | reverse complement strand
GAATGCGGAAGGTGCACCGACAACTGCCCGGCGTGGCACACCGAAAAACCCCTTTCGCCGAGAGAAATAGTAGTGAAATTAAGGCATTACGCGTCCAGCGAGGGCAAGGTTCTTATGAACGCCAACGGCAACACAGCGGCCGTCGCCGAGGAGCTCGACACGATTCCGGGGCCGGAGTGGGTAACGGAGGAAGAGCTCTGGGCCTGTACGAGCTGTAACGCGTGCGTAGAGCAGTGCCCGCTCTTTATCGACCAGATGGGCAAGATCATGGAGATGAGGCGCTTCCTTACGCTCGAGGGAAGGCTCACGGGCTCAGCGGTGAAAACGCTACAGAAGCTCCAGACGCAGGGTAACCCCTGGGGATTCAGCGGCAGCGACCGCGCCGCGTGGGTTGCAGGCTACGAGGGCGTTAACGTCATAGGAGACGAGGGCAACGAGGACGCGAGCGGATTTGATTACATATACTGGATGGGATGCTACGGCGGATACGACCCGCGCGGTCAGAAGATAGCGCAGTCGGTCGTAAGCCTCTTAACGCAGGCGGGCGTTAACTTCGCGGTGCTCGGGCCGCTGGAAAGCTGCACGGGCGACCCGGCTAGAAGGCTCGGTGAAGAGGCCCTTTATCAGATGCTCGCGACGCAGAACATCGAAACGATGAACGATCTTAAGGTAAAGAAAGTCATCGCCAACTGCCCGCACTGTTTTAACACAATCAAAAACGAGTACCCGCAGTTTGGCGGAAATTTCGAGGTGATAAACCACACCCAGCTCCTCAACGATCTCGTCAAGGAAGGGCGCCTGCGTCCGACGAAGGAGATAAAGGAGGACATCGCGTATCACGATCCATGCTACCTCGGGCGTTATAACCGCATATTCGACGCACCGAGAGAGCTCCTCGATTCGATACCGGGCGTGAACCTGGTGGAGCTCGATAGGAAGCGCGAGCGCAGCTTCTGCTGCGGCGCGGGCGGCGGAAAGATATGGATGGAGGAAGAGGCGCCGCGCGTCAACTGGAACCGCTTCGAGGAGGTCGAGTCGAAGAACCCCGATACGCTCGCCGTTGCCTGTTACTTCTGCGATACGATGTTCGAGGACGCGGCCAAGCAGGCGGGGAACGAGAAGATGCAGATTAAGGACATCTCGATGATCCTCCGCGAGTCCGTCGAGGCCGATAAGAAATCCTGAAAAGAAACCGAAGCGCTCCGGGGTAGCCCGGAGCGCTTCCCAATTTTTTCCTTATTTAGAATTTACTCTCCCCAATGTTGCCACAACCGAGTGAGTATTGTAAATCCCTCCTGTGGGGTTAGGATTTACTGATGCGTTATATCAATGAATCCTGGATAAATATATGAGTAGCCGGACCGATTATTCCGCGGCATTTCTCGATTCGGGAAACGGATGGCTCGGAGAGCCCGGCCGGGAGGGCTCGATCATTTTCGCGAAGCCCAGAATTAAAATCATTGCAGAAAATGAATTAGTAACAATTAATAACGATAAGCAAATATTAACAATGAGTCGTAATCCGCTTCAGGTCCTCGAAAGCTACATCGGGGAAGGGTACATAGCCGTGGGTTACATCGGCTATGAGTATGGGGCGGTTACCGAGGACGGCTTTTCGAGGAAACGAGAGAAGGCGGGGAGGAAGCTCCCGGATCTCGCTTTTCTGTTATACAGGCCCGAGGATATGGCGATAACCGGCAGTGGTGAACCGGCTGCAGTCCGGCAGCAGGTTCAGGGCGCGGTCTCGCAGGTTGCATCTAACATGGACAGCTTGGAGTATGTTCGTATCGTCGAGCGCGCCAAGCAATACATAGAATCCGGGGATATATACCAGGTCAACCTGTCCCGCAGGTTCGAGGTCGAAGGCCGCGTAGATGCGGACGCATTATTCCGGAGATTGTTTCACGTGCAACATGTGCCGTTTGGTGCGTATATCGATTTCGGCGATTTTCAGCTCGTCAGCGGCTCGATGGAACTCTTTCTCCGGAGGAAGGGAAGGACGCTCACGACCTGCCCGATCAAGGGGACACGTAGCAGGGGGCATTCGCGCGAAGAGGACACGATCAAGAAGGCCGAGCTCCTCCGGAGTGATAAGGAGAGGGCCGAGAACCTCATGATTGTTGACCTCATGCGGAACGACCTCTCCAGGGTGTGCAGGAAGGGCTCGGTCAAGGTCGGCAGGCTATTCGACGTGGAAACGTATGCGACGCTTCATCAGCTCGTTTCGGAGGTCGAGGGAGAAGCCAGGGAAGGGGAGGGCGTATCAAGCATCCTCGGGAAGGTCTTTCCGCCGGGGTCTGTGACTGGGGCGCCAAAGAAGAGGGCGCTCGAAATAATCGACGAGCTAGAGCCGCATTATCGTGGGCCTTATTGCGGCGCGCTGGGTATCTTCTATCCCGACGGCGATTTTACGCTCAGCGTCGGGATACGGACGGCGGTGGTCGAGCCGGAAAGGACTACGTTCTGGACGGGCGGCGGGATAGTGTGGGATTCTGACCCCGAGGCGGAATTCCTGGAGACGACCCTGAAATCGAAGGCGATGACAAAGGCCCTCGGGCTTTCGGAGGGATAATACCAAATGGCAGAGCATATATTTATCGAAGACAAGCCCGTGAACGATGCGCTACCTGTAAGGACGCTTTTTTACGGAGAGGGGCTTTTCGAGACTTTTAGGTATAAATCGCGGATGCCGGCGCTGTTCGAGAGGCATTACG
>JBFWTW010000340.1:0-2718 GCA_050247635.1 Candidatus Dadabacteria bacterium | reverse complement strand
TACCCTTACGAGGAGTTTCGAGAGGGAATCGAGGTGCGGGGGGACGAGAACTCTCACGCCGCCCACGCTCTCGGGTATATCGAAGAACCTGGGGAAAGCGTTCTCCGCCGGGTCTTCGAGGTATCGCGAGCCCGTCCAGAGTATGACGAGGCTCCTCCCCGTCGCCCGTGCGTATCGCCATGCGTTCGCCGCGGCGAGCAGGTTATCGCCGAAGCCCGAGTTCCTCCGGGAGACTATCACGCCTCCGTTCTCCTTTAAAAGCCTTCCGAAAAACATGCCGAAACTTTCTCTCCACGTTAGAGGTATGATGCGGTGTTAGCGGACGTCCTCGTCGATATGCTAAATCATGGACGAGGAAAATAAAAGACGCGGGCGGCGCCAAGCGGGCCCGTCGAATAACAGAAACCTGCCGCTCCGCTTTCACGGGGCGGCAGGCTCGCTAAAGGAGGTAACGGGAGAGTACCGTCACTGTTTTTTCTTTCAGGTTAAAAAAACGCCTGGACCTGTGTCCTGAATATGTTCTCGTCTATGTCCGGGGCCCCTTCTGTAAACGTATTCCTTATGAACGAGTAATCGACCTGGACCTTCCACCTGTGGTCCTTCGACAGATAATAGTTGAGCCCCGGCGTCAGTGCCCAGCTCGTATTCGAAACGCTTACGCCGGGCGGCACGACGCCCGAAGACGTATCGAAATCTATGAACGAAAACCTTCCCGCAAGCTCCACAGTCTTCGGCAGGAGGAACACGCCGCCCTGGACGTTAAAGCCCTGGTCGTATGCGGTGTCCTGCGGCCCGGAATCCGGCGACAACCACCTGCCGACGTACTCACCTTCCACGCTGAAGAGCGGGGCCTTGAAGTTTATGTCTCCAGTCACCGTAGTGAAATTTGACTGTGGGAACCCGAGCTCGGCCACCCTCTGGCACACCCGGCCGCTCGGCGTTTTCCTGTCGCAATTGAGCCCCGGGAGCGTCGAGGCAGCCGCGCCGATAACTAGCGTCGGCTTCCTGGCAAAATTAGGCACCGCATCGTAGGCCCTCGCAGTAGCAAACTGGCCGTTGGGATTAAACCTTCCGTCGTCCCCGCCGATGCCGAGCTGCACCCTCCCCGCGTAGAGCAGGTTAGAATCGACGCTCGTCCCGTTAAGCCCGTCTCCGTTAAAAACGCCGAGCGCATACGAGAAATTGTTGTTCTCCCCGAGCCCGCCCTGTACGGCGAAGCCGCGGTCCCTTTCGAGAGTGAACTGCTGGTTTACTATAGACCTCTCGACGAGCTGAAGCGACGTCGAGGACGTGAGCTCTTCCTTATAGAACGGCACCTTCCACTGCCCCACCCTCGGCGCGATTTCTTTCTGGTATGCGACTGTAAAGAAGGCGTCCCTCAGAATCGTATCGCTCGATACGTCGAGCATTATAGAATAAAGAAACCAGGGCCTGAACGCGTTGCCGTCGAACCTCAGCTGAAGCCTTCTTATGTCGAAATCCGTAGCCACCGGTTCCCCATCCGTATCGTTTACAGATAGCTGCACCTGTGCGTTTATCCTGAATCTGAGTCTGTAATTACCGTCGTCACTCTGAAAGATAAGGCCCTTATCGTACTTCGCGAGAAACTTGTTATACCAAGCTTCGTCGGCGTCCTTCTGCGACTCGGCGATCTCTGACACCTTCTCCTGGTCCGCCGCCCTTTCGGTCTGAAGCTGCTCTATCTGCTGTTTCAGCGCATCTATCTGCTGCTGGCTCTGCTGCTGCAGTATCTCTATCTGCTGCTTGAGATTATCGATCTGCTCCTGCGTCGATTGAGCGTTCGAGCCCGCAGGGTACAAGAGCATAAGCAGCAAAGCCGGCACGGCCGCGTACTTCATATACCTTCTTATCATCCGACTGTCCTCCTTGGAACGAACCGCTCCGGATCGGGCAACGCACGCCCGGCGGGGTTCACATGAACATCTGCCACCTGAGGAGTAAAATAACCACTTTCCGGGGAATCCGCACTCAACCGGCAGACGGACCCCGAACCTTTAATCACTCGGAGTTGTGTCCTTATCTCCGGTTCCACATCAGCTCCCTCGGTAATATCTTCGAATTTCATCTTCTTCCTCCTGTAAAAAGTTCCGCTTAGGGCGGAGCTCCGCCGCACGGCGGTTTTACTCCGCTTGTTCCGCGGTCAACGCTGCGGCTATCCACAGCTCCCCTGTGAGGGCACGCCTAGGCCCCCGCTAAAGGGTTATACGTTTGTAGTTAGAAACCGAACCAGCCTCAGAGACCGGCGGTACAGTAGTAGGTACCGCGAAGCTTCAAACGGTACCACTGCATTCTGTTGGAATCGGCGAGATGGCGGCTAGGCATTTAAGAGCCCCCATCTTTCCCTGACGCGGTTCTCGAGCTTCGTAAACACGAGCCTGTCCACCGTGATGCCGATCACTATGATGATTATCATGACGGCGATGATCTGGCTTATGTCGTTGAGCTCGCGCCCCATGGTCAGCAAATGTCCGAGCCCGATGCTCACGTACAGCAGCTCGCCCGCCATGAGCGCGCGCCACGCGAACGACCAGCCCTGCTTGAGCCCGCTTATTATGGACGGCATGGCCGCCGGGATGATGACCTTCGTGTAAAGGTCGAACCAGTGCGCTCCCATTGTCCGAGCCGCACGCAGGTAAATAGGCGGCACGTTCTTGACCCCCGTATCGACGCCTATAGTCACGGCGAAGAGCGATCCGA
>JBFWTW010000339.1:0-2718 GCA_050247635.1 Candidatus Dadabacteria bacterium | reverse complement strand
GTAACGGGATTTCCGTCGCCTGCCCCCGGAATTT
The DNA here is from genome assembly GCA_050247635.1 of Candidatus Dadabacteria bacterium. Taxonomy (GTDB): domain Bacteria; phylum Desulfobacterota_D; class UBA1144; order Nemesobacterales; family UBA2774; genus JADLGH01. The sequence goes on along the minus strand of JBFWTW010000339.1, from coordinate 2,684 downwards.
CAAAGTTTGATTTTATTCGTCAGCCGAAGCCGCGGCCGGCACCGGAACCTCGAGAACGGGAACCTCGACGTCGATGTTCCTGTATATCGGGAGCCCCGTACCCGCGGGTATGAGCCTGCCCATGATAACGTTCTCCTTGAGTCCGCGGAGGTTGTCGGCCTTGCCTTCGCAGGCAGCCTCGGTAAGAACCCTCGTCGTCTCCTGGAACGAAGCGGCCGAAAGCCAGCTGTCCGTGCTGAGAGACGCCCTAGTTATTCCGAGGAGCAGCGGTTCCGCCGACGCGGGCCTTCCGCCCTGCTCGAGCACCCTTTCGTTCTCTTCGAAGAAGATGTGCTTCTCGACGGCCTCTCCGACGAGGAGGATCGTGTCTCCGGGGTCCTTGATCCTGACGCGCTTTAGCATCTGCCTGACTATGGCCTCGATGTGCTTGTCGTTAATCTTGACGCCCTGGAGCCTGTAGACTTCCTGGATCTCGTCCACGAGGTATCTAGTAAGCGCGCGTTCGCCCCTTATGCGGAGGATGTCGTGCGGGTTAACGGAACCGTCGACGAGCTGGTCGCCCGACGTGACGATTTCCCCTTCCCTCACGAGAACGTGCTTACCTCTCGGTACGAGGTATTCCTTGGGCTCCCCGACCTCGGGTGTTACTACGACCCTTCTCTTACCCTTGAGGTCCTTGCCGTAGCTTACGATACCGTCGATCTCGGTTACAACCGCCGGGTCCTTCGGTATCCTCGCCTCGAAAAGCTCCGCAACCCTCGGGAGACCGCCCGTGATGTCCTTGGTCTTCGCCGTCGCACGGGCTATCTTGGCCACGATGTCTCCTGCGCCTACCGGATCGCCTTCGTTAACCTCGATAATGGCCCCTATCGGGAGCGAGTACTGGATGCTCTTCCCCTCGTTCGTGTGTATCACGAGGCCGGGGTGAACGTCCAGGCTCTTGGATTCTATAACTACCTTTTTGTAAATACCGGTGACTTCGTCAACCTGCTCTTTCAGGGTTACACCCTGCTCCAGATCGACAAACCCGACCGTCCCGTCGAATTCAGATATAAACGGAGTGGTGTACGGGTCCCATTCCGCGAGTAGCTGTCCTTCTTTAACCTTCTGCCCGTCGGCGATCTTGAGCTTCGCACCGAGGGCGAGCGGGTAGCGCTCCCTTTCGTAACCCTTGTCGTCCTGGATTATAAGCGTCCCGGTTCGGTTGATTACGACGAAGCTGCCGTCCTTTGTTTCGACGGTCCTTACGCTCTGGAACTTGACCGTCCCCTCGTGGGTTGCCTCGAGAGTGCTCTCGGCCGCCCTCTGGCTGGCCGCACCGCCGATGTGGAACGTTCTCATGGTGAGCTGCGTTCCGGGCTCGCCGATCGACTGGGCCGCTATGATACCGACGGCCTCGCCTATGTTTACGAGCTTACCGGTGGCGAGGTTCCTGCCGTAGCAGAGCGCGCAAACGCCGATGCGGGTCTCGCACGTGAGTACGGACCTTATCCTGACCTCGGTGACGCTCCCGGCCTCGTCTATCTTGGCGGCCGCCTGCTCGTCGATTTCCTGGTTGGTCCTGACTATCGTCTCGCCGCTTACGGGATCGACTATGTCCTCGAGCGTAACCCTTCCGAGAACCCTGTCGCCGACGCGCTCTATTATTTCGCCGCCTTCGACGAGGTCGCTCACGGTTATGCCCTCGACCGTTCCGCAGTCGTATTCCTTGATCATTACGTCCTGCGCGACGTCGATGAGTCTCCTGGTCAGGTAACCCGCGTTGGCCGTTTTTAGCGCCGTGTCCGCGAGACCTTTTCTCGCGCCGTGCGTCGAGATGAAGTACTGGAGAACCGTTAGCCCTTCCCTGAAGTTGGACGTGATCGGGGTCTCGATGATTTCACCCGACGGCTTGGCCATAAGGCCCCTCATACCGGCGAGCTGACGAACCTGGGTCTGGCTTCCCCTCGCACCCGAATCGATCATCATGTATATCGGGTTCGAGCTCGCGCCCCTCTTTACGGTTCCGTCTTCGTCGACGATCTCTTCGTAGGAAATATCTCTCATCATTTCCTGGGCGACGTCGTCGCTCGTCCTCGCCCAGATGTCGATTACCTTGTTATATCTCTCACCGTCCGTGATAAGACCGTGGGAGTACTGGTTCTGTACCTTTACAACTTCGTCCTGGGCCTTCTGGAGGAGATCTTTTTTCCTCTCCGGAATGCTCATGTCGCCTATCGATATCGATATCCCGGCCCTGGTCGAATACTTAAAGCCGAGCGTTCTCATGCGGTCCGCAAGGATTACGGTGCTCTTGCCGCCCGCCATCCTGAAGCAGGTGTCTACGAGCTCCTCGATGGCCCTCTTCGTCATGACCCTGTTGACGAGCTCAAACGGTATGCCGTCCGGCATGATGTTGTAGAGGATCACGCGCCCGGCCGTCGTTTCGTAGAGCTTTCCGTTGACGCGGACCTTTATCTTCGCGTGTATTCCTATCTCGCCCGAGTCGTACGCCATGTGCACTTCGTCGATGCTCGAGAATATCTTGCCGTCACCCTTGTCGGTGGCCATGTCCCTGGTCATGTAGTAGATGCCGAGGACGATGTCCTGCGTCGGGAGAATGATCGGCTTTCCGTGCGCCGGCGAAAGAATGTTGTTCGTGGACATGACGAGCGCCCTGCATTCCGTCTGCGCCTCGATAGAAA
>JBFWTW010000338.1:0-2730 GCA_050247635.1 Candidatus Dadabacteria bacterium | reverse complement strand
TGCTGGAAATAACCGTCTAGTATCCTTCCGCAAGGCCGCCCGGCCTCCTCGGGTCGGAAGCGCCGTACAGAAATCCCTCTTTTTTTATAATGCTCTGTGCGCTCCCCATAGTATTGCCCGTATCTATCGAGTATCCCCTTTCCTTCAGAAGACGGAGCGTATCTTCAGAGATGCCCTTTTCGACGCGGAGCTTGTCGGGAAGCCACTGGTGATGAACGCGCGGCGCGTTGGTCGCCTCGGATATATTCATGCCGAAATCTATAACGTTCGTGATTATCTGAAGGACCGTCGTGATGATGAGGCTCCCGCCCGGGCTCCCCGTCGCGAGGAACGGCGCGCCGTCTTTGAGGACTATGGTAGGCGTCATCGAGCTAAGCATCCTCTTTTCCGGCTCGGGGGCGTTGGCCTGCCCGCCGAGGAGCCCGTAGGCGTTCGGCTCGCCCGGCTTCATGGAAAAATCGTCCATCTCGTTATTGAGGAGTATCCCCGTTCCGGGGACGGTTATTTTCGAGCCGTAATCGAAGTTGAGAGTGTAGGTGTTCGAGACCATGTTGCCACTCGAATCGATGACCGAAAAGTGAGTCGTATTCTGCCCCTCTCCGGGTGGCATTTCGCCGGGTTTTATGAGTACGGACGGCGTGACCCTTCCGGGAGAGATTCTCTTCCTCAGATTTTCGGCGTACTTCTTTGACGTAAGTTCAGCTACCGGCACTTTCTTGAAGTCCGGGTCGCCGAGATGCTCCGAGCGGTCGGCGTAGGCGAACTTCATCGCCTCGGCCATGAGGTTTATCGTCTTCGCAGTATTGTGCCCGTACTCGCCAAGGGGGAACCCTTCGAGGACGTTCAGCATTCCTATAAGATGCACCCCGCCCGAGCTTGGGGGAGGCATGGAGAATATCTCGTATCCCCTGTAAGTCCCATGCACGGGTTCTCTCAGGGCAGCGCTGTACTCTTCCAGATCCTTTTCCGTTATGAGCCCGCCGCTCTCCTTCATGAACCGGGCGATTTTGACGGCTATCTCGCCTTCGTAAAACGCCTCGGGGCCGTCCTCTGAAATGATCCTCAAAGTCTCCGCGAGGTCTTTCTGCACCAGAACCTCTCCCGGCGCGTAGGGCGTTCCCCCATCCTTGAAGAAAACCCGCATGCTCTCGGGCTGCTTTTCCATGCGGCCCTTCGCATCGTTGAGCGACGCCGCGAGCCCTTCGCTCACGGGGAATCCGTTTTCGGCGAGCTCCATCGCCGGTCGTATCGCACGTTCGAGCGGTATCGTGCCGTACTTTTCGAGGGCGAGCGCAAGCCCCGCGACGGTGCCCGGGACCCCGGCGGAAAGCACGCTGTACCGGGATTTTTCCGTATCGACATCGCCGTCCTTGTCGAGGAACATCTCCGCAGTGACGGCCATCGGGGCTTTCTCTCTGTAGTCGATCGCGACAACCTCGCCCGTTTCGGCCAGGCGAACGAGCATGAATCCGCCGCCGCCGAGGTTACCAGCGCGGGGGAAAGTCACGGCAAGGACGAAGCCGACCGTTACGGCGGCATCGACGGCATTCCCGCCTTCCTTAAGGACCTCGAGGCCGGCCTCGGTCGCGTACTTCTCTTCGGAAACGACCATCCCGTTCCGTGCATGGACGGGGTGGAAGATTGCTTCCCGGTCGGGCTCGGGGAGGTCTGCTGCGCGCACCCCCGCCGTCACAGGCGATATAAATGCCAAGAGCAGTACCGCCAGGAAAAGCGCGGCGTATAAAGTGAGCGAGTCCCTTCTGAAGTAGTTCAAGAGTCTGAACTTATTCTAAAGGGCGGGAAAGCCGGGGGCAAGCGAAAGGCGAAACTCTACTGTGTTCCGGATGCCTCGGATTTTTAGATTGCCGGTTTTATTCGGATTACTCGCGCGCGTCCGTCAGGAGTTCATCATATTGAAGAACTCTTTGTTCGACTTCGTGCCGCTCATCTTGTCGAGCAGGAACTCCATCGCTTCGACGGTGTTCATCGGGCTGAGCACCTTTCTAAGGAGCCATACTTTGTTGAGTATGTCCGCGTCGAGAAGGAGCTCTTCTTTCCTGGTGCCGGAGCGCTGGAGGTCGATGGCCGGGAAGACCCTCTTGTCGGCGAGCCTCCTGTCGAGGTAGGCCTCCATGTTGCCCGTACCCTTGAACTCTTCGAAGATGACCTCGTCCATCCTGCTGCCCGTGTCGATAAGGGCCGTCGCGATGATGGTGAGGCTCCCGCCTTCTTCGGTGTTCCTAGCGGCGCCGAAGAACCTCTTTGGCCTCTGGAGCGCGTTGGCCTCCATACCGCCCGAGAGCACCCTTCCGCTGGCGGGGGTTACGGTGTTGCTGGCGCGTGCGAGACGCGTGAGACTGTCGAGAAGAATGACGACGTCCTTACCGTGCTCGACGAGCCTCTTGGCCTTTTCTAGGACCATGTCGGCGACCTGTATGTGGCGCTGCGGCGGCTCGTCGAAGGTGGAGCTTACGACCTCGCCGTTTACGGACCTGTCCATGTCCGTGACCTCTTCGGGGCGCTCGTCTATGAGAAGGACTATCAGCATTACTTCGGGGTGATTCTGGGTTATTGCGTTGGCGATTCTCTGGAGAAGTATCGTTTTACCTGTCCTCGGCGGCGCTACGATGAGACCCCTCTGCCCCTTACCTATGGGGATGAAAAGGTCGAGAACGCGGCTGCAGAATTCGTTGGGATCGTGCTCGAGGACTATCTTTTCCTCGGGGTGTA
>JBFWTW010000337.1:0-2740 GCA_050247635.1 Candidatus Dadabacteria bacterium | reverse complement strand
CCGATATGTTCATAAAAGATTATATAGAAGTGAATTCGGCGAAGATCGCCAAATAATTCCTTCGTCCCTTATCCGGAAAGATCAGAACGAAAGCGTGGGAGCTGTCTCTATATCAACTTCCTCTTCCGAGCTCGTCTCCATGCGCCTGAGCTTCACTTTTCCGCGTGAAAGCTCGTCCTCTCCTATTATGAACGTATACCCGGCGCCAGACTTGTCCGCGCGCTTGAGCTGGCTCTTGAGACTCTTGCCGCCGTATTCCATCTCGGCAGAAACTCCTCTTTTCCTGAAAGCTGCCGTCAACCTGAAGGCAGCCGCCTGCGTCCCCTGGCCGATGTAGGTTACGAACACCTTTATCTCCCTCTGGAATCCTCCGGGACGCGCCTTTTCGTGGAGGAGCACCAGCCTCTCCATGCCCGTTGCAAATCCGACGGCTGGGGTCCTCGGCCCGCCGAGCTCTTCCACGAGTCCGTCGTATCTTCCTCCCGCGGCAACGGCGTTCTGCGAGCCGAGCTCGTTCGTCGTCACCTCGAACACAGTCCTCGTATAATAGTCGAGCCCCCTCACGATCTTCGGGTTTATTGTGTACGGCACGCCTGCGCTTCCGAGGTATTCTCTCACGGTCTCGAAGTGGACAGAGCACTCGTCGCAAAGATTGTCTATCATCTTAGGCGCACCGGCCGCTATTTCTCGGCAGCCCTCTTCCTTGCAGTCGAGTATACGCAGTGGATTCGTTTCGAGCCTCCGTCTGCAGTCGGGGCAGAGCTCGTCTACCTCGGGTTCGAAGTAGGCGACGAGTTTTTCTTTATACTGCGGCCTGCAGTTCTGGTCCCCGAGCGAGCTTATCTCGAGGGTGAGCCTGTCCGAAAGACCTATGCTTTCGAGGAATTTCCAGACCATCGTTACAAGGTCCGCATCGGATGCCGGGTCTTCGGGGCCGAGGAGCTCAGCCCCTATCTGGTAAAACCCCCTGTAGCGGCCCTTCTGTGGCCTCTCGTGCCTGAACATCATCCCGCTGTACCAGAGCTTGCTGACAGAGGACTTCGCATGCATCGAGTTTTCGACAAAGGCCCTCACGACCCCGGCCGTTCCTTCCGGGCGGAGGGTTATAGACGAGCCGTCCCGGTCGGTGAAGGTGTACATCTCCTTTTCGACTATGTCCGTCGTCGTCCCGAGGCTACGGGTGAATACCTCAGTAAACTCCAGCACGGGGATTCTTATTTCCGAAAATCCGTAAAGGTCGAATATATACCGGGCGTTATCCTCGATAAACTGCCATCTTCTTATTTCGTCCGGCAATACGTCGTGAAATCCCCTGGGTGTTCTCGTTTCCATGATATTCCCTTTTAATATAACGGCTTTCCATCCGGTTGTCGTTTCGGCGGAGGGATTTAAGTATATACAGGCCGGGGCCCTGTTTCTAATCCGGCGGCAAATTGCTATATAAATTCCAGTCTATTAGTCAACGTAGCATATTGCACATATACTTATGGCTCCGGAGGCATAATGAGCCAGGAAAATCCGAATCGCTCCCCGGAAAGGCCGCGTCGCGTTGCCTATATAGGCAGCCCCGAGCTCTTTTCGAGGGGCGCGAGCGCCATACACGTCATGAAGATGTGCCAGGCTATGGGCCGCCTCGGCATCGAGACGGATCTAATCCTGGCAACGCCCGGGAAGACGCCCGACATACGTGCCTATTACGGTGTCGATTACACTTTCAACATAATTCCGTCCGCATATTTTAAAAGCTCCTTCATCAGGAACGTCTTCCATGGTGTACGCGCCGCCATATGTACCGGACTCAGAAAGGACCGGTACGACATAACTGTGACCAGAAACATAGTCTACGCTTTTCTCGCCGCGAAGGTTTTCGGCGTCCCGGTTGTGTACGACGCGCATCACCCGCTCGTCACAGGTGCGCGGCCCCTGTTCAAGGCAATTAAGGATTCGCCGTATCTCATAAGGTTTTCCACAAATACGCGTGGCCTTGCGGACATATACCTCAAAGAGGGTCTTTCGCCAGAAAAGCTGGTCGTTGCCCACAATGGTGTCGACCTCGAACGGTACGCTTACATTCCCAAAAAAGAAGAAGCACGGCGAGGGCTGGGTCTAGCTCTCGACAAGGATATAATCTGCTATTCCGGGAACATTTACGAAGGCAGGGGTATAGAGCTTTTGATAGATGTCTCTGTGAAGCTCCCGAATACCAAATTCCTCATAGTCGGCGGGCGAGATGAGGATGTTCTCCGCTACAGGCAGCTCGCAGCGCAGAAGAACGCTTCAGGCTTTAAGTTCACGAGCTATGTCTCCCACGACCTAGTTCCGCTTTATCTCGCCGCGGCGGATGTTCTCGTCATGCCGTACACTACCGCCATGACGATAAAGGGGGGCACCGTGGCCACTGATTTCACCTCGCCGATAAAGCTCTTCGAGTACATGGCTTCGGGGAAGCCCATAGTGGCTACGTCGCTTCCTTCCGTGAATGAGATATTGAAGGACGGAGAAAATTCAGTCGTTGTTCCCCCGGACAGCCCAGATGCCCTTTACGAAGGCCTTTCCCGTGTTCTTCGGGACAGCGCCCTTGCCTCCCGTATAACATCCGGCGCGCTTGCCGACGTCCGCGGCTACACGTGGGAAGAGAGGGCAAAAAAGGTACTCGGCTTTAAATAAAAGCTTTTTAATCCACGGGTCGTGGGGTATCTTTTTCAACTCGGCATAAGCCGGCATTCCGCTTTAAGAAACA
>JBFWTW010000336.1:0-2747 GCA_050247635.1 Candidatus Dadabacteria bacterium | reverse complement strand
TTGAATCCCCCGCCGACCGCGACGGCGTACTTATCCAGCACCCTGAAGCCGGGCACCGTCTTTCTCGTGTCGAGTATCTTCACGGGGAGCCCATCGACGGCCTTTACGTACCTGGCGGTCAGCGTAGCTATCCCGGAGAGGCGCTGCATGATGTTGAGCGCGAGCCGCTCACCGGAGAGTAGCGCCCTCGTCGATCCGTTTATCTCGCTCAGTATATTCCCGGGCTTTATTTCGTCGCCGTCGTTTACGTTATCGACGCATACGACCGTATGGTCGAGCTTCTGAAATACCCTCTTCGCTATCGGAAGCCCCGCAACGATGCCGCGCGCCTTGGCGCGTATAATGGCCTTGCAGTCGTCGCTCTCCGCCGCGAGTGTGTTCGTCGTGATGTCGCCGTCGCCGATGTCTTCCCTGAGCGCGTATTCGATCAGCCTGTCCACACGTGTAAAATCGAGATCTACTTTCCTCATCTGTTCTTCCGCAGTCTCCTTACTCTTCGACCGGTATGAGCACCGGCTCACCGCCCTTTTTCATCACTATGTGCTTTCTCCACGAAGGGTCTTCTTCCGGGAAGTCTTCCCGTATGTGAACGCCTCGGGACTCCTCTCTTAAGAGAGAGAATTCGGTTATGTAGCCGCACACCTCGAGTATCATTTCCATCTTGAGTTTATAATAACCTGAGAGCTTCTCAAGAAGCGGCGTAAGGCCGGCGAGCTCAAGCCCGGCTGACGTGAGCCCCTCCCTGCTCCTTACTATTCCTACGCTGCGGTTCATTGTACGCGCGGCCGATGTTTTCAGCTCGCCGAAGATCTTCTTTTCGGCCTCTGCAGGGTTATGCACCAGGGGACCTCCCGGCATGGACGAAGGATCGAACCCGGCGCCGTCGTAATCGACGGCCCCGTCTACGGCGCGCTTCCCGAACACGACGCATTCGAGAAGGGAGTTGCTGGCAAGCCGGTTCGCCCCGTGGACGCCCGTCGATGCAACCTCACCGCAGGCGAAAAGACCTTTTATATTCGTCTCTCCCATAAGCCCTGTCTTCACCCCTCCTATCATGTAATGAGCCGCCGGGGCCACCGGTACGAGGCTCTCTGTCATATCCACACCCGCAGCGAGGCAGGCCTCGTATATGTTGGCGAAGCGGGATTTAAGGTAGGCGGAATCCAGGTGACGCATGTCCAGGTAGACGAAGTTCCTGCCCGATTTTTCTATTTCGATGGATATGGCGCGGGATACGATATCCCTCGGGGCGAGCTCGCCGAGCTCGCTGTACCTGTACATGAACCTCTCGCCCGTGCATCCGAGGAGATGCGCCCCCTCGCCCCTGAGGGCCTCGGTTATGAGGAAGCTCGCCCCATGCTCGTTGTAAAACGCAGTCGGGTGGAACTGGAGGAACTCCATGTCAGAGATCGCCGCCCCAGCCCTTGAGGCGAGCGCCACGCCCTCGCCGGTAGAGCTCTCGGGGTTGGTCGTCCTTTCGAAGAGGGCAGACGCCCCGCCCGTCGCAAGTATCGTCGATTTAGCGCGAAACAGTATCGGCTCGAACCCTCTTCCCAAAGCGAGCGCGCCCGAGCACGCAGCGCCGTCCGAAAGGAGCTCGACGACGCCGGTGCTTTCGTACTTTTTAATCGACGGATTCTTCTCGACGGCTGTGATGAGGAAATTCACCATCTCTCTGCCGGTCGAGCTCCCGCCCGCGTGGAGGACGCGCCTCTTCGTATGGCCGCCTTCGAGGCCGAGCTCGAGCCCGGTCTCCGAAGAATCGAATTTCATTCCCTTCTCTATGAGCTCTATTACGCGTTCACGCCCTTCGTTGACGAGCACCTCGACCGCCTTCGGATCGTTGAGCCCCCGCCCGGCGCGCATGGTGTCCTCTATATGAAACCAGGCCGAGTCGTCGGGATCGACGACGGCGGCAATGCCCCCCTGCGCCCAGTAGGAATTACTCTCCTCGACAGTCGATTTCGTAAGGAGCGTAACGCTCCCGAAGCCGGCCGCGTAAAGGGCAGCGTAGAGCCCCGCAAGGCCGCTGCCTATGATAAGAAAGTCGGAATATATCTCCGCCGGCGGAGGGCCGCCGGCCTCATTAATGCTCATATTATATTACCGTTTGTCATTGGGAGATTTCAGCCCTGGCCCGGACCTATGGATTCGAGTATCGCCTCTTTTATCTCGGCTATCGTTTCCGGGTCGGCGATCTTCTTGCCGTTCATATCCACGACGTAGAATGCGTCGACGACCTGATCGACCTTGGTAGAGATTTTAGCGTATTCGATCGAGAGCCCGAGGTCTCTGATTGCTTTGGTGATGTCGTAAAGGAGCCCAGATCTGTCGTATGTGTAAATGTCGATCACGGTTGCCGAGTCTGAGGATTCATTGTCGAGCATAACCCTCGACGGGTATTGCTGCGGCACGGACTTGCCGTAAAGAGGCCTTTCGAGCTTCCTCTTGGCGACGAGCTCGCCGACGTCGATTTCCTTCGCGAGTACGCGCTTCATGTTGTCCCGGAGCTTGGCCCACGCCTCGTCGTCAACACCGAGCGAAGAGCCGAGGCGGTTCAAATAAAAGACGTCGAGTATTCTGCCGTCGCTCCTCGTCGTGATCCTTGCCCCGAGGATGTTAAAGCCCGAGGCCCTTATGACGCCGCAGAGGCGCGAGAATATTCCGGGCTCGTCGAATCCCCAGAACGTAAACTCGTTGTAATCCTCTTCTGGAAAAAAGAGAATGTCCATCCCGACGGCGTCTTT
>JBFWTW010000335.1:0-2752 GCA_050247635.1 Candidatus Dadabacteria bacterium | reverse complement strand
GGTAGTTGTCCTTGAATTTTAAAACGGGATTGGTGTATAATGGGGTTCAATAAAAAGAGTCCGGGGGGAAATGATTCAAATCTTGTTTCTCGTTAAAGGAGGATTAGAATCAAAAGAGGTATGGAGAGTCTCTCTTCCCCCGGACCGTTTCCTCGTTGCATTTAATAGTATAGCCTAAAATTTCCCCCTGTAAGTCTTTTTCGTTCTTAAATCCATAATGCCGCGCTGCGTTATCCGCACCTCGTTCGGTGTAGAATGCCGCGAAACCGGACAGTAATTTTGTGCAGTTTCGGCGGCTTCCGGAATCTTCCTCAAATTTAATGAAAGGTCTGCGGCGTGTTACGTCCGGGCATGGGATTTGCATTACGTTTTAATGGAATTGCTGTGCTAGAATTATTTACAGGAGGTAGCCGATCATGATGAGAGCCAACGTCTTCAAGAGTGCTAACAAACACGAGCTCGTTGAAAAACCGATACCGAAGGCCGGGCCGGGCGAGGCCGTGATAAAAGTCACGCTCACGACCATCTGCGGCACCGACATTCATATCGTAAGGGGCGAGTTTCCGGTGGCCGAGGGGCTTACTATCGGGCACGAGCCCATCGGTGTGATACACGAGCTCGGCGAGGGGGTGACCGGATACACGGTCGGGCAGCGCGTGGCGGTAAACGCGATTACGCCCTGCGGCGTCTGTTATTACTGCCTGTCGGCCGACTGGGCACAGTGCGGCGGATTCCTCGGCGGGTGGAAGATGGGGAACACGATCGACGGCTGCCAGGCGGATTACGTAAAAATCCCGGCGGCCATGGCTAACCTTGCCCCGATACCGGACGAGCTTTCGGACGAGGACGTTCTCCTTACGACAGACATATTCTCGACCGGGCTTTCGGGCGCAGAGAGCGCCGATATTAAAGTCGGCGATATCGTGGCCGTGTTCGGACAGGGGCCCATAGGGCTGGGCGCCACGGCGGGCGCGAAGCTGAAGGGGGCGTCGCTAATAATCGGCGTCGATACCGTCGCGTCGCGTATGAAGATGGCAAAGCAGATGGGCGCTGACATAGTTATCGACTTCAAAAAGTCTGACCCGGTGAAGGAAATACTGGGCATAACGAGGGGGCGCGGGGTGGACGTCGCCATTGAGGCGATAGGCCTCCAGACGACTTTCGAGAACGCTGTGAAATCGACGAAAGTCGGCGGGACCGTATCCACGCTCGGCGTCTACGCGGCGGAAATGGCGAACATCGGCATACCGAACAAGGACTTCGGGTTCGGGATAGCCGACAAGAATATCGTCTCTACCCTATGCCCGGGCGGTAAGGAGCGCATGCGCCGGCTTATGGAGCTCGTAAGGAACGAGCGCGTGAACCTCCGCCAGCTAATCACCCACCGCTTCACGCTCGACGAAATAGACGACGCGTACGAGCTGTTCATGTCGCAGGGGGACGGGGTGATAAAGGTGGCGATAACGCCGTAGGGGAGTGCAGAGCCGGGCCGGAAAATGAGGTCGGGCTTTGTGGCAGTGCAATCTACAATATCGGCGGTCTGTATTATAGATATTGCCGAGTGATACCGTGCTGATTCTATAGAAAAAGCGGCTGGAGAGAAATCCATTGACATTCCACCGCGAAATATCCTAATATAGAAAATAACAAGTCATTAGAGAGGGTGTGAAATGGGGTAGTCGACTCTCTATTACCTAACCATTACGTCCCGCCATAACCTGCTTTCACATATCAGCACATCCATATATTTCCTCAGTCTGCTTTACAAACCTATAAGAGAGGCAAAAGAAGATGAAAGGAAATTATATCCATATAACCGTTTTATTGCTTGCAGCGGCGCTTGCGGGCTCTTGCGGCAAGAAGCTTGTTGAAGAAAGCCTTACGCCGTCCGATTTAGGCACGTCCGCTTTCGTCGAGGCCGACGACAACTCCCTTGCGGGGCACTGTTTCGACCACCATCCGGGCGCGGCGCCGGAAACACCCAGCAACCCGAACAGCACCATATGGGTGGGGTACATCAGGGACTACAATCCCGGCACAGACCCCTTTCCCTGCTGGAACTGGAGCTGCCACATATACAGGGGAGCGTTTAAGTTCGACATGACGCCTTACAAGGACAAGGATATACTGACTGCCGTGCTCCACCTCGGCGTCGGGCAGGCAAAGTACGAGTCGGGCGGGACGACCTCGAACCAGGGGGCGTGGGTAAAGGAAGTCTGTCTGGCGACAAACGAGTGGTTCAACGGCCCCAACCCGCTCGTCACGAGCAGTTTGGGGGAGCTTTTCGCCTGTAAGGCCATACCCGGTATGCCAGAGCTGCCTCACGGCCTCAAGCCCGCCGTGAGCGACGAGTTCCCGGTTAAATTCAAAGGCACGATGTATTCGATAGAGGTAACGAACATAGTAAGAAACTGGATAAAGGGCGTCGAGCCTAACCTCGGGATGGTGCTCAAGGGGGTAAACGAGAAGGTTGTAGGGGAAAGTAACGCCAAGGCCATGTCTCCCGTGAGCTATATCAAGCTCGATATAAGCTACTTCGCGCCCAAATAAATGGGGCTGAGGCCCGCCGTTCAGCTTCGGATGCCATAGGTGCAGGGGGTGATAATCTCCAGCTTCCACTTGCAAACACCAATACTTCGTGAAGAATTATAGTTGGCGATTAACCGATGCTCGAAGCAGTAATAGTCATTATCGGTCTTACAGTGTTCGAGATAATCTCGAGCGTCGATAATGCTGTCGTCAATGCGCACGT
>JBFWTW010000334.1:0-2779 GCA_050247635.1 Candidatus Dadabacteria bacterium | reverse complement strand
AAAGGCCTTTTATAGATGAACCGCAGGAAAGCGCCGTCCGTGCTTATTTATTCGGACGACACCACACGGAGAGATATCGAAGAAGCCCTGGGGAAGCTTAAAGTGGAAACGACCCCCGCATCTTCTTTCGCCGCCGTAGGCGAGCGTTTGAAGGAGGGTTTCGTTAATGTCGCTATAATCGACGCCTCAAACGCACCATCGAAGCTTCCCGAAGCGCTGTCCGGCATAAAATCCACATCCCCCGCAACCGAGATAATCCTGCTCGTCCCCAGCGGCAAGCCCGCAGTACCACAGGCGGCCGAGAATCTGGCCTATGCAGTCATAGAGAGGCCGCTCAACAAGAAATTCTTGTATACACTTACGTCCAAGGCCCTCGAAAAGCAGAGCCTTTCAACAACGGGCACCGCCCCGAAAGGCGCACCTGAAACAGCGAAGATAACGGGCGGCAGCCCCCTCCTTTCCGCCTCCGTCAACAGCCTTAACTCGGCCGTCACGATAACGGATATGAACCTTAAGATCACGTACGTGAATCCGGCCCACGTAAGGACGTTCGGCTACACCGCCGAGGAGCTCATGGGGAAGAAGAACTCCGTCCTCTACCCCGTCGACGACCCGTCGGGGGTCAGCGGGAAGATATACGAGGCGCTTTTGATGGTCGGGTGGGAGGGCGAGAGGCTCGCGCTAAGAAAGGACGGGAGCGCATTCCAGGCATATGAGAAAACGTCGGTCATCAAGGACGCTTCGGGAAAGCAGATCGGCATCGTAAGCATCATCGACGACATCACCTCCAGAAAGAGGCTCCAGCAGGCGCTTAAGGAATCCGAGGAGCGCTACAGGTCGTTCGTGGAGACGGCCAGGAGTGCTATCATCGCCATCGACAGCGACGGGAAGATAATACTTTTCAACCCGTCGGCGGAGAAGATATTCGGGTATTCGGCGGACGAAATAATAAATTCGGAGTTCGGCTCACTCTTCCCGCCGGAGCAGAAGGATGCGCTCAGGCTCGAGCTCGGAAAGGGAAGCGGCGTTACGGCGATCAGGGGAACGACGGCGGAGCTTACCGGTCTCAACAAGCAGGGGGAGGAATTCCCTGTGGACGTTTCCTTTTCCACGTGCCGCGTGGACGGGCGCCCAATCACCACCGCAATCATATTCGACATTACCGAGAGGAAGAGCCTCCAGGAGCAGCTGCTCCAGTCGGCGAAGCTCGCCGCCATAGGAGAGCTCATATCCGGCGTCACGCACGAGGTCAATAACCCCCTCGCCGTCGTGATCGGATATTCGGAGATGCTGCTTTCCGAGTCCGGAATGAGCCAGGAGGCCACGGACGCGGTAAAGTCCATTCACGGCGAGGCCGAGAGGGCGAAGAAGGTCATTCAGAACCTGTTATCCTTCGCGCGGAAGCACAGCCCGCAGAAAGAGGTCATACAGGTAAACGAAATACTCGAAAAGACGCTCGGGCTCACGGATTACGAAATGCGTAAGAACGGCGTCAAGATAATACGCGATTTCGATCCCGACCTGCCCGAAACCGTCGGGGACCCGAACCAGCTCCAGCAGGTGTTTCTGAACATAGTCATCAACGCCCAGCATGCGATGATGGAGATGCCGGAGGACAGGCGCATAACGGTGAGGACGAGGGTAAAGGACAAGCCCGGGGTGAGCAGCGCGGGGACGCCCTCGGTCATAGAGATAGCATTCGAGGACAACGGACCCGGCATTCCCGACAAGATATTGAAGAAGATATTCGACCCCTTCTATACCACAAAGCCCAAGGGAAAGGGGACCGGACTCGGGCTTTCAGTATCGTTCGGAATAATCAGGGACCACGGCGGCACAATACAGGTGAAGCCCAACGAAGAAAAGGGTGTAACCTTTTTTATAGAAATCCCGGCCTGAGAATTAAACCCGTTCTACCCGACACTGACCGGCAACTGGCAGTCCTCTACAATAAACTGCACAAACTATAGAGCTTCACTCGGACAAAGGCCCCGCCCTACCCGGCCGTAATCCTGTCGAGCCCGCCCATGTATGACCTGAGCTTTTCGGGGATGACGACGGAGCCGTCCTCTTCCTGGAAGTTTTCGAGTATGGCGAGGAGTGTTCTCCCGACCGCGAGCCCCGAGCCGTTAAGCGTATGGACGAGGCGGGGCTTTCCTCCGCCCGTAGGCCTGTACCTTATGGAAGCCCGCCTCGCCTGAAAGTCGGCAAAGTTGCTGCAGGACGAGATTTCCCTGTACGTATTTTCGCTCGGCACCCAGACCTCTATGTCGTATGTTTTCGTCGATGAGAAGCCCATATCGCCCGTGCAGAGGAGCATGACCCTGTAGGGGATGCCCAGAAGCTCGAGCACGCGCGCGGCGTCGGCCGTGAGCGCCTCCAGTTCGTCGAAAGAGTTGTCCGGATCGGAGAATTTAACGAGCTCGACCTTATTGAACTGGTGCTGCCTTATGATCCCCCGGACATCCTTGCCGTAGGAGCCAGCCTCGCTCCTGAAGCAGGGCGTGTAGGCGGCGTACTTCACGGGGAGATCGCCGCCGTCGAGTATCTCGTCACGGTGTATGTTTGTGACGGGCACCTCGGCCGTGGGGACTAGATAATAATCGGTGTTGTTTATCTTGAAGAGGTCCTCCTCGAACTTGGGGAGGTTGCCCGTGCCGATGAAGCTCGCGCTGTTGGCCATGAACGGCGGCAGGACTTCCCTGTACCCGTGCTCCCCCGTGTGGAGGTCGAGCATGAAGTGTATAAGCGCCCTTTCGAGCCTGGCGCCCGCGCCCTG
>JBFWTW010000333.1:0-2792 GCA_050247635.1 Candidatus Dadabacteria bacterium | reverse complement strand
CTTCCTCGCGCGTTGAGAAGAAGAGGACGTTTTCGCGCCGCGCTTTCCGCGCCGGGCAGGAGGGCCTGCAGTATACGCCCGTCGTCAAGACGGCGTAGTAGAAAGCCCCGACCTTGCTGCGGTCCCTTCCGAGGACCGCAGCCCACTTTTCGTCTTCCGGCGGGAGCGTCGCCCCGCCATTGTGCATCATCATATGTTTCATTAGTTTAACCCCCGGCTCGCTGTTTTATAAGGAGTGTAGCGCGGCGCCTGCGTGGGAACACTCCGTTTCTTGCCGCCGAATTAAAATAGTTGGGGGATCGCTTCGCCCATGGCCGGGGCGGGCTACTCCGCGTCGTGGAATATGACGCCCATGGTGAATCGCTCTCCCGAGCGGATTCGGCTGACGCCGTGCCGCATGTTCACCCTGTGAAAGCCGCGCACGCCGCGTACCGGCCTCTCACGCACCGGGAATATGACCCCTTCGCCCTGACGGAGCGGGACGACCTCGACACTGGGCTGCATGCGCGTGCGCTGGCCGGTGAGGACGAACTCGCCGCCCTCGAAATCGCGCCCCGGTTCGGACAGGAGGAACGCCACCTGGAGCGGGAAGACGTGCTCGCCGTAGATGTCCTGATGGAGGCAGTTGTAATCGCCCGGCTCGTACCTCAGGATGAGCGGGGTCGGCTTCGCCTGCCCGGCGGCGTGGCAGCGGGCCTTGAAGGATTCGTGGTCGCCGGGGTAGCGGACGTCTATGGACATGGCTTCATTCCAGCGGTTGGCTATGCTCGCAAGGAAGGGGTAGAGCCCCTCACGAAGCCCTTCGACTATCGGCGGCAGGGGGTAGGAGAAGTATTTGTATTCTCCGCTGCCGTAGCCCTTGTCTTCCATCACGATAGTCTTCCGGTAGCGTCCGTCGTCGCCGTAGGCGGTGGTCAAGGAACCGCAGTCTTCCGGGGTCAGGAGCGGGCCGATAACTGCGTAGCCGTAGTCGTCGAGCCCTGATGCGATGCTGCCCCAATCGAGGGCCGCGATCTCTTTTTGAAGTGTTTTACTCGATTTGCCGTTGGCTGCCATGACTTGTCTCCTTGTCCGGGATTCGCTTCGCGCGCTCTAAAAATATACCGTCTTGGAAATTTCTCCGCATCCTGGTTCTTGCCGCCAAATCCGAATTTGCGTCCCCGCTTGAAATAGCCGCCTTAACCTGAGAGGATATCTTGATGAGTGAAGGTTTCCACGGTTTTTCAAAAGATACGTTCGGGTTCCTCCGGGATCTCAAGAAGAACAACAACAAGGATTGGTTCGACGATAACAGGGATGCGTTCGAGGAGTGCGTTCTCACGCCGGCGAGATATTTCGTAGTCGAGCTCGGAGAGTGTTTAAAAAAGCTCTCGCCCGGCGTGAAAGCCATACCGGAGATAGATAAGTCGATATTCAGGCTCAGGCGGGACACGCGGTTCAGCAAGGACAAGATCCCCTACAAGACACATCTCGGGATCTTGTTCTGGGAAGGGCCGGGGAAAAAGCTCGACAATCCCAATTTTTACGTCCACCTGAACGAGGACTCGATTTTCATCGGCGCGGGGGAATACCGTTTCCCGCCGGAGAACATCAGGGTGTACAGGGACGCCGTCGTCCATCCAAAAAATGGCGCTGAGCTCGGAAGGATACTGAAGCGTTTTTCGGAGAATACTTCTTACAAGATCGGGGGGAGGCATTACAAAAGAATCCCGCCCGGTTACGACGCGGCTCATAAAAACTCGGAGCTTCTGCTGCATAACGGACTCTTCGTATACTACGAAGGGCCGGTTCCGGAGGAGGCTTATTCCGGGCGGTTCGTCGATTATTGCTTCGGGGTGTTGAAGGATATGTCGCCGCTGTTTCTGTGGACGCTCAAGGTTCTCGGAAGCGGAGGCGGAAAGGGCGCGTCCCCTGTCAGGCGCGGCTCTTGAGCGAGGAATCGTAACGCGCGCGTGCTTTCTCGATGCTCCCAATATTGCGGGCTCCCCATTCTTCGAGGATGTCGAATACGGGCACGAGCGAGAGGCCGAGATCCGACAGCGAGTAGACTACCTTCGGCGGAATCTCCATGAACTGCTTCCGGTTGACGAGACCATCCCTTTCGAGCTCGCGGAGCTGCTGAGTGAGCATCCTCTGCGTTACCCTCGGTATCAGCCTCCTGAGCTCGTTGAAGCGCCTCGGGGATTGCCTGAGGTAATAGATAATGTCCGGCTTCCATTTCCCTCCGAAGGCGTCTATCGCGCTTCCCACGGGGCACGTTGTGTCTTTTATTCTCGTTTCCATTACACCACCTCGGTATACAAACAGTGACTATATATTAAAAATGTACCCGGTTGAAATAATACACCGGACTTATAAACTATACATCGAGTAGTATTGAAGGAACAGCATCTAATGCATAAGGGGACGAAAAATGACGGACGAGGAAAGAAAATCGATAGCGGCGGAATATCTTAAGAGCCTCGACTACGGGAGGGATTTTTATCATCTTATCGCGGAGGACGCGGAGGTGTATTTCCCGAACTGGGGGGTCGCGAGGGGTGCCGAAGAGTACAAGAAGCTTTTCTCGCACCTCGGCACACTGGTCGAGGATTTCACGCATTTTCACGCGTACATCAACTGGATAATCCAGGGCGACATGGTTGTGGCCGAAGGCTCGAGCAAGGGGAAGCTCAAGACCGGGGTGACCTGGAGCGACAGCAAGTGGTGCGACGTGTTCGAGATAGGGGACGGGAAGATACAGAGGCTGTACATTTATCTCGATCCGGAATATTCGCGGTATTAAGTAAGCG
>JBFWTW010000332.1:0-2800 GCA_050247635.1 Candidatus Dadabacteria bacterium | reverse complement strand
AGGCGTCAGCCCCTATACGTCGTCTTTCGACTTAGCAGAGACCTGTGTTTTTGGTAAACAGTCGCTTGGACCTATTCACTGCGGCCCCCTCGGGCTCCAGACGCGAAGTCCTTCACCCTACTGGGGCGCCCCTTATCCCGAAGTTACGGGGCAATTTTGCCGAGTTCCTTAACGAGGGTTATCTCGATCACCTTAGTATTCTCTACTTGCCCACCTGTGTCGGTTTTGGTACGGGCACGCGTGTCCTCCCTAGGAGCTTTTCTAGGAGGTATGGCGTCAGGGACTCGCCGGCTCATGAGCCAGCTGGCATCGCACCTCGGGTTATGCGCTCCCGGATTTGCCTAGGAGCACCCCTACATGCTTACCCCAGGACGACCATCGCCTGGGTTCCCGTAGCCTCCCTCGTCCCTCCATCGGTCAAACGGACACGACGTGGTACAGGAATATCAACCTGTTGGCCATCGACTACGCCTTTCGGCCTCGCCTTAGGTCCCGACTAACCCTGAGCAGACGAACTTTACTCAGGAATCCTTGGGCAATCGGTGGAGGGGATTCTCACCCCTCTTTCGTTACTCATGCCGGCATTCTCACTTCCCACGCCTCCACGGCTGGCTTACGCCGCCGCTTCACTGGCGAGGGAACGCTCTCCTACCGCGTGATCGGCCCGAAGGCCTCACACACCCGCAGCTTCGGTAGCTTGCTTGAGCCCCGTTGAATTGTCCGCGCCCGACCACTTGACCAGTGAGCTGTTACGCACTCTTTCAAGGGTGGCTGCCTCTAAGCCAACCTCCTGGTTGTCTATGCAATCGGACATCGTTTCCCACTTAGCAAGCATTTAGGGACCTTAGCTGGCGGTCTGGGCTGTTTCCCTTTTGACGCTGAAGTTTATCCCCCAGCAACTGACTCCCGGAGTACACGTAATGGTCTTCGGAGTTTGCCTGAAGTCGGTAACCTGGTAGGGCCCCTAGTCCAAACAGTGCTCTACGGCCACAACGCAATGATCCGAGGCTATACCTAGATATATTTCGGAGAGAACCAGATATCACTGAGCTTGATTAGCCTTTCACTCCGACCCACAGGTCATCCGCCCAGTTTTCAACCTAGGTCGGTTCGGCCCTCCACGAGGTCTTACCCTCGCTTCAGCCTGCCCATGGGTAGCTCGCTCAGTTTCGGGTCTACCGCCTACGACTATGTCGCCCTATTCGGACTCGCTTTCGCTACGGCTCCGCTCATCGCTTAACCTTGCCGCAGACGAGTAACTCGCCGGCTCGTTATGCAAAAAGCACGCGGTCACAGAACGAGTCTGCTCCCACAGCTTGTAGGCACGCGGTTTCAGGTACTATTTCACTCCCCTTCCGGGGTACTTTTCACCTTTCCCTCACGGTACTAGTCCGCTATCGGTCACCTAGGAGTACTTAGCCTTGGAGGGTGGTCCCCCCGGCTTCGGACCGCGTTTCACGTGTGCGGTCCTACTCAGGAACGGCTGACGGAAGGCCATGCAGTTTCGTCTACGGGACGGTTGCCCTCTATGGTGCGCGGTTCCACGCGCTTCGACTACCACATGACTTTGTAACTTCCGCCGGGCCGGCCACGGCCCGGAACAGTCGCCCTACAACCCCGGATACGCAACGCGTGGCCGCTTACACGCATCCGGTTTGGGCTGATCCCTTTTCGCTCGCCACTACTCAGGGAGTCTCGGTTGATTTACTTTCCTCGGGGTACTGAGATGTTTCACTTCCCCCGCTTGTCTCCACCTGGCCTATGTGTTCAGCCAGGGGTAACGCCGCATTACCGGCGCTGGGTTTCCCCATTCGGGAATCCACGGGTCAAAGGCCGTTCAACGCCTCACCGTGGCTTATCGCAGTCGTCCACGCCCTTCATCGACTCTAGGTGCCAAGGCATCCACCATGTGCCCTTACTATCTTGACGGTGATCTTGGCCAAGCCCCGAAAGGCTCGGCCGGTGATACCCGTTTGCCACCCGGGCTCATCGTTAAATGCGGGTGGCAGTGGCTACTATGCAGTTTTCAAAGGCCGTCCGAGAGGGCTTGACGTGCGAGGCCGCCGGCACGGGGGCCGACGACCGGCACGCGGTCTCTCAAAACTCAACAGCATGCACGGGCTCGAGCTCGGCGATCTGCCGCACGCCCACGAGGGACGTGGCCTCACCGCGGACGCGGTTCGGCGGCTGGCCCGGCCAGGTTCGGTCGACATGCTAGGCCGTACGGTCGGAGGCCGCTTCGTCTGATCGTTCACGAGCGCAAGGCGGTGAACGGGACGATCGGCGCCGTGCCGTACGGGCCTCTTTCGAGGCTCCCTAGAAAGGAGGTGATCCAGCCGCACCTTCCGGTACGGCTACCTTGTTACGACTTCACCCCAGTCACGAGCCCCACCTTCGACGGCTCCCTCCCTTTCGGGTTAGGCCACCGGCTTCGGGTGTTGCTCACTCCCGTGGTGTGACGGGCGGTGTGTACAAGGCCCGGGAACGTATTCACCGTGGCAATGCTGATCCACGATTACTAGCAACTCCACCTTCATGCAGGCGGGTTTCAGCCTGCAATCCGAACCGAGACGCGCTTTGAGGGATTCGCTCCACCTCGCGGTATCGCAGCCCACTGTACGCGCCAATGTAGCACGTGTGTAGCCCTGGACATAAGGGGCATGATGACTTGACCTCATCCCCACCTTCCTCCGGTTTGTCACCGGCAGTCTCGCATGAGTCCCCAACTAAATGCTGGCAACATGCGACGGGGGTTGCGCTCGTTGCGGGACTTAACCCAACATCTCACGACACGAGCTGA
>JBFWTW010000331.1:0-2817 GCA_050247635.1 Candidatus Dadabacteria bacterium | reverse complement strand
CGGCGGACGCTGTGCAGCGATTGTAGACTGAAAGTCTCCGGTCCCTCTTGAATTCCTGTGCCTGTTCAGGCTATGGTATATAACCTGCGTCGCTTATGAAAAAGCTTCTTTTCCTCTTATTGATATTCACTGTTGTTGCGGCTTCGTCCTGCGGGGGCGGGAGCAAGAAGACCGAAACCCCAGAGGACAACCAGGCGAATTTCGAGAATCAGAAGGCTCTCGCCATCGCCTCGTTCAGGCGGGGCAACTTCAAGCAGGCGCTCGACGAGATAGATGCCGCCCAGAAGCTAAACGCCGAGGACGCCGAGGTTTATCTCATAAAGGGCGCAATATATTTCAAGCTGAAGGATTACCCTCTTGCCGCGGATGGTTACAGGAAGGCGCTCGAAATAAATCCCTCGTATACCGCCGCCCGCTTTAACCTTTGCGGGCTTTATCTTGCCGAGAAGAAATACCAGGAAGTCATAACGGAGTGCGAATCCGTCGTGGCCGACCCGGCTTACGATGCGCGCGCAAACGCCTATACGAACATCGGAATCGCGTATTTCAGCCTGGGCGATATGGTGAAGGCCAAGGACAATTACGATAAGGCTCTCCAGATAAACCCCTCGTTCGTATATGCCCGGAACGAGATGGGAAAGCTCTACATGTCTACCGGAAGGTATGCGCAGGCCGCGACCGAGTTCGAGCTTGCCATAGCCGGTTATGACGCATACGAGGAGGCGCACTATAACCTAGCGCTGGCTCACCTCAAAGTGAACAACACAGAGGGGGCGTGCACGGAGTTCGCGAAGGTGGTCGAATTGTCGCCCTCATCCGAGTTCGGGATAAACTCCACCCGGTATCTGAACACCGTCTGTCAATAATTTTAAGAGAATCAGAGGCCGACCGTCAGCGGCTTTTCTTTATCTTCCTGGCTATTGAGGACGAGGAGAGGCCTTCGACTAGAGGGATTATTTTCACTTCGCCGCCTGCCTCTTCGACAGCTTCTTTGCCTACTACTTCTTCGGGTTTGTAGTCGCCGCCCTTTACCAGCACGTCGGGCCTTAGCTCTTTTATAAGATGAAGAGGCGTATCTTCGCCGAAGACGGTGACGTAATCGACGCAGCCGAGCGAGGAGAGGAGGGCGGCCCTGCCGCTTTCGGATACGAAGGGACGGCCCTTGCCCTTGAGCTTCGAAACGGATGCGTCGCTGTTTATAGCGACGACGAGGACGTCGCCGAGCTTGCGGGCGTCGTTCAGCAGCCGGAGGTGCCCCGCGTGAAAGAGGTCGAAGCAGCCGTTGGTGAAGACGATTTTCCTACCGCGCGCTCTCAAGCCCGAGAGTATCTTCGAAAGCTCCTTTCGGGTCTTCAGGCGTGACGAGTCCTCCTCGCCAGCCGCGCTGAAATAGGAGCGGAGCTCGCCCGGGGTTACAGACGCCGCGCCGCTCTTGCCGACGGTTATTCCCGCAGCCGCGTTCGCCGCCGTGACGGACGCAGGGAGGTCGCACGTAGAGACGTAGGCGAGCGTGAATACGCTCACTGCGGTGTCGCCGGCGCCGGTGACGTCGAACACCTCCCTTGCGAGTGAGGGCACCGAGCCGTGCTCGCCGTCTGAGGAGAAGTAGCTCATTCCCTTCCCGCCCATGGTTATGACGGCGATGTGCGCACCCGTTATGTCGAGGAGCCTTGCGGCTGCCTTCTTTCACGAGGCTTCGTCGCGTATCTTTATTCCAGTCGCCGACTCGGCCTCGGAAAGGTTGGGGGTTATCGCGTCTACGCCGAGGTATTTCGAAAAGTCGAGCCCCTTCGGGTCGGCGGAGACGAATATCCCGACCTTGTCAGCGAGCCTGAGAATTCCTTTGACGAGGCTCTCCGTCACCGTTCCCTTGTCATAGTCCGAGATTATGACGGCGTGTGGTTTGAATTTAGCAATGCTCTTTTTTATCGAGTCGGTGAGGGCCTTCTCCGTCTTTTTCGGAAGGGGCGAGGAGGTTTCCCTGTCCATCCGGGCTATCTGGGACGTGCCGGAGACGAGCCTCGTTTTCGTTGTCGTCGGCCTCTCCGGGACCGCGATTATCGAGGCCGTCCCAGCGCCGCCGGCCCTTAACTCGCGGACGAGCTCGGCGCCTTCGGGGTCTTTGCCCACGGCGCCGGCGACTTCGACACGCGCGCCGAGGGCGAGGAGGTTAAGTGCTACGTTCCCGGCCCCGCCGGGGGAGGATGTTTCCTCGCGCACCTTTAAAACCGGAACCGGGGCTTCGGGGGATATTCTTTCGGCAGTTCCCCTGACGTAGCGGTCGAGCATGAGGTCACCCACTACAAGAATGCGCTTCCCCGCGATTTTCTTAAGAATCTCGTCTATCGGCATCGTATTCAGGCCGCCTTGTCCGCGCGTCGTTCGCGAAATGGACGCTCTAATTATAATGACGGCGGAAGTGTCTGTAAATTAAGAATAGTTTACGACCCATAACTGTCAGATATAATTGTTAGAATGATAGACATACACTGCCACTTCCTCCCGAACATAGACGACGGCTCGAAAAGCTGGGAGGAAACCATGGAGATGGCTAGGATGGCCGTTTCGGACGGCGTCGAGGGTGCTGTCATGACCCCGCACTGGATACAGGGGACGACGTGGCAGCCTGCGCCCGGCACAGTGGTTTCTCTCGTCGCAGAGATGAACGAGCGGCTCCGCGCCGAGGGGATAGATTTTACGGCGTATCCCGGCATGGAGATAGGTATAATCCCCGACCTCCCGCAGGTCCTTTCCGACGGGCAGATACTACCTCTGGCCGAGGGGGAATTCGTCTTGATAGAGATACCGTTTTATTCG
>JBFWTW010000330.1:0-2847 GCA_050247635.1 Candidatus Dadabacteria bacterium | reverse complement strand
TATGGACTGGTATACGAGCTCGACAGTGGAGGAACGAAACCTCCAGATCGTATTCTTCCCACTTTATCCACTGCTTATAAAAATCGTAGCCTTTTTCGTGGGAAGCTACGTAGCGGCCGGGCTTTGGGTATCCAATCTGGCCTTCGCCGGGGCTGCCATATATATATACAAGCTCTCGAGGCTCGATTACGACGAGGACGATTCCTGGAGAGCGCTCGTTTACCTGGTCATCTTCCCGACGGCTTATTTCTTACACGCAATATATACGGAAAGTCTTTTCCTGTTCCTGACCATAGCGAGTTTTTATTATGCGAGGAGAAGTAACTGGGCGCTCTCTGGCGCGTTCGGGCTTCTGGCAGCCGCGACGAGGATAACGGGCATAGTGCTCATACCGGCCCTTATCGTCGAATACCTGGCTCAGAGGGATTACAAAATCCGGGAGACGAAAAAGGATGTCTTCTGGATAGGACTTACAGTTCTCGGGGTTTTGTTTTATCTGGGGATAAATTATATGACGTTCGGAGATCCGTTTAAATTTTTAGAGATCCAGAAAGAGCACTGGAGCAAGAAACTCGATTTTCCATTTAACGGATTATTACTAACGTTGAGCAGTATGCAGTCGAAGAAGCCGGAGCTCGCGATGCTCACCGGATGGTTCGAGATATTCTTTATGGTACTCGGGCTTGCGCTATCGATATACGCGCTTCTCAAAGTGCGCGTTTCGTATGGTGTATTAGCCCTGTTAAGCTGGCTTATCATGACCTCGACGTGGTGGTGGCAAAGCATTCCGAGATATGTGCTCGTCATATTCCCGATCTTCTTGTCGCTTTCCATCCTGGGTAGGAACCGGGCGGTCAATTTTATTATTACCTTTTCCTCGATTCTGCTCTATGCACTATTCCTGATTCAGCTTGTAAGATTCAGGTGGGCGTTTTAGCGAACCCGGTCCTGTAATACCGGAAGTGAAAAGAATACTCGGGGCAGTTCAGAAGTAAGAAATTCAGTGATATAATTTTCTCCTGATAAATGGACATTACGCTCGTCATACCGACATACAACGAGGCCGAAAATGTGCCTATTCTCCTCGAAAACGTATACAGGATATTCGCAGAGCACGGGCTCGACGGGAGCGTAATGATAGTCGATGACAATTCCCCGGACGGTACCTGGAATGTGGCGGAGGGGCTGAAAGATAGATACAGGGGCCTTCGAGTTTTAAGAAGGATGAGTGAGAGGGGGCTTTCATCGGCTGTTCTCGAAGGCTTCAAGAATTCCGATAGCGCCATACTCGGTGTTATGGACGCCGACCTCAGCCATCCCGCAGAATCGATACCGGATATCGTGGCACCGATACTAAGGGGCGAGGCCGATATCGCAATCGGCAGCCGATACGTCAGCGAAGGCGGCATAGAGGACTGGCCGGTACGGCGGAAGATATCCTCCCGGCTCGCGACTCTGGCAGTACGCGGCCTTACGAGCGTGAAAGACCCGATGTCGGGATTCTTTTTTCTGAAGAGAGAAGTCATAAAGGACGCAAAGCTGAACCCCCTAGGGTTCAAGATAGCCCTCGAAATACTGGTAAGGGGAAAATACGACAAGGTGATCGAGGTGCCGATTACTTTTCGTGACCGTCTCTATGGAGAAACCAAACTAGGGAGCGGTGTTATAATCGATTATCTTCTCCATGTAGCGAGGCTTTACGCTTACAAAGCCTTTTCGTAAAATATCCTCCGGCGGGTGATTTATTATCAAGCGCCCCCGCCGGCATCATTTGATCGGAATTCCTCTATGAAAAGTGTAACAAGCACCGACACGGGAAAGACAGCGGCGCTTATATGCGCCGGGGTATTTATCGCGACTTTCGTCGTGTACTACCTCATGCAGGAAGGACCCGCTACTCCATACGACAATTTCGTCAGGCTCGCCGATGCGTTTCTACACGGAAGGCTTTATCTCCTAAGTAATGTCTCTCATATCGAGCTTGTCCCGCTCGACGGTAGGTATTACGTCGTCCCGCCGCCACTGCCGGCGATAATAATCATGCCAGTCGTCGCGATATTCGGCCTGTCCACGAACCAGACCCTTATATCTATAGTCTTAGGCAGCGTGAATGTCGCCCTGGCATATCTGGTCGCAAGAGAGCTGACCGGGAAAAGAAGCATCCAGCTCTGGGCGACGGCGATGTTCGGTTTCGGAACCATCCACTGGTGGGTTGCGTCATCGGGCGGAGTGTGGATGTTCTCGCATACTGTCTCGCTGACGTTTTTATTCATGGCCATACTGCTCACGCTCAGAAACGCGCCGCCGCTCGCGTCGGGACTCGCGCTCGGGGCGTCTTACTGGACGCGGCTCCCCACGATACTTTCTTTCCCGTTCTTTTTGATAATGTATCTGGACAGGTGGTACAGGCCGGCTCCGGGGAAAAGCCTCCTCGGGAGAATAAGCCTCACCCCCCTGATCTGGCTTGGGTTAGGTGCGGGGATCTTCGTCCTTATTAATGCCGGGTATAACTATTTGAGGTTCGGCTCGCCGTTCGACCTTTCGTACTACCTGATACCGGGCATTCTCGACGAGATATGGTACCAAAAGGGCATCTTCGATATTACCTATATACCCAGAAATCTTAAAGTTATATTCGCCGGGCTGCCGAGGTTCATAGACGAGTTCCCGTATGTAACTCCTTCGTGGAGCGGCATGGCTATATGGATCACGACGCCGGCGTTCGTATACGCGTTTTTTGCGGGCAGGAGCAGGCTCATGGTGGCGTGCTGGGTATCAATAGCGTTGATAGCGTTTGTAAATTTCTGCCATGGCACGTGGGGGTTTGCGCAGTTCGGGTATAGATTC
>JBFWTW010000329.1:0-2865 GCA_050247635.1 Candidatus Dadabacteria bacterium | reverse complement strand
CTCCATATCGACGGAGGCATTGAACTGCGGGAATGTTTTCAAAGCCGAGGCGATGATCTTGAGAATTATGGAGGTCATGGTCAGCTTGCCGCCGGCCTCGGCGACTTCCTTCCCGTACTGCTTCCGAAGCTTTTCCATCTCCGTTATGTCTGCCTTGTCGTGCTGCGTTACGTGAGGGGCCTTCCATGCCTCCGAGAGCCTTTCGGCGGTGAGCTTCCGCACCTTCGACATCGGAACGCTCTCGACGGTGCCCCACTTGTCGGAGCCGGATTCCGCCTGCGCCGCCGCCGGTTTTTCTTCGGCTGACTCCGGCGCGCGGGGCTTCCCTTGGGCGGCCGGTTTCTTCTCTTCGCCGCGTCTGAGGTCGTCTTCCGTGATGCGCCCCCCGGGGCCCGAGCCTTTTACCTTCGTTATGTCCACGCCCATTTCGCGGGCGAGCCTTCTTACAGTCGGGGACGCGGGGATTATGCCGCCGGGACCTGTGCTTTCGGGCGCGGGCCGGGTTTCCTTTCCGGTTTCTTTTTCTTTAGGTTCCGGCGCTGCCTTGGCTTCAGGCTTTTTCTCTTCCTTAGGCGGTGCTTCCTTGGCCTCGGACTCTTTTTTCACTTCTTCCTCTGCCGGCTCCTCTTCAAGCTCCTCCGCTTTTTCTTCCTTGGCGGGCTCCTTCTTTTCCTCTTTCTTCGCTTCGGTTTTTTCGGGCTCGGCCTCTTTCTCTTCGGGCGCTTCCTTCTCTTCGGCCTCGCCCCCTCCCTCGCCGTCGTCTATAGTGACGAGGAGCTGTCCTACCTTTATCGTCTCGCCGGACTTCACGTGTACCTCTTTTATCACGCCGTCAGCGGGCGAAGGTATTTCGAGCGCGGCCTTGTCCGTTTCGAGCTCCATCAAGGCCTGGTCCTTCGTTACCTTGTCTCCGGCCGAAACGTATACGGTCGTAACGTCGCCTGTCTCTATGTCTTCGCCGAGGTCCGGGAGTTTAAATTCTATAGCCATTCGGTGTCGCCTCTCTTGCCTGTCTTTATAACTGTTCTAACACAAAGCGCGCCGCCGCGTAAGGAGCTTTTCCCTCCGCGCCGCCCTTACGAGACTAGCGGGCTCGCCTTGCCGGGGTTGATGCC
The DNA here is from genome assembly GCA_050247635.1 of Candidatus Dadabacteria bacterium. Taxonomy (GTDB): domain Bacteria; phylum Desulfobacterota_D; class UBA1144; order Nemesobacterales; family UBA2774; genus JADLGH01. Next base: position 1,750 of record JBFWTW010000329.1, on the reverse strand, counting down.
GAGGTCTTTTATCGCCTTCTCGACGACGCCCGCGCCGATCTTCTTATCCCACGTGAGCGACGCGAGGACCGCGAGGGTGATGTATCTCCAGTCCACTTCGAAGAAGTCTCTAAGCGCCTGCCGGCTCGCGCTCCTTCCGAAGCCGTCCGTCCCGAGGGACACGAGCGGCCTTGGCAGCCACTGGGATATGGAATCCGGGAGGGCCGACACGTAATCAGACGCCGCGACCAGCACGCCCGGCGCGTCCTTGAGGCACTCTGCCACATAGGGAGTCCGCTTTATTTCGGACGGGTGCATCATGTTCCAGCGGTCGGATTCGTACCCGTCCCTGTAGAGCTCCTTGTAGCTCGTGACGCTCCACACGTCCGCGCCTACGCCGTATTTCTCTTCAAGCTCTTTCTGCGCCTTGAGCACTTCGTTCAGTATCGTCCCGCTCCCGAGGAGCTGCGCCCTGAGGTCGCCGTCCTTGAGCCCGGACGGCCTGAATTTGTACATGCCCTTCAGTATTCCCTCGCGGACGCCATCGGGCATAGGCGGCTGCTCGTAGGTTTCGTTCATGACCGTTATGTAGTACATCAAGTCTTCCTGCTCGCCGAACATACGCCTGATGCCTTCCTCGACGATGACGGCTATTTCGTAAGCGAACGCCGGGTCGTAGGCCTTCAGGTTGGGAAGGGGGTATGCCAGAAGGTGGCTGTGCCCGTCCTGGTGCTGGAGCCCCTCGCCCGCAAGCGTCGTCCGCCCTGCCGTGCCGCCGACGAGGAAGCCCCTCGCCCGCGAATCTCCGGCGGCCCAGATGAGGTCGCCGATGCGCTGGAACCCGAACATCGAGTAGAAGATAAAGAACGGGATCATGTTGATGCCGTGGTTGGCGTAGGACGTCCCGGCGGCGATGAAGGACGACATAGAGCCCGCTTCGGTAATGCCCTCTTCGAGTATCTGGCCGTCCCTGGCCTCTTTGTAAAAGAGGAGCGTCTCGGCGTCCACGGGATCGTAGAGCTGGCCCACGTGCGAGTATATGCCGACCTGCCTGAAGAGGGATTCCATGCCGAACGTGCGGGCCTCGTCGGGTACGATCGGGACCATGTACTTTCCGATATTTTTGTCCTTGAGGAGCTTGGCCAGGAGCCTTACAATAGCCATTGTAGTAGCGGCGGCCCTTCCACCGGAGCCCTTGTGGAATTCCTCGAATAGCTCGGGAGAAGGAAGCTCCATCGGGCCCGCGAGCACTTTCCTTTGCGGGAGGAACCCGCCGAGCTCGCGCCGCCTTTCCTTTAAGTATTTTATCTCGGGGCTGTCGTCGGGCGGCCTGTAGAACGGGGCCTTGGCGATGTCCTCGTCCGAAATGGGGATGTTGAACCGCCGCCTGAATTCACGGAGCTCGTCTTCGTTGAGCTTTTTCTGCTGGTGGGTGACGTTCCTGCCCTCGCCGGCCTCTCCGAGCCCGTAACCCTTTATAGTCTTCGCGAGTATTACGGTCGGCGAGCCTTCGTTCTCGACGGCCGCCTTGAAGGCGGGATAGATCTTTTCGGGGTCATGACCGCCGCGGCGGAGTTTTTGGAGCTGCTCGTCGGAGAGGTCTTTCACCATTTCCAGAAGCTCGGGGTACTTTCCGAAGAAGTGCTTACGTATGTATTCGCCGTCTGCGACGCTGTATTTCTGGTAGTCGCCGTCTACAGCCTCGCCCATGCGTTTTACGAGGAGTCCGTCCTTGTCCTTTGCGAGAAGAGGGTCCCAGTTGCTGCCCCAG
>JBFWTW010000328.1:0-2873 GCA_050247635.1 Candidatus Dadabacteria bacterium | reverse complement strand
CGAGGACGCTCCCGTCCTCGAAGTTCGAAATGCGGGTCTTCGCCCCCTCAAATGGCGGCGAGTTATCCCACGCCTCTATCGTCACTCCCTCGGTGCTCGTGGCCTCCGGCCCGGGAGTCGGCGACGGGGCGGGAATAGGCTCCTCGACCACCGGCTCGGGTGTCGTTGCCGTTTCTTCTACCACTACACTCTCCTCTTCGACGACGCCCTCGTCGCCCTGACGGCACCCCATGGCAAGCGTCAGAGCCAGTATGAAAATTCCAAAATATGCTTTAACTAGACTGTTCTTTCTCATCTTGTGTACCCCCTATGCAATTGGTCTTCTTAATGTATTCTAATGGATAAGGTATTCCCAACCAATAAAAATTATATCTGACGCCCGGGATTAACGGAGGGAAAAAATGCTCGACAAGGCTCTTTTGGCCGTAATTGTCTGCCCCGAAACGAAGCAGGATCTGGAGCCTGCAGGGCCCGATCTCGTCAGTAAAATCAACTCTTTAATCGAAAAGGGCGAGCTCCTAAGCAGGTCGAAACAAAAAGTGACGGAGCCCATCGACGGCGGGCTCGTTAGAAAGGGGGACGGAAAGTATCTCTACCCCGTAAGGGACGACATCCCAGTTCTCCTTGTAGATGAATCTATACCGCTCGAAGGGATTCAATAGTCCCTGAAAACCTCCACCTCTTTTCCCTTCATCGTGTAAAGGCCGCCCACGAGATTTCCTTCGCCTATCTTCAGCTTGCCGGTTACGCGGAGCGGAATGTCGGTCATATACTTCGCGCTCTTACCCTCGGGCATTTCGACGTAGACGAACTCGTTCACCCTCGGCATCACCCCGAAGCAGCATCCCATCTGGTTGTTTAAGAGCATGAAGCTCCTCACCTCACCCAATTCGAAATCGACGGGCAGCATGTAGCCTATTACCTTCACGTCCTTCCCGTCTAGCTCCATAACCTTGGCCGGGACGACGTTATCCTTCTCGTACTCGAATCCGCCGAGGAAATCGAAATCGACCTTAGTGACCCCGCTTTCGGTTTCGAGGGCACCCGCTGACGTGTAGTCGAAATTCCGTTCCGGCCTGTAATGGATCCCAAGCGCGGGGAACAGGAGTATGCTCGCGACGACGAGTATTTTGACAACGTGTCTCTTCCATTCGAAGCGTTTCGGGCGGTTCGGCGCGGAGGCTTTGCCCGCGTTTTTCATATCCGTGGAACTACTTTCCGTCGTCATTCGTTACCCTCCGGGAACCTGAACTCCACCTCCTCAAATTCCCTGCCCTTTATGGTTATCGCTGTGATAACAGCGCCGAACTGCTTCATGCCTTTAAGCCTCTCCGACCGCACGGCGAACTCTGACGTGTCCCCCTCTTTCTCTCCCGTAAGTATATTGTAAACGGCGCTCAGCCTGAGCGGAAGCTCGCTTGCAGGTACATTACCGCCCGGGTCGGGAACCGCGATTCTTATCTCTATCTCTCTCTGCTCGATCCTGACCGGACTTTCGGCCTCGCCGTCGAGGACGTATCCACGGAGCGTCCCCTCTTCCGGATCGAGCACGAGCTCCAGATGCGCGAATTCGTCGCCGAGCACGATCAGCGTCCCCCCGTGTGGGGCGGTGTGCTCGTGCCCGTGCCCGTCATTATGCCCATCGGTATTGGAATCCCCATGGGCCCATGCAGGCGTTGTTATTGCCGTCATAAGGATCAAACACAGTAACGTTTTCATGACATCCCTCCGTGTATTCATGCCCCCCTAACTCTGTGGGGCGAGGTTGGACGCGACATCCGTCGAGTACGCCTTTAGGGCCGGAACGATGCCGGCCAGAATGCCGAGCGCTATCATCGCCAGGGGCGCCGCGAGAAGTACCGGGCCCGGCTTCAGCATGTCGAGGACTACGCCCGTCTCGGCCCTAATAATCACGGAGGCCCCCAGGAGTATGAGAGCGTACACCGCGTACCCGAGGGCCGCCCCGATCGCGGCGATCGATGCCGATTCCAGTATTATCGCTGCGAAGACGGTCCTCTGCCTCGCGCCGAGCGCCCTCAGTATCGCGAATTCACGCCGCCTCTCGTTCATCGTGTTGTAGATGCTGGCCAGTATCGACCCCGCGGCGACCAGAACAACGAGATAAGCGACCAGCGAAAGGACTTTATTTACCCAACCGATCTTTCCGAAGAGCTCCGCCATCACGCGCCCGATGGGCCACGCGAGCGTGGCCGCCGTCCCTTGCCGGTTTATCGTCTGGTCGAGGAGGAAGCCCGCCTGCGGATTCTTGAGCTTCAGCATAACGGCGCTCACTTCCTTGTACCTGTCGGGGATTTCCTCTCCCGCACGGGGCTCGTATGTCCCGCCGCCGCCCCTCAGCACATGCCCCGATATCCTGTAGAACTCGTCTATAGGTATCCATATCACCCTGTCCGAAGGTGAATTGGTCGGCTCAAGCACACCCGTTACCGTGTACTCCTCGGCGTGTTTCTGCCTTTCGTCGAAAACGAGACCGTGGAAGGGATTGAATTTCGAGCCCACCTTGAGGCCGGTTTTGTCTGCGACGTAGCTGCCGACGACGGCCTCCCGTTTCTCGGGGTCGAAGAGCTTCCCATCGGCGAGTGTGAACTTGTGCCCCTTCCGGTATTCGAGGTCGGTGAACAGGCTCTTTTCCGTGCCGACTATCCTGTAGCCACGGTAGTTGTCCCCGACGGCGTAGGGGACGGCGAGCTCGACGTTCGGGTCGCGCTTGATCGCGTCGTACATCTCCCACGGGATATTCCCGGGGGACGTCTCCAGGTGAAAGACGGTGTTCAGGACGAGCTGGAGCTGGCTTCCCCGCGCCCCTAAAACGGCGTCGAACCCCGTGGGGCCGCCGGTGAAGGCGTCGTACG
>JBFWTW010000327.1:0-2873 GCA_050247635.1 Candidatus Dadabacteria bacterium | reverse complement strand
CGGTTTAAACAATAATATCTATAACAGACTTTATTCCCTACATCAATAGACGGGCTGAAATCCAGATGTAAGTATAGCTGCCGCGCGCTTCGGCGAAAGCGGAAGCTTCTAGCGGATCAAGTCGCTGCCTGTATTCTTGGGAGTCTGGCCGGCGTTCAAGTCAATTTTAAGGGCGTCGTGAGCAGCCCGTGCGTATGCCTTGTAGCCGTTTTCGACGGGGTGCCCGTCGTCGGTCGGGGAATAAACGTTACTCGACGTACGGAGCTCTTCGAGGACGTAAGGACCGGCGTCTACGTGCTCCAGGCCAAGCTCGTCGAAGAATTCCGAGAACTTCGCTACGAGATTGTTCTCGTTCTCGACGAGCTGATAATAATCGTCCGAGAGCTTGTATCCATGAGAGGTCAGATAACCGAATAGAGCCCGTGACTTTGAGGGAATGAAAACGATGCTGAAATCTATACCGGCCTCGTCGCATTTCTCTTCCATGTCCGCGATTACGCTTTTCGTTACCTCAAACCCTAGCGCGATTCTCTCGCGGCTCAAGTCCATCTTGCGCTTATGGTTAAGTATGGATTTGTACTTCATTATGGTGTGGTTCGCCTCTTCCGTGACGACGAGCGAATCACCAAAGTCGCTTGCCTCGTATACCCTCTTTACGGCTGAGGCAATCATCCAGTAGAGGTTCGATTTTGTGAGATAGTGTTTGATGGTTTTCCATGTGCCTGATTTATCCCGGCAGATCGATGGATCGTAACCGTGATCTTTCATCCAGTCGTTCCAGTAATTTGTCTTGTTTACGAGCTTGCACACGTCATCGAGGTCGTTCGTAACGTAGAGTGCGAGGACGATGTGCTTCGGCCTCATTTTTATCGCCTCGTCTATAAGGTAGCTGTACTGAAGCGTGCCGTAACTCCCGACGCCGAGATTGTAAACCGTGGCATCGTCCATGTCGGCAAGCTGCTGCGGCCACGACATGGCGGAGCTCACGTTGACCCCGTAGGTGTGCGAATCGCCCAGCGTTACGATGTCCGGGTGCCCCAGCGGCTCCGGGTTCCTGAATCCCCTTTCGTCTATATCGGGGAGTGCGGGATTCATCTTAGTACCTAGCCTGGCGTCGTAGGTTTGATTAGATAGAGGGGAATATATAATGTCCGGCGTAAGAATCTGGAGCAGGAGCTCCGCGGCCGCAAGGGTAAGTACGGCGGCCAGTGTTATAAGGGCGGCTTTCTTGAGTTTCATAGAGCGCTATCCTTCCAGCCAGGGATTGCGCAGGCATAGCCCCGCGCGTTTTTCTATTCGGTGCATCCTCCGCCGGAAAGCCGTCGGCTCGAAACTTCAGGCCGTCCCGAAGATCAGCATTCTTATAACCTAATTGAGAAGAGAATTCAATACCCGGGAGGGCGATAATATAATCCCTCCCCCCATCCAGGCAAAACTTAGAACTTTAAAACCTGACAAAGAAGATAAGGGGAGGGGTTATTTTGTGCCGCCGCGTGAAGGCGGCATGTGCCGGCTCCACGCAGCGGCGAGGGGGGTTTCTATTTAAAGAACTGGTCGATAAAGATCATCAGCCTGCCCTGAACCGTCCAGGGCGTGTCGTTATAATTAACCCTGTCGGGGGTGACGTCGTTGGCGACCAGCGTATTCATCGCCTGAGCCTCGAGGAGCGTCTCCAAGCTGCTCCCCGCGAAGACTATGCCCCCGATAAGATCGAGGCTGACGCCGGGATGCACCTGCCACGTAAGCGTGCCTTCGACCTCGGTCGCCATGTATGTGTCCAGATTCGACACGCCGGGGTATGGGTTATCCGTTTCCTCGTTGAAAGCCACCAGGACCTGCGGCGTGAAGGAAAGCTCGTCGATCAGCTTCACCGTGCCCCAAGCGCGGGCGTAGTAAGCGTTGTAAACGCTGCTCTCAACCTGGTAGATGTTCGGTATCATGTTCTTGAAGAGGAGGTTGTCAATGTTGTAAGCGGGATTGAAATAGACGAGTCCTCCATCGACGCTGCCGCTCGACAGGTCGTCGCCCTTCGCCCAGCCGAACTCCGCGGCGACTATCTTCAGCGGCCAGCCCGGGTAGACCTCCGCGCGCGCGGCGAATACGATGTTGGACGCATCGATGTCTATATCGCCCACTCCGTCCACGTTGAGCTTCCCCCAGACTCCGTCGATCTCGCCGACGAGCCTGAAGAGGTCGGTCTTATAATCCACGAGACCGGTATAGAGAATCATGTGGTCTAGATCGACGCCGCTGACCGCAGCCCCGGCATTCGGCGGAACGCCCGGGTCCGTCCCCCTGAGCGGGAGCGAGTCGATGTTATTCTGATGAATATACGGGAAGAAAACGCCGCCTATAGTCAGGTTGCCCCCTGCTATGTTCGGATTGTTGAAAATAAGGGCGCCGGCTATTATATCGTAGCCGTTACCGTTACCGGTCACGACGCTGTTCCCCTGGGTGAGCACGTCGGAGAGAAGAACCAGGGTGATAGACGAAGATCCGGCCGAGAAAGATTTAAGATAGAGGAACCTGTCGAACAGGGTGCCCAGGTCGGAATACGGGTCCCAGCCGCCGTTCAGGTATATCCCCATGCCCCAGTCGAACGGCTGGCGCCCTACCCTTACAAAACCGAGGTTATGAGGAAGTACTATATCAGCATGAAGCATCCTCACGTTAAAGAACCCCGGATCGTCTATTGCGTTAGGTCCGGTCAGTATTGCTCCACGGAACCTGTCGCTGAACGAAAGGTTGGAGTTTACTACGGTGTTACGTCCACCCAGCAGCTCCGAAGTTGAACCGCCCCAGATGTTGTTGTCAAAGACGTTAAACTGGGCCCGGATCGTTACCGCATCGCTGAGCACCAACTGAGGAGTTAA
>JBFWTW010000326.1:0-2877 GCA_050247635.1 Candidatus Dadabacteria bacterium | reverse complement strand
GCGATGAGCCCCCATTCGGACATCGTCGGGATTGGGGTTGCGATTGGTATGGGTATTTCGTTTGTACATATGCCTCCCAGCCCCTCAAAAGTACAGACCCCATCATCTACTATGCTGCCTATCTGACATGCCATGACTCCACCGCCAAAATTTATGCAATCTCCATCGGGAGAAATGCAACAACCTGTAGCCGGTATTGCAAGACCCGAGAATGCTTTTTCAGGCGAAGCCAGAAAAAAGAACCCGGCAGTAAGAAAGACGGCCACAAATAATGAGAACATATCTTTAGTCATCGTACTACGTCCTCCATTATTCATTTGTTCATTTATGAAAGGATTGGTTGATATGATTCTAACACAGGAAAGAAATTTAAATCAAGATTTAGCTTCGGAAGGTACGGCCCGGATGCTCGGCCCGTCGCTCGTATGGAACGGACGGACTCGTACTCGACAGGCGGGGGATGACGCGGGGCGAATAGACGTGCATAATTGCATAATATCATTCGGCCGAATAAGGAAAGCAGACGTGACTGAAAGAGCTACGGAAAGGAGCCTCACATCAGGCGGGATCGGAAGACGCGGCGACGGGCTCGCGGACGCTACGGCACCTGTACGGACCGAAGGACACGCCGGCGGCTTCGTCCCGATCATGGGCGAGCCTGTGGCAGCCGCGGCGCGGATGGAGGCGTTCGTTCTCGGCATCAATCCCGCGCCGAAGCTTCCATATTGCACCGTAAGAGAGCTCGCCGAAATGTTCCTCGAAGAGGGGCTCGCGGAGGGCGTCCGCGGGGACGTCGCGTGGGCGCAGGCCATACAGGAGACGGGCTATTTCAAGTACGGCCGGATCGTGACGCCCGACATGAACAACTATTCCGGCATCGGCGCGCTGTACGAGGACAGGCCAGGATTCGGGGCGCGGTTCGATTCGCCGAGGCTGGGCGTTCGCGCGCAGGTGCAGCACCTAAAGGCCTACGCGACGACGGAGCCTCTCGTCGGGCAGTGCGTGGATCCGCGCTTCGATCTCGTCCTTCGCGGCACTGCGCCGTACGTCGAATGGCTCGGCGCTGCGGATAATCCCACAGGCAGGGGATGGGCCTTTCCGGGGGACGGGTACGGCGCGCATATCGTGGCCATACTCGGGCGGATGCTGGAGGGGTAGGGGGATTCCACCTTGCTCCCCCCTTTCCTGGGGGGGGGTAAAAAGATAAGACAAAGATAGATTTCTCCTTGTTTTAATTTGATGTATTCCCGAGCAGTACCAGATATGCATTCTTGCAATCGGCTCAGGGCGTCCGATTCCTCGCTCGCTCGAAATCGTCAGTCGAAATGACAAAACCACTTGATGGATTGCCTGCGGAAATGGATTCCCAATTAAGACATTTGGGAATGACAGAAAAACTTTAAAAGCGAGATCCTGAATTTTTTGGTTTGTTCTACACTGGAGCAGTACTAAATGAACATTTGAAGAGTCGGCCAAGGGCACTCGATTCCTCGCTTGCTCGAAATCGTAGTTCAGGATGACGGATTAAAGGAAGATTGTCGCGGGTGCTGCGCACCCTCGCAATGACGCGCGCATTATGCATGGCGTATGGACATGGTGCGCGGGCGGAATCCTTTTTGGGGGTGACTGTGTCGAAATGACAGTACGGGGATCGGGGCGCATAATATCCGTAAGACGTAAACAGGAGGAATGAAAATGACCGAACGGGATATAAGGATCGTGTTGATAAAGGGGAGCGTGAGGCCGGGGAATTATACGTCGATGGCCGCGGCGCTCGTGGTGGACGAATTCGGGAAGCACGGCGGCGTGAGCGTCGAGGTTATAGACCCGGGGGCGCTCGACCTGTCGCCGCCGGGGTTCGAAGAGGGCAAGCCCGACCCGAAGCGGATAAAGAAGATCGTGAAGGAGGCGACGGGGGTTGTGCTCGCGACGCCGGAATATCACGGGAGCTTTTCGAGCACGATGAAGCTCGTCATAGAGAACCTCGGCTTTCCGTCCGTCCTTTCGGGCAAGCCTGTGTCGCTGCTCGGCGTGGCCGCCGGGTCCATCGGGGCGATAAAGTCGCTCGAAAGCCTGGGGAGCGTCTGCCAGCACGTGGGCGCGATAGTCATGCCGGGGCCCGTTTCGGTCGCGAACGTGAGGGATGTGTTCGACGAGGACGGGAACTGCCTCGACCCCGCCGTCGAGGCGAGGGTGCGCTCGGTCGCGACGAACCTGATGCATTACATCGAAGACAACATCTGCCCGAGGGTCTCGCTCGAAGCCTTCGTCAGGGAGAAGGAGATGGCGGAAGAGGCGGCGAGGATGTGAGGTCAGGCCATGTGCGTAATTGTCTTATTTCCATATATCGTATAGACGTTGCTATAGGCATGAAGAATATGATATAAAATCTATTAGTGAGCATCCGAGGGGTACGGCTGTTTCCGCGGGGGCTGCGGCAGCGCGGGGAGGGCCGGGGAGGGTGCGATCACGGGCTGTAAATCACACCATAAGGGGGGCAAAATATGCTTAGTTATCTCAGGAATTCCGTACTTTTAGTTGCATTGACAATCGGTATAAGCGGGGGAATGGCCGGGTGTATGCAGAATCAGACGCCGCCGCCACCTCCGCCCGGGCCGCCGCCCGGATACATGGGCAGCGTGGCCACGTTCGACATCAGCACCGCGACCGAAGAGGACATCGCCAACGCCCTGAGGTCCGACGGCCGCGTCGTAATCAGCGGCGGGGTGTTCTTCGCTTTCGACAGCGCGGAGATAAATCCGAACGCCATGCAGCTTGTCGAAAAACTGTCCAACGTGATGCAGCAGTATCCGGACCTTAACGTCGCCGTAGTCGGATACACGGACAACACCGGCAACTTCAACTACAACATCAAGC
>JBFWTW010000325.1:0-2888 GCA_050247635.1 Candidatus Dadabacteria bacterium | reverse complement strand
ATACGTTTCCCCGTTGTGGACGGGTATGACGACGGATATGTCAGGATTTTTGGAATTCATATCTTTTTAATGCTAACTTCCGGTTGTGGCGAGCCTGTAAAATTCGCCCTTAAGCTTCATCAGATCCGATTCACGGCCGGACTCGACGACCCCGCCGTCCTTGAGCACGATGATCTGGTCCGCGTTTTTAATCGTCGAGAACCTGTGCGCTATTATAATAACAGTCCTGTTCTTGCTGAGCTCGGTTATAGCCCTGTGTATGAGCTGTTCGGTGGCCGTATCCAGGGAGCTTGTGGCCTCGTCGAGAATCAAAATCTCGGGGTTTTTGAGCGTCGCCCTGGCGATCGAAATCCTCTGCCTCTGCCCGCCCGAGAGCCTTATGCCCCTCTCGCCGAGCATCGTGTCGTACCCCTCCGTGAGCGCTGTGATGAACTCGTCCGCTCCCGCCCTCTTCGCGGCGTCCACGATTATATCGTCCGTGTAATCTCCCGTGAGGCCGAAAGCTATATTATTCCTGACGGTATCGTTGAATATAAATGTATCCTGGCTTACCATGCCGACGTGGCGGAGGTACGATTTCACCTTGTAGTCGGGGAGAGGCTTTCCGTCTATGAGAACCCTGCCCGACTGCGGATCGTAAAACCTCAGCAGAAGGTTTATCACCGTAGACTTCCCGGCCCCGGATTTGCCGACTATGGCTGTCGTCTTTCCCTTGGGTATGAAGAAATTCGCCTCCGAGAGAGCGGCCCTCTCTCCTTCATCATAGGAGAATGTCACATCCTCGAACGTTATGCCGTCTTTGAGCCCCGAGTAATCCAGATCGCCGTCTGTAGTCTGCGGCTTGTTATCGGTCCTTAAGAGGTCGAAGACCGTATCGAAGGCCGGGAGCCTGCTGACTATTATCCCCCGCGTCTGGTTCATAAGCTTAAGAACAGGCAGTATACGGGCGATTATGTATATGAAAGGCAGTATCTGCGTCAGGACGAGCCTGTAGTCCATCGCGGAGCTTTTTATCGCTATAAAAAAGAGCACCCCGATTGCGACGACGCCGAAGGCTTCTGTTACGACATGCACCATGAACGTCGTGAAGTTGACGTTCAGCTGATGGCGCGCGTGGTTTTCTATGTGCGTATTGAGCTTCTCTATCTGCTCATCTTCCTTCGTGAAGGATTTAATAACCTGTATACCGGAAAGCGTCTCGTGAAGCGAGGATGTAAGCTCCCTTCCAGTATTGACGAGCCGCCGCCCGTACGAGGAAAGCCGCCTGATGTATATGGAGACCGCGTACGCTATGACGGCCGCGAGGATTATGGAGACGAGGGTCAGCTTCCACGAGAATATAACGAGAAGTACAAGGAGAATGAGGCACGACATCATGTAGCCGGCCATCTCGACTATCTTCTTTATGAGGTCGTCCGTAAGTACTGTGTTGTATATCGTCCTCTCGACGAGGTCGCCCGTTTTCACGGTGTTGTAGAACCCCATTCCGGCATGTACGAGCGAGTTCACAACCCTCATCCGTAGGTTTGCAATGAGCCGCGCAGTGAGCCAGTAGGCCAGGTACTGGGAGACCCCGAGAAAAATGTTCTTGAGCACTACACCGCCCACGACGAATGTGAGGGAGAGAAGTATCTGGGTTTCGATGGGGTACGCCGAGAATATTTCTATCAGGGAGCGGAGCGCCTCCGGAAGCTGGTCGAAGCTCTTTATCTGCTGTATGCCGGCGAGGAGCGGAACGAGCATGCCTATCGATATGCCCTCGAACGCGGACGCCAGGAACAGGAGGAAAAGCAGTAGCGCGATGTGGGCTTTATACGGCCTGACGAGGTCGAGTACGAACTCTCTTTTTAGTTTCTTTTCGTCTTTCAATTCATGCATTCCGGAAGATTATAATCCCTAAAAACCAAGTTATTTTACTCTATATTCGGCAGACTTGAAAAATGGCCCGGGAACGCAGGACCCTGCGAAGCCGGCCTGAAAACTCCGTTAAATGAGACCCTCCGGGGTACTACAAAACGAGGGATAAAGGGGTTTTATCGCTGCCTGAACATAACGATGCGGTTATAGAGCCATCCTACGAACGTTCCCGCTATTGTTCCGAGAGCAAAGCCGTAGATGAATCCGACGATACTTCCCACGAAAGAGACGCTGTAGCCTATGAAGAACTGGCTTAAAAGCCCGAGGTGCGGGCCGATGACGTACTGCCCGGCGCTGTTCGGCTGCGGCCCCTTCACCAAAAGCCAGTTCGTCGCTATGAAAATCAGAAGCCCGAGGAGTATGCCGAACACGAGCCCCATGGATTTAGCATTGAGCAGCGCAACTGCCTGAAGTAGTTTCTCTTCTTCTGTTCTTGGCTTCGTCATGGCGGTTTATATCATATATAATCTATGAAGTTCTTGAAAGACGAGAGCTCCCTTTCCCTCTTTATTTTGAAGATAAAGAGGCCGGTAAAGAAATTCCTTATATAAGCGAAGAGCCATCCGAATATAAATCCCCAGAAAAACGAGTATCCGAGCCCTATAAAGGCCCCCTCGACGCTTATCGTATATCCGGCGAAGTACTGATCCAGGAGCCCGACGTATTTATGCGCCCCCGTGCCGCCTTTCAGGATCAGGAACATCGTCGCCAGGAAAACCGCCAGGCCCGTCGCCGTCCCCACGGACAGCGCGAAGGCTAGCTTGTCGAGCCTAGCAAAGGCCCTTATGATTACCTGCTCTATTGGCCTGGGCATGCTTTCCGGCACCCTGGGCTGAGTCGATGAGAGGCCGTCGTACTCGGAAAGCCCGTAATCGCCGGCTTCGCCCTCTTCGTGGTATTCTTGGTCGGTGTTGACCCTCCATAGGTCGTAGTTCGCTCCGGATATGTTCCTTGCCGCCAGCATGGCCGTC
>JBFWTW010000324.1:0-2889 GCA_050247635.1 Candidatus Dadabacteria bacterium | reverse complement strand
GAGGATTCCCTCAGGTTTCGCCCGGTGGAGAGGACTCTCCCCGAGCCGTCGACGATTACCGCACCTACCGGAACTTCGCCCATGCGCCCGGCTTCCTCTGCTTCCGCGAGGGCCAGACGCATGAGCTGTTCGTCTTTTTTCAGTATCATCGGTTGTGAGCGGCGGCCCGATGAAAGCGCCGCGCCGCTCGTTATTTCCTGGCGCTGAATTTAAGGCCGGCTTTCTGCCTGTCCCAGGTCTTGTCCGTAATTTCCTTTATCTCGGCAACCTTGATCTTCTGGGTCGCCGTCACGGGGAAACCGTCTTCGTAGACCTCTATAAACCTCGGGACCATCGCGACCATGACCTTCTCGGCCATCCACTTCGAGAACTCCACGGGATCGAAAGTCGCGCCCTGCTTTAATGTTACGTTCAGCTTTATCTCGTCGTCCGATACGTTCGGGAGCCTTATGCCGACTGCCACGGCCTCCTGAATCGCCTCGTACTGCATTGCGACGTCCTGAACGGCGATCGGGTCAACGTTCTCACCGGAAACCCTTATCCTGCTGAACCTTCCGACGAAGTAATACCTTCCGTCGATACCCCTTGCGAAGAGGTCGTCCGAGTTAAAGAAGCCGTCGTCGTCGAAAGCCTCTCTCGTTCTTCTCTCGTCCTTGAAGTATTCGTTAAGCGTCGTGTGCGGTATAAGCGGCTTTATGTAAAGAAGGCCCTTGGCCTCGTCCGGCGGAGCCGCATTCTCGTAGGGGTCCCAGAACGGCCTCATCACCTGCGACGGATCGGCCGGGTCCCTGAGCTCCACATAATACCCCTCCATCGGGAATCCCGAAGAACCCGGGCGATGATCCTCCGGATCCTTCCAGAGCACCATTCCCATCTCGGTCGAACCATATCCGTCGATAACCCTGACGCCGAACCTCTCCTGAAACTCCGGAAGGTTCCTCGGCGCCGGAGAGCCGAGCATTATTCTTACCTTGTGCTTCTTGTCCCATTCCGAGGGGTCGGCGGCCCACAGATATTCCGCAACGGCCCCGAGCATGTTGATCGACGTCGCTCCGCAGTTGGCTGCCCATTTCCAGAAGCTCGACGCCGAGAACCTCGGGAAGAACACGGCAGTCGCCCCTGCGCCCATGGCGCTGAAGAGGCACATGACCTGGGCGTTTGCGTGCCCGAGCGAGAGTATGCTCATGAGAACGTCTCCGCTCCTTATGCCCTGCTGCTGTAGATACGAGCGCACAGTCAGCACGACGCCGCCGTGGTTCCTGGCAACGCCCTTCGGCATACCGGTCGTTCCCGACGTGAACATGCATCTTTCCATGTCCTGCGTCGTTACCTTTACTCCGGTGTTATCGCTCGAGAACTTGTCGAACGACGAGAAAGGAAGCGTCTTTATGCCGCCGATTTCCGCCGGCACCGCCGCCGCATCGCCCGTCATGAATATTACCTCGAGGCCCTTTAGATCCTTTGCTATCTCCTCGATAAACGGCACGCTGCCCGGGTCCATTACGAGCGCCTTCATTTCGGAATAATTAATAACGTATGCGAGTCTTTCGCCTTTTTCGTCTTTGTTTATAGGTACCTGTACGGCCCCGATTTTGTGAATTGCGATGATGGATACCACGTATTCAGAGCAGTTCAGCATATACATGCCGACCTTGTCGCCCTTCTTTACACCGAATTCGTCCTTGAGACCGTTAGCCACCCTGTTGGCCCACTCGTTCGTCTCTTTATAGGTATAGCTTTCCGTTATCTCTCCCTCGGGGTTGCCGACCCTGAACATGGTTTTCTCCGGGAAACGTTCGGCTCCAGCTTCGAGAGATTTTGTTATTGGCTGCCATTCGGACGTATCCTCGTATTTGCCGAAGGGCAAGGTGCCCTCGCCGAGGTACATCGCGTCACGGGGTTTAAATAATAAAAGCATAGCACTCCTCCTATGGTGGCTTCTTTTTTTAGTCCTTTCCTGTCTCAGACTTATTACAATAAGAAAGTTGACAAAATTTGTCAACCTGAAAATAACCTAAAAAGTGTAATATTTAGTGGAGATTGGTGAATTATCTAAGCATCTATATGCTTGTCCCTCTCCCGCTAGCTAACCACCCCCCGGTGTATATCCGCTGCGTCTGTGCAGCGCCGGTTTTAAGGAAAAGTCTACCTCGCCCTGAACTTTAGCCCCACCTTGTTTCTGTCCCATGTCTTTTCCGTTATTTCTTTAATCTCTGCGACCTTTATCTTCTGTGACGCCGTCATCGGGAACCCGTTTTCATAGATCTCTATAAACCTCGGCACCATGAACACCGGGTTTCGCTCCGCCATCCACTTCGAAAATTCGACCGGGTCGAACTCGGCCCCCTTTTCGAGCGTTACGTTCAGCTTAATCTCGTCGTCCGATACGTCGGGAAGCCTTATTCCGACGGCTATGGCCTCGTGTATGCCCTCGTACATGTTCGCCGCGTCCTGAACTGCAATCGGGTCTACGTTCTCTCCCGAAACCCTTATCCTGCTGAACCTTCCCTGAAAGTAATACCTTCCGTCTATACCCCTTGCGAAGAGGTCGTCCGAGTTAAAGAAGCCGTCGTCGTCGAAGGCTTCTCTCGTTCTCCTTTCGTCCTTGAAGTACTCGTTAAGGGTAGTGTGCGGTATAAGCGGCTTAATGAATAGAAGGCCTTTAACCTCGTCGGGGGGCCTCGGAGATTTGCTCGGGTCCCAGAACGGTCTCATTACCCTGCTGGTATTCTCCGGGTCCCTGAGCTCAAGGTAATAACCCTCCATCGGATAGCCCGACCCTCCCGGGCGGGTATCTTCCGGGTCGTTCCAGAGCGCCATGCCCATCTCCGTCGAGCCGTACCCGTCTATGACGCGCGTGTTGAACCGCTCCTGGAATTCCTTAATCTG
>JBFWTW010000323.1:0-2900 GCA_050247635.1 Candidatus Dadabacteria bacterium | reverse complement strand
CACGAGTCCTTCAGGCTCGATAGCCGCACCTGAATTGTCCTTGAAAAATATCCCGTCTTCGTCCGCACGGTAGTGAATTTTCATGAGCTGCACCGCCGGCGACAGCTTTCCCGCGTCCTGCCCCTCGGATTTACGCTTCTTTCCTATGACCGTGATAATGTTCGGGTCCTCGTCGAAGAATATGACAATCCCCGTGGGCGAGATTATGGAGAACCCCGCGAGCCTGCCGGGGATGTTGAGGAAGAGGTCGAGAAAGTCGGGCGTTAGCCTGTTTAGCGCCAGCTTCATGGCGCCCGTGACCCCGTTGTATATGGTTATGGCGCGCCTGCAGACGGAATAGAATTCCTCCATCGCGGCGTGCACTTCCTTCTCTTTTTCCGTCTCGGCCGGGTCCGGCGGCTCGTGGCGGGCCGCTCTTTCGGCCGCGCGCGCAGCTGCAATTTTCGTTATCTCGTCGTTAAAATCATTATCCATGAATTGAATTATAACGGTGCGGTGCGGGAGGTAAAGGCAAAGTCGCGAGGAAAGGCGTCCTGTGATAAAAATTACCCCCTTCCTAACGGCGCGTATATACACCATAAATCCAGCCGTCCCGAGAAACGCCTTGAGGCAGCCGCCGGGCGTGTGCTAGGCTATTTTATAAGGCTATTGTATAAGGGGGGCAGAAACATGGCTGACGAATCCACCAAACTTTCATTCGTAACGACGCCCGAAAAGCGCCAGGCGCTCGACAGGATAGCAAAGGTTTACGGCAAGAACGTAAGCGCGGTCATAAACGAGGCCATAGAAAGCTACATCGACCTCCACGAGTCCGAGGCCGGCAATCCTGCGGCGGCCGAGCAAGGCGACTTCGCTACGGACTGAAGGCCGTGCCGCCGAGGCGGAGATAACGTAAGCAGGGTGAGCGTGGAGCCGCGCCTGCGAGCACACCCTTGCGCCCTACCCTCAGGTTGAATTTCCCGCCGAAACGGTTATCGTATTCCGCATACTTACCATGCGTTGTGGGGGAAGATTTACATCGGGCCCTGGGTCTTTCATTACGAGATCCATAGGGCTTTTATTTTTTGCGGCGGTGCTCGCGGGATGCGATTCCCAGGGCGGCAACGACCTCACGCTGAACGGAAGGGTTCTCGGCGGGGGCGAGCCGGTTAGGGAATCCACCGTAACCCTGTACGAAGCGGGCTCGGCCTCTCCCGCCGAGGAGATCGGCTCCGGGATAACCAACTCCTCCGGCCAATTCGAGATAAAATTCGGAAGACCTTCTGGCGACGGAATAATTTACGCCGTAGCTAGGGGCGGCATACCGGCGGGGAAGTCCGCGGTGAACGGCGCGATTGCGCTCCTGACCGTCATAGGCGACGTCGACCGGCGCCCTGAATCCATAACGATAAACGAGCTTACGACCATAGCGTCCGTCTGGACGAATGCGC
The DNA here is from genome assembly GCA_050247635.1 of Candidatus Dadabacteria bacterium. Taxonomy (GTDB): domain Bacteria; phylum Desulfobacterota_D; class UBA1144; order Nemesobacterales; family UBA2774; genus JADLGH01. Next base: position 1,470 of record JBFWTW010000323.1, on the reverse strand, counting down.
AGTTCATGGCGGGCGACTCGATATCCGGGAATTTTGTAGGCGTGAGGAACGCGGCGCTCAACGTCGGGAACCTCGTCAACATCGAGACCGGCAGGCTCGGGTGGGTGGTTCAAAACGCCGTCAACGGCACGGAGACCACGGCCCTCGCCGAGCTCAACACACTGGGCAATATTCTGGCGGAGTGCGTAACGCTCTCGCCTTCTGATTCATGCAAAAATCTATTTGCGACGGTTGCGCCAGCCGGCAGCCGGATGCCGGAGGATACCCTCGCGGCCGCGCACAGCATCGCGCTTAACCCGTGGCATAACGTCGAGGGCATATACGGCCTCGCGGGATACGGGCCGAACAGGCCGCTTCTCAACTCGCCGCCCGCGGCGTGGACGATTGCGCTCAAGTTCACGGGGGGCGGGCTCGACGCGCCCGGAGGCATATCCATAGACGCCGAGGGCAACGCCTGGATTACGAACAACTTCCTCTCCGGGCCGCATCCCGGACTCGCCGACTGCACAACTGACAACCTCGGCACGACCAAGCTCGACCCGTCGGGCTATCCGCTCTCGCCCGGGCTCGGGTTCTCGGGCGGCGGGGTAGACGGAGCGGGCTCGGGAATAGCGATAGACGAGACGGGGAATATATGGGTAGGGAATTTCAGGGGCGACAGCGTATCGCTCCTCCGCCCGGACGGCACGCCGCTTTCGCCCGGCCAGAGAGGTTTTAAGGCCGGAGGATACGCGAGCAAGGTGCAGGGGACTATCGTCGATTACGAGGGGAACGTCTGGTTCGTGAATAACGGGCCCTCGCCCGGGTGCCCCGAATGCGGGAATTCGCTCACGGTATTCCCCGGAGGCGACCCCGGCACTCCCCTTACTTTCACGTACCCGGAGACAGACACACTGTCGGGGCCTTTCGACATCGCAGTCGATACGGACGGATACCTATGGATAACGAACGCCGACGGGAATTCGATCACTCGCATCGACCATTTCGGGAACCCCGTGTTCCAGACTGTGCCCGGGTGCTGCGGCCTAAGCGACCCGAGGGGGATAGCGATAGACAGCTTCGGGAACGTGTGGGCGGCCAACCTCACAGGGAACCCCGGCGGCAGCGTGACGCTCCTCGACCCATACGGCGAGAACGCAGCAGGATCGCCTTTCAGGGACGGCGGACTCGTCGGGCCGTGGGGCATAGCGGTAGACGGCAACGATAACGTTTGGGTAACGGATTTTCAGACGGGCTCGCTCGTCAATCTCTGCGGCGTACGCCGCGGCAACTGCCCGCGCGGGCTTGTGGCCGGTGAGGCGATCTCTCCCCCCACGGGATACGACGGAGGCGGCGCGCTTCAGCACGTGACGGACGTCGCGATAGACAGCTCGGGGAACGTGTGGGTGCTCAACAACGTGAACGACCTCGAATCCTGCCTCAGGATGTCGGAAGAGGGCTGCATGCAGGTATCGACCGAATGCGCCGGGG
>JBFWTW010000322.1:0-2917 GCA_050247635.1 Candidatus Dadabacteria bacterium | reverse complement strand
TTCTGCGACGGTCCTTGTTCTCCCTGATCACAATACCCATTACAGTCGCCTCTTTGGGTAGCTAAGTTTACCAATATTCTTTAACATACTTAAGAATATTGTTTATAGCTTTTGTATAATTATCATCGATTATTGCAATTATTGCAAGTTATATGCTATCGGCAACCCAACCACCATAGGCGTCGATTTTAGCGGCGCCCTTAGGCTTGTGGCTTTGCGTCCTGCGCTTTCACGCAGTTTGCCTTTTTCGAAAGGATTTCTCCCCATTCCCCTTTCGGAAGTCTAGTGCAGTTTGTAATTAGTTTCAATACATTAGGCGTAATAAATAAGAAGGCTATGTGAACGGGGAATGGACGGCTCATGTAGAAATGATGCGCATGGCATGTAGTCCAAACGCTGATCATGAAGAATAAAACCCGGCGCACGCTTAGTCTCGCGGCAATATGCTGTGTACATGCACGAATGAGCAGTTGATGATTAGGGTATAAATGATGGCTGAAAAGCGGCCGTCAGATCCTGGCCGTTCTCGACATCAGTAGATGATCGGCGAGCACGAGATTGACCATGGCCTCGGCTATGGGTACGGCCCTCGGGCAGAGGCACGGGTCGTGCCTTCCCTTGACCACAAGCTCCTTCGGGTTCCCCCATTTGTCCACGGTCTTCTGGACCTTCGATATGGAAGATGTCGGCTTTATCGCAATGCGGACGACGAGGTCGGCGCCGTTGGTGATGCCGCCCAAAAGGCCGCCGGCGTTGTTCGTCTTGAACCCGAGCTTCCCGTCCTTGTCCTTGTAGAAGAGGTCGTTTGCCTGTGAGCCCTTTTTCTTCGACGCCTCGAAGCCGAGCCCGACTTCGAATCCCCTGATTCCCCCCAGGCTCATGAGCGCCGCGGCGAGGTCAGCGTCAATCTTGTTGAACACGGGGCTACCGAGTCCGGGCGGAAGGCCCTTCGTAATCACCTCGACCGTCCCGCCTATGGAATCCCCCTCGCGCCTCACCTTGTCTATGAGCTCTATCATCTCGTCCACCTTGGACGCGTCGGGGCACCTTACTATATTCTTTTCTATTTCGTCGAAGTCCGTCTTTTTGGCGACTATCTTGCCGACGCTCCTGACAAAGCCGCGTGTGGTTATGCCCTCGCGGCCGAGAATCTTCTTCGCTATGGCCCCGGCGGCGACCCTGCCCACCGTCTCCCTGGCCGACGACCTGCCGCCGCCCCTGTAATCCCTGAATCCGAAGCGGGCGTCGTATGTGAAGTCGGCATGTCCCGGGCGGTAGGTGTCCTTAATGTCCTCGTAGGATTTCGATATCGCGTCGGTGTTCCTTACGAGCATGGATATAGGCGTGCCGAGTGTCTTCCCCTCGAATACGCCGGAGAGTATCTCTACCGTGTCTGGCTCCTTACGCTGGGTCGTGATCTTGCTCTGGCCCGGACGCCTTCTGTCGAGCTCGAACTGGATGTCGGCGGGCGAAAGCTCGAGCCCCGCCGGGCAGCCGTCAACGACGACGCCCACGGCGGCGCCGTGCGACTCGCCCCAAGTGGTTATACGAAACAGTTGTCCAAAGGAATTTCCCGGCATAAACGAAGATTATATTAACGGGCAATCGGGCGCAAATAAAGAGAGCGCCTAAAACGGCGCGGCCGGTGCGGGGCGCGGGGCACGTCCGCCGCGTTCAGCGGCTATAGATACCCGTGCTCCTTGAACCATTCGACCGTCCTTTCTATCGTGACCTCCAGGGGGACGGGTGCAAATCCGAGCTCTTTTACCGCCTTCGAGTTATCAAAGTACCAGAAGTATTTCGAGCCCTTTATGGAATCGATGTCCATGGCGACATAATTCGGCGCGGATATGCCGAATATCTTCTCGGCTATGTATGCCCCGGCATATGCGAGGGGGTAGGGTATCTTGAACTTCGGCCTCGGTATGCCTGTCACCTTCTCCAGAGTTTCGAAGAGCTCCTTGATGGTTAAGTTCCGGTTACTGAGTATGTATTTCTCCCCGACGCGCCCTTTCTCGGCCGCGAGGAGGTGCCCCTCTGCGACATCCTCCGCGTCCACGAGATTTATACCGCCGTCCGTGTATCCGGGGAGCCTCCGCTTACAGTACCAGAGTATTATTCCCGTCGTCGATACATAAACGTCACCCGCGCCTATGACAATAGAGGGGTTGACGAGGACTACCGGGAGTCCTTTTTCGGCGAATTTAAGGGCCTCCTGCTCGGCGCGGTATTTGGACAGAATGTACTGTATGTCGGTGCTGTTCGGGTCAAACGGGGTGTTCTCGTCGGCCAGCTCCTTTCCGGGCCTTAGCCCTATGGCGGCGACGCTGCTCGTGTAGACGACCCTTTTCACCCCGGCTTCGAGTGCGGCAGTGAAAACATTATTCGTCCCGCCGACGTTAACGTCCTCCATCCTCTTGTAATCGGCCTGCTTGAACGAGACGAGCCCGGCCGCGTGATAGAGAGTGTCGCATCCCTCCATAGCCTTCCTCACCGACGCCATATCCGTAACGTCGCCGTAGACCCTCTCGGCGTCGATGTCGTCGATGTTGACGGTCTTACTCGACTGCCGTATGAGTATCCTCACCTTCTCGCCCCTTTCGGCGAGCTTCCTTGCGATGTGCGAGCCTAAAAACCCCGTGGCCCCCGTGACAAGAGTAGGCATGACGCGGCCTCCTTTGGGTGTGTGAAGACTCATATTACTACACCCGCCTCTGAAACACAACGCGGCCGCTCGTGCCCTCCCCGCACGGGCGTGGAATTTTACACGCGCTCCGATTGAGAACGCCGTATATCAGGGTATATTACTTCTCACGACGGGAGAGAAACCGGATGGACCTCGAAGAATTTCTTAAAGACAGGGAATACGAGAAAGGCGAGGAGAACCTCGAAAGAGCGCTCTTTATCGCGAAGAGGG
>JBFWTW010000321.1:0-2917 GCA_050247635.1 Candidatus Dadabacteria bacterium | reverse complement strand
TCAGCTCGTGTCGTGAGATGTTGGGTTAAGTCCCGCAACGAGCGCAACCCTCGCCCTTAGTTGCCATCATTAAGTTGGGCACTCTAAGGGGACTGCCGGTGATAAGCCGAGAGGAAGGTGGGGATGATGTCAAGTCCTCATGGCCCTTACGGGCTGGGCTACACACGTGCTACAATGGCGGTGACAATGGGCAGCAAAGGGGCGACCCTGAGCTAATCTCAAAAAGCCGTCTCAGTTCGGATTGCACTCTGCAACTCGAGTGCATGAAGTTGGAATCGCTAGTAATCGCGGATCAGCACGCCGCGGTGAATACGTTCCCGGGCCTTGTACACACCGCCCGTCACACCATGGGAGTTGGCTTTACCCGAAGGTGGTGCGCTAACCCGCAAGGGAGGCAGCCAACCACGGTAGGGTCAGCGACTGGGGTGAAGTCGTAACAAGGTAGCCGTAGGGGAACCTGCGGCTGGATCACCTCCTTTCTAAGGATTGTCCTTCATGGCGCTCACGCTCCATATCGGACATCTTAGATATATCAGGGCCGGCCTAGTCCGGACCCTTTGGCGGGGCCCCGCCGTCTTCGTTTCTCTTTCTTCGCGACGCGTTCCACGCGATCGGGCATCTCACTCCCAGGGGTCGGGTTTACCCGAGTTTCCGGGAATGGGGGCCCGTAGCTCAGGTGGTTAGAGCGCACGCCTGATAAGCGTGAGGTCGGAAGTTCAAGTCTTCCCGGGCCCACCACCTCATCCGGCGTGGTTCTCCTCTAAAGGGGGCCATAGCTCAGCTGGGAGAGCGCCTGCTTTGCAAGCAGGAGGTCGTCGGTTCGATCCCGTCTGGCTCCACCAACCTGGTGCCCGGAGATCGAGCCAAACGCGTCGTGTCGAAGAACGCTCTTGCGGCAGCCAACCGGCTGACCGCCTTCCTAATTGACATCGTAAAGAGAAGATTTGGTCCGAATGCCGGGTTCGCCCGGCATGTCGAAAGACGAAGCCGCGCCTGACCGCCGGCGGGTCGGATCCTATCTCGAGAAACAACAAGCTGGTCATTTTGCTTTCATTTCGGTTCCCCTTCCGCCGTACCTGCGGATGGGCATCGACAATGAGAGTGATCAAGTGCCTTAAGAGCATTCGGTGGATGCCTTGGCGCTGAGAGGCGATGAAGGACGTGGTACGCTGCGATAAGTTACGGGGAGCTGCGAACAAGCTTTGATCCGTAAATTTCCGAATGGGGCAACCCGCGGCTTCGGCCGTATCCTGCAGTGAATTCATAGCTGCTGGAAGCAAACCCAGGGAACTGAACCATCTAAGTACCTGGAGGAAAGGACATCAACAGAGACTCCGTTAGTAGTGGCGAGCGAACGCGGACCAGGCCAGTGGCATTGGCGAGACAACCGGAACCGTCTGGAAAGGCGGGCCTCAGCGGGTGATAGCCCCGTACGGGTAATGCGAGCCAATGTCCTCGAGTAAGGCGGGACACGAGAAATCCTGTCTGAAAATGGGGGGACCACCCTCCAAGCCTAAGTACTCCTCAGCGACCGATAGCGAACAAGTACCGTGAGGGAAAGGTGAAAAGCACCCCGACAAGGGGAGTGAAATAGTACCTGAAACCGGATGCTTACAAACAGTCGGAGCCCAAGGTTCGTCCTGGGTGACGGCGTACCTTTTGTATTATGGGTCAGCGACTTAGTCTGGCGAGCAAGCTTAAGCCGATAGGTGTAGGCGTAGCGAAAGCGAGTCTGAACAGGGCGTTCAGTTCGTCGGATTAGACCCGAAACCGGGTGATCTAGCCATGGTCAGGTTGAAGGTGAGGTAACACTCACTGGAGGACCGAACTCGTGCCCGTTGAAAAGGGCTGGGATGAACTGTGGCTAGGGGTGAAAGGCCAATCAAACTCGGAAATAGCTGGTTCTCCGCGAAATCTATTTAGGTAGAGCGTCGGACGAATACCCTCGGGGGTAGAGCACTGGATGGGCTAGGGGGTCCTACAGACTTACCAAACCTAACCAAACTCCGAATACCGAGGAGTACTATCCGGCAGACACACGGCGGGTGCTAACGTCCGTCGTGAAGAGGGAAACAACCCTGACCACCAGCTAAGGCCCCCAAATCGTGGCTAAGTGTGAAAGGATGTAGCGATCCCAAAACAACCAGGATGTTGGCTTAGAAGCAGCCATCATTTAAAGAAAGCGTAACAGCTCACTGGTCTAAATAAGGATTGCCGCGCCGACAATGTAACGGGGCTCAAGCCATGTGCCGAAGCTGTGGGTTTACGCGCAAGCGTAAGCGGTAGCGGAGCGTTCCGTAAGCCAGTGAAGGGAGATCCGTGAGGACTCCTGGAGGTATCGGAAGTGCGAATGCTGACATGAGTAACGAAAACAGTGTGAGAGACACTGTCGCCGAAAGTCCAAGGGTTCCTGCGTAAAGCTAATCTGCGCAGGGTTAGCCGGCCCCTAAGGCGAGGCCGAAAGGCGTAGTCGATGGGAATGAGGTGAATATTCCTCAGCCAGTGGGTAGTGACGAATTCCGTGTATCGTTAGTCCTTATCGGATTGGACTGGCGGTGAAGGGGTTCCAGGAAATAGCTCCCACATCAGACCGTACCCGAAACCGACACAGGTGGACTGGTAGAGAATACCAAGGCGCTTGAGAGAACTATGCTGAAGGAACTCGGCAAATTACCTCCGTAACTTCGGGAGAAGGAGGCCTTCGGATTGGGCAACCAATCCGGAGGGGCACAGACCAGGGGGTAGCGACTGTTTACCAAAAACACAGGGCTCTGCGAAGCCGTAAGGCGAAGTATAGGGTCTGACGCCTGCCCGGTGCCGGAAGGTTAAGAGGAGAGGTGCAAGCTTTGAATCGAAGCCCCGGTAAACGGCGGCCGTAACTATAACGGTCCTAAGGTAGCGAAATTCCTTGTCGGGT
>JBFWTW010000320.1:0-2918 GCA_050247635.1 Candidatus Dadabacteria bacterium | reverse complement strand
TTTTCGGGGATGATGCCGTTTGCGGCCATCATCTCGGCGTGCGCTACGCTGCCCTCGATGTCTTCCTTATAGAGCCTTCTGTCGAAGTCTATCGACGCCGAGAACTTCTCGGCAACCTTATGCGTACCCTTCTTGAACCTTCCCGCCCATGGTTTCTTGATCACACTCGGCCTCCACTTTAAGCCTTTATATTACCGTGATTTTTACGGCCTTAGAATATAGGGATTGTGAAACTATATCACGTAAGGGCCGTTAACTTAAGCCAAAGAGGATGATTCCCGGGTCTGCCTGACTAACTAATAATATACGAAACGGACATCGCGGCGCCACCGCTCCTTACGCGCCGCCCGGGGCATGCTGATATACTTAATCATGTTAGCTATCGCCGCTTCCCGGGCTGATTTGCGGGACAGCGGCTTAAAAGTAGAGGTGATATAAATGGAAGTATTCGAATGTGTGAGAACGCTGAGCTCTATCAGGAGCTACATTACAGGCGACGTTCCCGACGAGGTAATAGGCGAGGTCATGGAGGCCGGGAGATTAGCGCCCAGCGCCCGTAACCAGCAGCCGTGGGAGTTTATTCTGGTAACCGACAGGGATGTGCTCAAGGGGCTAGAAAAATACTGCACCAGCGGGAGATTCGTATCTGAGGCCGCCTTCGCCGTCGTCGTACTTACGGACCCGTCCAACAAATGGCACGAGGTTGACAGCACCCGCGCAGTGCAGAACATGGTGCTTACGGCCTGGGGACAGAGACTCGGATCGTGCTGGATCGGAATGATAGACAAAAAGGGGCTCGCGCAGTATCTCGGCATCCCCGGCTCACTTAATATCCTGACCGTCCTTCCCTTCGGATATTTCGACAGAGGGCTCGCCGGACACGAGAAAAACCGGAAATCCCCGAGAGAGGTATTTCATCTGAACCGGTTCGGCGTAAAGCCGGGTGAATGATCGCCTGTGCCTCCTCAGCCTGGCAGGACGGAACCGGCGTCGAACTCGGCGGCAGCCGCAAAATCCCTCGTGATCATGGTCATCACGAGGTCTTTCGTCCGCCCGGTGACTGTCAGGGCCTCCCTGTGAAAATGCACGGGGAAGCAGAGGTTAAACAGCAGGCCGAGCTTGTAGTCCCTTACCGCGTCGTCCAGTGTGTAGAAACCGACCCCGCCCTCCAAAAGCGTCCCGTACCATCTGTTTACGGCTTCGTAGTGGTACAGTTTCAGCTCGGACGTCGGCTCGCTCCCTGCGGTGAGCCTGGCGACGTCGAAAGCGCCCATGCTCTTTATCGCTATCTGCCAGTCGATTATTACCACCCAGTCGTCCGAGCCCGGGCTTCCGAAGAGGAGATTATCCGCCCTGAGGTCGCTATGGACGATCGTTTTCGGGCGCGAGCTTATCTCGCCAGCGAGCCATTCGACGTGCTTTAACAGCTTCTCCCCGACGGCCCGTCCGTTACTCTCCAGCAGACCACCGAAGTGTTCCGTGAACGACGGCCATTTCTCCTCGTAATCCTGCCATACAGGGTTCTCGGACGGCATCCATGCGAATCCGTCGAGCTCGGGGCTGTTCCAGTACCTTGCGTGGAGCTTCGCTATCTCTTCGGTAATCCCGAGCGCCTCCTCTTCGCTTATTCCCCTGACCTGGTCGCCGGGCCTTAGCGAGCACAGGTCTTCCATGGCCAGCGCGTAGGCCGGCGGCTCTATAACCGAGCCGTAGAGGCGCGGCAGCCGCATGGAAACGCCGGGGGCGACGCTTTTGTAGAACATAATCTCCCTCGTAAAGGCGTGGAGCTGATCGCTCGCCTGCCTGTAGGATTCGGATTCGGGCTCGATCTTTACCACGAGAGATTTCGGAGCCCCTTCTTCTACGGCGTCATAGGTCAGAATCGTTTTTACGACGCTGCTCAAAAAACCCACGGAGCCGCCCACGGGCTGGACGTCGATAGCGGTTACGCGCGATTCTGTAATAGAGCCGCCTTCTCTCAGTATGCGCGTCAGCCACTCGGGTGTGATCTCGTTTACGTGAAGAGGGTTCTTTATGCTCATATATCCTGGCTCCTACTTGTCGGCCTTTATTACACTGACGCCTCCGTTTATAAAGCCCGGCACCCAGTCTCTTTTGCCGTCGCCGCAGTTCTTGAGGACCTTCGCCATGTGCTTGGACTTAAGGACGCTTACCCTGTACGTCTCGCCCGTATCGCGCGATACGAAATCGACGTCGATGCCGTCCCTGGTTTTTTTCTCGCGCTTAAGGGTGAATTCCGGAAGCCCGGCCTTCCCCGTTTCCGCCCTGAGAAAGTATTCCGCGGCCTGGGCCTCGGCGCTGTAGCACGAGCGGCCGCGAAGGCTCGCGAGGTCCATCTCGCCGCGCATGTACTTATCGATTACCTCGTTCGCCTTCTTGCCTTCCCTCACCCTGCCGTAGCAAATGCCGTGCGGGAGGCAGACGAAGGTGGCGGCGAATCTGTGCCCGCCGATGTGGTTCGTCTGCCACACGTTCCGGCCGTGCGGGCCGGCGGCGGCTTCGAGGAATACGGGCTTGCCGAACTTCCCGCAGCAGGTGTCACGCTCGCCGTTCGTGCATACGATTACGAGGGGCTCTTTCCTTTCGTATTTATCACCCTCGAACACCGAGCCCACGTCAAGCGAAGCGAGGTCTTCATAGGAGCCGAGGTTTATCTCGTAGAGCTTTGCCTCCGTATCGGACGCGCGAGAGATGAAGAGGCTTATGCCTTCGTCTTCGCGCCCGTTTCGGCTCACGACCTGGAGGCGGGAGCCCTTGACCGCCTTGCCGATCTTCTTCAGCTTCTCCCTGGCGGCCTTGGGTATGGAGCTGTCCTTATACGCATCGCCTGACCATCTGCCCCTGTACTCTATCAGTATCCATCCGCTTGCCTCGGCTGCAGTGCCGTAAAGCGGCTC
>JBFWTW010000319.1:0-2921 GCA_050247635.1 Candidatus Dadabacteria bacterium | reverse complement strand
TTTCGTTATTAACGCGACGGACTCGGTAGTAGACGTGCTCGACGTCTCCGATCCCTCGAACCCAGTAAAAATATTCACGATAGACGTGACGAACGACATAGGCGCTAACGGCGGGGTAAACAGCGTCGACGTAAAGAACGGCCTCGTGGCGGTGGCTACCGAAAACGCGGACAAAACCCTCCCGGGCTACGTCGTTCTCTATGATACTGCAGGCGCATACCAAACGCATGTGGGAGTCGGCGTTCTTCCGGACTCAGTAAGGTTCTCGCCCGATGGCCTGACGCTCGTCGTCGCAAACGAAGGTGAGCCGGTCGAGGATGACGACGGCAACCTCATTGCCAACCCTCCGGGCTCGATAAGCGTTATAAACATCTCGAGCGGCGTTCTTTCGGCAGTCGTTACGACGCTCGGATTCGAGGCTTATGACGGCAGAGAGGTAGAGTTCACGAACAAGGGGCTAAGGCTCCAGCCCGGCGTCCCGATGTCGCTTGAGCTCGAACCCGAATACCCGGCGATATCGCCGGACGGCACGCTCGCCTACGTAACCATACAGGAGGCAAACGCATTCGCCGTGGTCGATCTTGTAGACCCGGCGATAATCGATCTCCTTCCGCTTGGGTTCAAAGATCATTCCGCTGGTGCGCCTTCGCTGGAAATGTTCCCATTCAAAAAATTCCCCAAGCTCGGCAAGGATGCTAACGGCGTCAAGATCGATATGGGCGGATTCTCCGGCCTCTGGTACGATGGCGCTGTGAAAGACGGCAGGTTGAGGTTCCTGACAATCGGAGACAGGGGCCCGAACGGCGCGGACGTGGTGGACGGCTCACGTACATTCAACCTCCCCGACTATCAGGCGAGGATAATGACCTTCGAGGCAAACCCCAAGAAGAAAAAAAACGAGGCTGAAATAATAAATGGACAAACGATATATCTCACGCGCGAGAACGGCAAGACGCCGATAACCGGTCTTCCGAACATACCCGGCCACGACGAGATACCGGTCGATGCGGCTGGCAACCCCGTAGGCTATGATGCCCTGGGCGCCGACCTCGAAGGCATCGTAAGAGACCCCTCAGACGATTCCTTCTGGATGGTCGACGAGTACAGGCCCGCGATATATCACTTCTCCTCCAAAGGAAAGCTGATAGTGAGGCTCGTTCCCGAGAATACGCATCTTCTCGGTGATGCGGCTCTGAAAGAGGCCGAGTTCGGCCCGGATGCGAATTCCCCCGGCTTTTACGGCGAGGAAACACTCCCCGAGGTCTACAGCCGGAGGATGTCCAACCGAGGTTTCGAGGGCGTGGCGCTCGACCCCGGGAAGAGGCTCCTCTATGCCTTCATACAGTCGCCTATGGAAAACCCGGACAAATCGACGCGAAGCTCGCTTCTCCTGAGGATACTTGCCGTTGACGTTAACGAATCGTCTCCGACCTATCTCACCCCGGTAGCCGAATACGTCTACGCGCTCGAAAGACCGGTGCTCACCCCGAGCGACGTCGATAAAATAGGCGACGCCGTATTTATCGGAGATGATAGATTTCTCGTGATCGAAAGGGACAGCTCCTTCGAAAGCGACGGGAACAAGTACGTATTCGAAATAGACCTCACGGGTGCGACCGACATCAGGAACCTTCCGATAGCAGACGAAGCGGCTACCGAGACTCTTGAGCAGCAGACGCCCGACACCCTTGCCGACCTCGGCATAAGGCCGGTGTTCAAGAGAAAGGTTCTCAACCTCCCCTCGATCGGATACACCCCGAGCGACAAGGCGGAAGGAATCGCCATGCTCCCAGACGGCAGGATAGCGGTCATAAACGACAACGACTTCGGCATCGAGGCGGCCGAGGGTCTGGAGCCTGTTCTCGGGTTAATCTCCTTTGGAACCAACTACGCGCTCGACGCCTCCGACAGAGACGACGCGATCAATATAATCAACCATCCGGTACTCGGAATGTTCCAGCCGGACACGATTACAACATATGAGTTCGACGGGAAAACATATTACGTCACCGCTAACGAGGGCGACACGCGAGACTTCGAATTCTTCTCCGAAGAGGAAAGGGTGGAAGATCTCGTACTCGACCCGTTCGTTTTCCCAGACGCATCTGATCTCCAGCTCGAAGAGAACCTCGGCAGGTTGAAGACTACGAATATCATAGGCGACATAGACGGCGACGGCGAAAACGAGAGGATATTCACATTCGGCGCGAGATCGTTCTCGATATGGGACTCGTACGGGAACCTCGTGTACGACAGCGGCGACGACTTCGAGAAGGTAACGGCAGAACTTCTGCCCGCCGACTTTAACAGCGACAACGCCGAAAACGACTCCTTCGATTCGAGGTCGGACGACAAGGGCCCCGAGCCGGAAGCAATAGAAATCGGCAGGATCGGAGACAGGGTCTTCGCCTTCATAGGGCTCGAAAGGATAGGCGGCGTCATGGTGTACGACGTGACCAATCCCTTCGCTCCGTTCTTCGTGAACTACGTCAACAACAGGGACTTTTCGGTAGACGCAACGGACCCTGCTGCGGGTGATCTGGGGCCGGAGTGCATCAAGTTCGTTCCCGCTGAGGACAGCCCGAACGGCGCCCCGATACTCATAGTCGGCAACGAAATAAGCGGCACGACGACCATTTACAGCATAGAAGAAACAGACTGAAAATCGGCACCCATTACCATATCTCTTCTCATCCTTTAGCGCCCCCTCTCCCGCAGGAGGGGGCGCTTTTTTATTTACATCAGGCTGTTTCAGAACACCCGCCGCGCCCCGTTAATCCTCCCATGAAAGCATCCCGCTCCTGTACTCGGTAACCCTGGTCTCGAAGAAGTTCTTCTCCTTCCTGAGGTCGATTATCTCGCTCATCCAGGGAAAGGGATTCTTCGCATCGTAGACCTTCCCGAGCCTTATACGTTCGAGC
>JBFWTW010000318.1:0-2950 GCA_050247635.1 Candidatus Dadabacteria bacterium | reverse complement strand
CATTTCTGTCATTCCTGTGCAGACAGGAATCCATTCAGTTTTCCGCCAGCAATCCATCAAGAATCTTTCCCCTCCCCCTACGAATAGGGGGAGGGTCAGGGTGTGGGTTTCCTTTATCCCGTCATTGCGAGGGAGCGCCTCCCGCGACCGCGGCAATCTTCTTTTATCCGTCATCCTGAACTTGATTCAGGATCTCGTCTTTTTCTGTCATTTCGACCGCAGGGAGAAATCTTCTTTCCCCCCTTAGGAAAAGGGGGGACAATTCCGAGCGAGTGAGGAATTGGACGCCTTCGCTTAGCTATTTCGATGTTCATCTGGTACAGCGCATTACCTTCATCAAAGTAAACACAAGGGGGATTTAATCTTTCTCAGCAGAGGCTTGCCTTGCCGGACAAGCCCCTCGCCTCAATACGAATCCTCAATCTTTCGCGGGAACGTAAATATCGAATCCTCGAGCTCGGGATTCAGCTCCACTGTCGAAACCCTGAACGTCTCGTTGTCGTCCACACCGTCGAGGTCGAACTCGAAATAATAAGGAATGGTTATGCCGCCGGTGTCGATGTAGTCCCCGACCTTGGTGGTCGAATCGACTTCCTCATCCTTCATCACCGCTTTCCCCTTCACGAAAAACGGCAAATAAGTCTCCGTGTCGAGGTAGTAATAATCGACGCTGCCGGTCTTGTTCGTCACCTTCAGCTTGAATCCCTCTTGTCCGTCCACGGTCTCGCGGCCGAGGTACTCGATCTTGTGCCCCTTGGCCTCGTGGTCGATAAGCGGGCCGTCGAAGTCGCACGTCTCTACGAGATCCCTTGCGTCGTCCCCTTCCAGAACCTCGGGCTTGCTGCCGTCCGTCGGGTTGAACTTCCATGCTTCCTTGCCGTCGTAGGACTGTATAAAGTAAATGTGCCCAAGGCTGAAATCTATGCGGCATTTGTCGGGGCGCTTGTAGACGATCGCGGTCGTGAAAACCTTGCCCATGGAATTCATCTTCCCGGTGTATTTCATGGTTTTGACCTTCGACCACTTCTCGGGGCCGCCGATCGCATCGTAGTAGCGCGAGAGCATGGTCTTCAGATCAGGGTCCTTGCCGGATGGAGGGATCTCGGCCTTGTCCTCGTCCTTGTCCGCTTTCGCTCCAGCATCGGGGCCGGCGGTAGTCTCCGGCTCGGCCGGCGCTTCCGGGGCGGCGGTTTCCTCGGGTTCCGTCGTCTCTTCGGGCGCGGGCTCGGGCGTGGGGGTGGTTTCACCGGTTACAGCCTCTGATTTCGAGTCGGCGTTTTTGGCTTCCTCTTCGGTCGGCTTCCGGCACGAAAGCGCAAGCGGCAGCACCGCTATCGCCATTACGAGGAGCAAGATTGTGGCGTAATTTCGCATGAATGTTCTCCCTCGGAGGGACCAGTCTCCCCCGACTCAAGAAATGTTATAGGATAACTGATTAATTTCAACAGCAGATTTGAGGGCGAGGCAGTCAGGGCCTGCGGCGCGGCTCCGCCGCGGCGCCCCGGAACCGGCGCGGTCCCGGCGCGTGTATACATTCCGGTTGGGGGTTACTCTCCGGTTTGGAATCAGTCGTCCGCGAATGTGAGCGTGAGAAAGGGGCCGTAAATCGTATGAGAAAATTACAGAAGAGCTGGTTCTTTTGTGAGCGGCGGAAGCTCTATCCTTCCGCTTTCAGATGCTTAAGGATGGTGCGCTCCTGACGGGCCCTCGCGTCGAAATCCTGAAGCGGGGTAACCTCCCATTCGAGCACTCCCCATATCGGCAGCGACCGCAGCATACGATCGAGATCGTCGTGCGATTCGGCATCCGCGATGAAAACGAATCCGCGGTCGCCCACAGGCACCCCGCCGACGATCGTCCCCTCGTGTTCCAGATCCAGAAGCTCGTCGAATGCCGGAATAACGACATTTTCCAGCACGTCCGCCGCCTCCTCGTCCGAACAGAAACCGGGCCCTTCAGACCCGATTACCAGGTATTTCATATATCCCCTCCTCGCAAGTCAGAATGTTTTCTCTCCGTACATTATAGGAGCGATTCCGCCCCTGTCCAGTAAATTTGTGATATTGCACGCAAACGAAGCGGCGAGCGGGTAAAGGCGCTTTTCAGCCAGTGCACCTGCATCTTTTTCCGAGGCGAATAATCGCTAATCAAGCTTCTAAGCTGGAAACCGGTTCGGTCCGGGAGGGAATAAATTCAGCGCGGGAGCGAATAAAAAAGTGCCGCCCGGGCATTTCTGCCTGGGCGGCACAAATCTGCCGCCATACGGGTTGCCCATTCCCTTATTAGTAAACGCGGCAAGACGTACTATATATAACATATTTTATGTCCAAATTGCCAACCATATGTGTAATTTTTTATAATGATATCGCTGTAGTCTTTACGACTACATCCAGAGAGGCGGTTAAATCACTGTAATCACGCATTTTTTACAAATCGACTTCGCCCGGAGCCAACCGGATAATTTTCCCGGTTTTCACAAAAGCCCCGAAACATATCATGCAAATACATATATCGGTCATTAAAAGTACCTCTACCGATCTTTTTGCCCCACTTTAGAAAAAGGGGGGTATGGGGGGATTTATTCTTAGCTTAAAGACTTTAAAGCAAGATCCTGAATTTCTGGTTTGTTCTACACCGGATAGGATAACAGGCTGGGCTTATCCTCAGCGAGATCATCGTATTGTAAAAAAGCGCGGCAACGCCCCGATCTAAACAGGCCTCAGCTTCTCCCTTATTTTCTCGAGCGGCGCCCGGTACTCATCCCCCTGCTCCCTGTACACGCCGTCCTTGAACAGATCGTGCGCCCTGAGTCGTATACGCCTCTTCACTTCCTCGTCGAACGTGTCCAGGTTCTGCTCCGCCAGGAACACCGCTGCATAGCACGATATCGCATCGTGCCCCCTGACGAACACGTCCGCCAGCATCGCCGCCGCCCCCTCGGTCCCCGTCT
>JBFWTW010000317.1:0-2951 GCA_050247635.1 Candidatus Dadabacteria bacterium | reverse complement strand
AAGAGGGAATATTCCCTTACCAGGACGCTTTTCAGCAGGCTTGCCGAGAGCATTTACGTGCACACGAGAAAGCCCAACCGCTCCGTCATGGAGATACTCAAGATAAGCGGCTGGGCGGACGACTTCACCGCAAGGTACGTCCAGGACCCGTTCAACACCCAGATTATCACGCTGATGCCGCTCGAGCCCGAGTTCGCCGACAGCGGCACGACATACGACCGCAAGATAGCGATAGGATTAAAGAACCTCATCAGCACGATGTCCGAGATCGTCATGGGCATAGCCCCCGACAAGTTCTCTCTCGTCAACATGAATCTGTCGGACTCGATCTACATGAACGATGAGCTCGACGGGTTCGTTGTGACGTCGCTAATACCGAAGATCTACGCGCCAATAAAGCCCCCCGTCCTCACAAGGTTCAAAAAGGGCGAATACGTGCCGTCGTCGTCCGTCTTCGCGCAGCAGCTCGCAGAGCTCGGAAAGCGCGTCGAGCCGACCGCCCTTTTCCCCCAGGGCTCGAAGTTCAGCGAGAAGATATCCAGGCTCTCCCACAGGGACGTCGTCGAGACGATCCTCGAGGGCAGGACGGGAGTGTCCTACGGCTTCATAGCTTTAGCCGAATCGCCCGGGTACGAGGGGCCGGTCACGGTCTCGAAAGAAGAGTGGGAAGCGTTCGACGTTGTAGAGAGCCTTAACGACCCCAACGTCAGAGAAAGCGGCTCTGGAAGGTGGTACGTCAAGACGACCATAAGGGACGAGGAGATTTATCAGCAGGTGCCCGATATCTGGATAGTAACCTCGCGCTCCGGGAGCGACAAGACCAACCTCGACTACAACACAGACATAGTAAGGATAGGCGTCATAAAAGGGAAGCTCTACCTCGAAACCCCGAAGGGCGTCGATCTCCACAGAAAGGACATACGCCCGTCGTTCGATACGTACGTCATCCTGGCCCAGGCTTTGGCTACGGCGCTATACATGCCAGACCTTATAAAAGATGGCCTCCCGATACTCCACTTCCACGGCTATCCCGACCCGACGTGGTTCGCCGAAAGCGAGTACTTCGCCGGGGCGCGCAATCCGTCTCTCCCGTGCGGCACGATAGAGGCGGCGCTTCTCAACTACTCGGCCATATACGAGGTCGCCAACAAGAACGGGAAGGACATCCGTATGCTCTGCCTCGTCGAATCCGACCACGGCGTCAACGTGCTTGGGCTCGATAAGGACTACCTCGTAAAGAGGCTGAGCGAGGGCGTTCTCAGCGGCCGCGTCATGCTGGGCGGAAGATACCTGCCCGATCTCAGGCGCCACGGGCTTGTGCCCGAGCCGGGCGACGGCGAGACCCAAAAGGTCGCGGGCTCAGCGAACTGAGCGGATGTTGCCAATCGCCCTGCCTTTGGTATATTGTAGCCTTGATCGAGCGCCCGGTTCTTTTAATGTCCGGGAATCGTAATACCCCTCGTAAAAAGGAAGAATAAGCCGTTGAACACAGCGAAACTATATCTCGGCCGTCACTGTAAGACGGAATGGAATCTCGAAAGGAAGCTTATAGGCTCGACCGACCTTCCGCTCTGCGAATTCGGGTGGAACGAGGCGAAGGAAACGCTGCCGCTCGTAAAGAGCTACGGCTTCGATAGGATTGTGACGAGCCCGCTCCAGCGCGCGCACCAGACGTCCAAGTACTACGCCGACAACCTCGGCATCCCGCTCGACGTGCACGAGGGCCTGCGCGAGCTCGACCACGGCGACTGGAACGGTCAGAAGTATGACGATCTCCTTGCAGATCCGTCGTCGAGGTTTAAGGAATGGTTCATCGAAGGCGACGTCAGCATACCGATTCCGAACGCCCCCGAAACGCTCGAAGAGGTGCAGGAGCGCATCAAGAAGGCGGTAAAGGAAATCGCGCTCGCGTATCCCGGCGAGAAGGTACTCGTCGTTATGCACAAGCACATAAGGTCGCTCCTCACCTGCTACCTCAAAGGCGAGAGCCTTTCCAACTTCAGGAAGAATATCGACGAAGCCGTCGAGCCCATAGAATTTCCCGACGAAGATTTGGCGAAGCTTCTTTAAGGCTGCGCTCGCAGTCCTGTCATCCAGCGGGAAAGCGTAACGCACGGGCTATAAACATCCCGCGTACTGCGTTCGTTCTTCCCTCGAAGTGAGTTCTCCAAAGCTCCGCATATCGGTCCGGATGTGACGCCTCCGATTCGCCAATAGCTCTGAACCGTATATAATGCTGCCCAATCCGCATGGCTAAAAACACCAAAACCGACAAGCCCCCCGCCATCGTCATCAAGCTCGATTCCATAACAGGGCTCGATACGGCGAGGATACTTTCAGGCTACGGCGTGCCCGTCTACGGCGTGGCCGACGACGGTGGGCATTACTGCGCGAAGACGAACGCCTGTCGCGAGGTGTTTTTCACGGATACTTCCGCAGATAGCCTCGTCGGCACGCTTCTCGACATCGCCGCAAGGTTCGGCTCGAAGCCCGTCGTCTTTCCCTGCAGCGACGAAAGCGTCCGCGTGATCTCCGCCCAGAGAGACGCTCTCTGCGAATTCTATAATTTCGTGATACCTGACGGCGATATGCTCCTTATGTATATGAATAAGGAGAGTTTTTACAGACACGCACGGGAGAGTGGCTTCCCCGTGCCCGATACTTTTTTTCTCGAATCGGGCTCGGGCCTCGAAGGACTTCCGGACGAAGCGGAATTCCCCCTCATCGTAAAGCCCGCGCTCAAATCCCCGGAGTGGATCGAATGCTTTAAGGACAAGGGAGTAAAGGTAAACACGCGCGCCGAGCTCCGGGACGTCCTCGACAGGGGCGCGAAAATTACGGGAGGAATATTAGTTCAGAAGTGGATAACAGGGGGCGACTCTAATCTCGGTTCCTCTATTTTTTACTACGACAGGGGCGGAGCGCCGCAGGTGTCCTTCATCTCCCGCAAG
>JBFWTW010000316.1:0-2979 GCA_050247635.1 Candidatus Dadabacteria bacterium | reverse complement strand
GCAGGTCATGAACATGTCGAGCGACGAGGCCGAAGAGGTCGTCCAGCAGCAGGCCAAAATATTCGAGCAGAATAAATCCTACCTCCTTAAACGCTTCGACATCTGGGATGAATAACCAGCTCTGCCGGGCCTGTTTTGGGTATGCCTCCGCCCTGTTTTGAAATGGGCTCATAAGACGTTATACTCGTCCGCGGACAGGTTTCGAATACTTCGCCCTGCTCGGCTTAAGACATGGGAGAAATAGCTACAACCGGTAGACGCAGTCTCGGACTATTCGGGTCGATTGGCATAGGCGTCGGCTCCATAGTCGGGGGCAGCATACTCGTCCTCACGGGCATCTCCTACACGGCGGCCGGGCCCGGCGCGATACTGGCTTTCATACTGAACGGCGTCATTGCCATCATAACGGCATTCAGCTTCGCCGAGCTTTCGGCGGCGTTTCCCGAATCCGGCGGCCCCTACGTATACGCCAAAAAGCTTCTGTCGATTAAAGCCGCCTTCGCGATAGGCTGGCTCCTCTGGTTCGCGTCGATGGTGGCCTCCGTCCTCTACGCCCTAGGTGCGGGTTATTTCGCGACGCTCCTCATAAAGGGAATACTCGGCTACTTTCCGGGGGTAAGCGCCGACTGGCTCACGACAGCCCGCGCCTCGCAGTTCATCGCCGGGGCTGCGATAGTCTATTACACCGTCAGCCTCATGCTCAGGCCCGCGAGCGGGGGCGCGTTCGCCAATATCGGGAAGATATTAGCCTTTGCCGTACTCATACTCGGCGGCGTATGGGCCATGACCGGCGAGAGCCCCGAGAGCATAAGGCAAGACTTTTCGCCCCTGCTGCCGTTCGGATTCGTCGGCGTCGTCGAGGCCATGGGCTACACCTTCATAGCCTTTCACGGCTTCGAGCTCATTGCGGCCGTCGCCGGCGAGGTCAAGGACCCCGACAAGACGATTCCTAGGGCGATGATAATTTCGATCCTCATATCGCTCGCCATATACGTCCCCCTCGTCTTTATAGTCACCGTGGCCGGGACTGAACACGGGCAGTCCATAGTAGAGCTCAGCACGCAGAACCCCGAGTCCGTCATTGCCGTAGCGGCCGAAAGATACATGGGCAAGGCCGGCTACTGGATAGTCGTCATAGCGGGCATACTCTCGATGCTCTCGGCCCTCTACGCGAACATACTCGCCCCCTCGCGCATAGCGGAGAGCATGGCCCGCGACAGAACCCTTCCGAGGCCGCTCGGCGAGGTCAGCCCCAAATGGGGAACGCCCGACAAGGCGCTTCTGGCGACCTCCGCAATAATAATCGCGACTCTCATACTGGTCCCCGACGTGAACGCCGCGGGCGCCGCCGCGAGCCTCATCTTTCTTTTGGCTTTCGCCGTTACGCAGGGGATAGCCATACTCGCGCGTAAGAGGAGAACCCCGAGGCCGGGCGCGTTCCGGATACCGCTCTTTCCCTATCTCCCCCTGGCGGGCATCGTCATATGCTCGGGCATCGTCATATTCGAGGGTATAAAGGTTCCCGAGGCCGGAATAATAGCCGCGATCTGGCTGGCGATAGGCGGCGTTCTCTATTTCATACACTTCGGCCGGAGCGCGAGGATATTCGACGCGTCCAGCGAGGGATACGACCCCGAGCTGGTCAAGCTCCGCGGAAGGAACCCGCTCTTCCTCGTCCCTATCGCGAATCCGACGAGCGCCAAGGCCATGATAGAGGTCACGGCCGCGCTCGCCCCTCCCGAATACGGAAAGGTGCTTCTGCTATCGGTCGTTACCACGGGCGAAGAGGCCCCGGTTTACGAGGAAGACCGCATCATGAGCGCGCAGACGGTGCTTAGGGAGGCGATATCGACCTCGCTCGAGATCGGCCTCAGCCCCGAGGCCCTCATCACGATAGCCGAAAGGCCGTGGCCCGAAATAGTACGCGTCGCGCGGACATACAGATGCGAGAGCCTTCTCATAGGCCTTACGTCGCTCACCCAAAAATCGGCCGAAAGGAACCTCGAAAGGCTCGTAAATGCGGTCCCGAGCAACGTGGTCATGCTGAAAGCCCCCCGCGGCTGGCACATACACACCGCCAAGCGCATACTCGTCCCCGTCGCCGGCAGGGGGAGCCACGGGGAGCTCCTGGCCCGCATCCTGGGCAGCATCTCCCGCACAGGGGGGACCGAGGTCACGTTCCTCCGCATACTGCCCGAAGACACCGACTGGAGGGCGGCCCAAAAGGCGCGGAGCGAGCTCTTCCGCTATGCCGAAGACCACGCCGGCCACGTCAGCTTCAAGGTAAGGATCGAAAAATCGGACGATATAGCCGGGCATATAATACAGCTTGCCGAGGAAAACGACCTCGTAATACTCGGCATCCACCAGTCCGGTGGCCGGAAACGGTCCCTCGGCGGCCCGCCTCTTCGCATTATTCGCGAGAGCCCGCGCCCTGTTCTCATGATAAGCAGAGGGGCCTGACAGGCCCTATTATCCCTTAAAAATTATTTAATTTAAGGCAAATAGGCCGCTCGATCCCCGCTTTTCCGGCCCCCATTGTGTAATTGCGCACAGGATTTTAGTGTAAAAATACACAGCTCTACACACATACACACACCACGTTTCCATAACATGCCATAATTATTCAATATATTCATTTTTGAGCATTGGCACAGCGCTTGCAATTCATATTACGCAAATGCAAATAAGAGCTGCGAGAAGTCAAACTGCTGTTTTTGGGTTCGAGACCGTATCTGTAACTCGGTTCTGGCTGTCCGCCCTCTTATGATCACCTCTATTTTCATACCGTCGGGTTAATGGGTCCCCCGGTTTCTCGATTAAAAGCAACATATACAATCTGGATCAAAGGGATGATGCATACATTTAAGACCAATTCCACGTACGACTGCGAAGTCACAGGAGGTTTGAGTTCCGATGTTTAACTTTGGTGATTTAATAACCGTAGGTTACATATACACAGCCGTCGCATTTGTTGTT
>JBFWTW010000315.1:0-2984 GCA_050247635.1 Candidatus Dadabacteria bacterium | reverse complement strand
GTCGGCGATGCCGCCCTCGGCTTCGATCGTACCCTTGTCGCCGACCTGGCCCCCGGACTCGCCGTAAAAGGGCGTCTTGTCCGTTATTATATCGACGCTCTCGCCCTCCCCTGCGCTATCTACGAGTGAGCCGTCTTTTATGATCGCCGTTATGCGCCCTGTGTCCTTGGTCCTGTCGTATCCAGAGAAGTTAACCAGCATTCCGCCCGAGACGAAGTCCCTGTAAAGGGGCTGGAGCGAGCCTTCGCCGCCGCCCTTCCAGGCCTTACGAGACTTCTCGCGCTGCTTTTCCATTTCGGCCTCGAAGCCGGCAAAGTCGATCACGAGCCCGCGCTCGCGGGCGATGTCCTGCGTGAGATCGATAGGGAACCCGAAGGTATCGTAGAGCTTGAACACAACGTCCCCGGGGATGGTCTTCTTGTCCCCCATTTTTTCAATCTCTGTATTAAGGAGCTCAAGGCCCCTGTCTATCGTTTCGAAAAATCTCTCTTCTTCGTTCTTGACCACTTCCTCAACGAAGCCGATGCGCTCTTCGAGCTCGGGGTAGGCGTCTGACATTATATCCTTGACCCTCGCGGCTATCCTGTAAAGACACGGCTCCTCGATCCCGAGCATTTTCGCATGGCGGACGGCGCGCCTGAGGATTCGCCTTAGCACGTAGCCCCTGCCCTCGTTGGACGGGAACACCCCGTCCGAGATGAGGAACGTAACGGCGCGCCCGTGGTCGGCGATGACCCTCATCGATACGTCTGCGGAGCTATCCTCGCCGTAGGTCTTACCGGATATTTCCTCGACCTTCGTAATGATCCCGCGGAGTAGGTCCGTTTCGTAATTGCTCTTTACGCCCTGGAGCACGGCGGTGATTCTTTCGAGCCCCATGCCGGTGTCTATGCTCGGGTTCGGGAGCGGGTTGAGCGCCCCGGAGCTGTCCCTTTCGAACTGCATGAAGACGAGGTTCCATAGCTCGAGATAGCGGTCGCAGTCGCACCCGACGGCGCATTCCGGCTTCCCGCATCCGAACTCCTCGCCCTGATCTATGAGTATTTCCGAGCACGGCCCGCAAGGACCCGTGTCGCCCATGGCCCAGAAGTTATCTTTTTCTCCAAGCCTGACGACCCTGCCCGGGAGAAGGCCTTCGGCCTCCTGCCAGAGCTTTTCGGCCTCGTCGTCGTCTTCGAATACCGTCACCCAGAGCTTTTCCTTGGGGAGCTTATAGACATCGGTTATGAGTTCCCATCCAAACTGTATAGCTTCTTTTTTGAAGTAATCCCCGAAAGAAAAATTGCCGAGCATCTCGAAGAAGGTATGGTGCCTCGACGTGTAGCCGACGTTTTCGAGGTCGTTATGCTTACCCCCGGCGCGGACGCACTTCTGGGACGACGTCGCCCTTTTGTAATCGCGCGTGTCGAGCCCGAGGAATACATCTTTGAACTGGACCATGCCGGCATTCGTGAAAAGAAGCGTCGGGTCGTTTTTCGGGATGAGGGAGGAGCTCTTTACGATCGTGTGCCCCTTCTCCTCGAAATATTTGAGGAACAGATTTCTTACTTCAGAGCCTGTCATTTTATTCTTCGTCATTTCCGTATTCGTATTATATGGCGGCCTCCGCCGCCTTCCCGCCGGTGGTTTTCCTGGCCGGATACGCCGCGGCGAGCTGGCCGCATGCCCCGAGTATATCCCTCCCCCGGTTCTTTCGTATCCTGACGTTAATCCCGAACGAGATCACTATCTCCTGGAATCGCAGCACGCGCTCCATAGAGGGCGACTTGTAGGGAAGCGGCCGCGCCTCGTTAAAGGGGATGAGGTTTAACTTGCAGTTTATCCCGGCGAGTAGATTGCCGAGGTCGTACGCGTCCTTGTCGGAATCGTTTACGCCGCTCAGCATCACGTATTCGAACATGAGAGCTTTACGAGGCGGCACCGGGAAGTTGACGCTCGCCTTTAGGAGCTCCTTTATCGGATAGCGCTTATTGATGGGCATGATTTCGTTCCGTATCTCGTCCGTGGGTGCGTTGAGCGACACAGCAAGGTTGACGGATACACGCTCGCCGAGCTCTTTAATCTTCGGCACTATTCCAGAGGTGGAGACAGTTATACGCCTCGGAGAAAGCGCGAGGCCGTTTCGGTCCATCAGGTTTTCGAGAGCCCTTACGAGGTTGTCCAGATTGTCGAGCGGCTCGCCCATGCCCATGAAAACTATGTTTGTTACAGAGTCGTATGTGAGCCTGTTGACTATCAGATACTGGTCTATTATCTCGGACGGCTTGAGGTTACGGATTTTTCCAACGGTTCCAGTGAGACAGAACGTGCAGCCGAGGGCACACCCCGCCTGCGAGGATACACAGAGGGTGTTCCTCTTTTTGTCGGGTATGAGGACGCTTTCGATCTGGTTACCGTCCGAAAGCTTGAAAAGGTACTTCCTCGTCCCGTCCTTCGAAACCTGCTCGCCCGCAAGCTCTATCGAATCGCCGATGGTAAAGGCGGATTTGAGGGTTTCTCTCAGGTCCTTGGACAGGTCGGTCATCTCGTCGAAAGACGACGCCCCCCTCACATAAATCCATTTACCTATCTGGCGGGCCCGGTAGGGTTGAATCCCCTTCCCCGATACGAATTCTCCGAGCTCGGCTGGGCTTAAATCCTTGATGTTCATATTGTCGCCGGATTACGTATTAATTCTATACGCTATCCGAGTAAGGATACAGGGGGTAGTGAGGTTATACAATAGCCGGAAGGCCCCTCAATTACAGTCAATAAGTGGGAATTAGAGGCTTGTCGAGGGCGCTCGAAAGGCCGCCGCACACGGGGCCCCGGACATCAGCCGGCCTGCCCCGGGGGCTCGGGCTCTCCCGTGACCGTACCGAGGAGCTCCGAGAATTTCGCGAGCTCGGCCCTTATCTCCATGATCTCCCTCATGAGGACGACCCGCCGCCTGGAGCCGGCCTTTTCGTAGGACGATTTTCTCATGGCAAGGCGGCTTACGAGCG
>JBFWTW010000314.1:0-2996 GCA_050247635.1 Candidatus Dadabacteria bacterium | reverse complement strand
TTCGGAGATGAGGACTTGAACGCCCTCATAGAGGAATCTCTCGGCAGCAACTACCGGATTGCGGAGCTCGCCGCGAGGTACAAAAGCTCTCTTGCGCTGAGCGATGAAGCCAGGGCCCTCAGGTTCCCGTCCGTGGACGCAGTGGCCGAAGAGGCGATCGAGATCGACGACTCGAATTTCAGGGATTTCACCGAGCTCGGCGGGGCGCTCTTCTGGGAAGTGGATATATTCAACCGGCTCGGCTATCAGGAAAGCGCTTTCAGCGCGGAGGCGCAGGCGAGCTCCGAGGAACTCGACGCCCTGAGGCTCACGCTGTCGGCGGAAATAGCCGAAACCTATTATTCAGCCATCGAGGAAAAATTGAAGCTGGAGCTCTTAAAAGACCAGCGCGAGAGGGACACGCTTCTTCTCGACCTGACAGAGCTCAGGTTCGCGCAGGGTGTGTCGTCGGCTGTGGACGTGCTCCAGCAGAGGAGCCAGCTGGACGATACTGTGAGCCTCATACCGTCGAGCGAGGCCGCATATGTCGTGTTCGAGAACAGGCTCGACGTGCTCGCCGGGCAGGCCCCCGACGGGAGATTCAAAACGCCCGAAGACGGCGGCTTCCCTGTGCTGGGCAGCCCGCCGCCTGTCGGCATACCGAGCGAGCTTTTGCTTAACAGGCCCGATCTGAGGGCGCTTAAGTATTCGCTGGTCGCGGCCGACAACCGCATAGGCCAGGCGATCGCCGAGAGGCTCCCGAATTTTACGATCACTGGGAGCTACATATACGCGGCGGGCTCGGGCCCGAACGGCCCCCTGGGGATCTTCCTCGGCTCTCTCGTTCAGCCGCTCCTCGACTGGGGGCTGAGAGAGGCGCGCGTCAGGCAGAACAGGGAGCTTTACGAAGAGGGCCTGGCGAGGTTCGCCGAGGCATATATCAGGGCGATAGAGGACGTCGAGAACGCGCTCTTTCTCGAAAAGAAGCAGGCCGAAAGACTCGAAATATTAAGACAGCGTAAGGACGTCCTACAGCAGACGGCCAACGAAACCAGATACAGGTACATGCAGGGACTGACCGATTATCTCCCCGTCTTGACGGCGGTACAGGAGCTTAGGCAAATAGAGAGGAATATATTAACGGAGGAACGCATCCTGGTGGGCTACAGAATCAGGCTCTTCCGGGCAATCGGGGGACCCGTCGAGGCAGCATCCGAAGGCCTGGCCGTCGCCCCCGGGAGAAACGATTCATGAAGATGCTTCGCAACAGGAAATTACTGCCCGTTCTTATTCTCGCAGCCGCTGCGCTCGTAGCGGCGTTCATAATAATCACGTCTCCGGAAACGGAAAAACGGGAGCCGGCCCGCGCCGTGCCGACGGTGGGCACGATGCCGCTCAAGCAGGGCGAATACGACATCAAGGTAGAGGCCTTCGGCAACGTCCTCCCCTCGCAGCAGGTGACGATAACCCCCGAGGTGACGGGAAGGATAGTGTCCATGAATCCCGAGATGGAGCCGGGAGGCTTGATGAGAGAGGGCGACATGCTGCTCAGCATCGACGATTCCGATTACAAGCTCGCGGTCGAGCGCGCCGAAGCGGGGCTCAGGGAAGCCAGGGCGGAGCTCGAGCTCGAAAAGGGCCGCCAGATAGTGGCCAAGCGTGAATGGGAGGTTTTCGGCAACACCATGGACGCCGAGGTTTCCGGCGAGCTTGCGCTGCGTAAACCCCAGCTTGCGCAGGCAGAGGCCGACGTGAAAAGCGCGGAGGCCAACCTCGGCGAGGCGAAGCTCAACCTTTCGCGGACGACTATACGCGCGCCCTTCGATTCGATAGTCCTCGAGGAGTCGGTCGATATCGGCCAGCGCGTAGGGCCCACAACCAGCGTCGCGACGATCGCCGGGACGGGAGAATTCTGGGTAAGCGCGTCCGTGCCGCTCGACAGTTTCAACCGGATTATTCCCGAGGACAACGGCCACGGCTCCCCGGTTTCGGTATACCTCGATACCGGGCTCGGCGGCACGGTGCTCAGGTGCGGCAAGGTCATACGCAAGCTCGGTAACCTCGACCCCGAAGGTAGGATGGGAAAGGTCTTAATTTCCATAGAAGACCCGCTCTCTCTCAAGGAAGCCGCGCACGAAAAGGCGGTGCCGCTCGACAGCTACGTAAGGGCCGAGATATCGACGGGCACCATAGCGGGCGTCTACAGGATACCGAGGCGGGGGCTCCGTGAGAACAACACCGTATGGGTGGCGGACAAGGACGACAAGCTCCGCATCAGGCCCGTCGCCATAGCCTGGAGGTATCAGGACGACGTTTACGTGCACGCTGATTTCGGCGCGGGCGACAGGCTCATCGACTCGCACCTTTCTACAGTAATCCCCGGCATGGACGTAATGATAAGGAAAAGTGAAGAGGAAACGGAACCGTCTGGTGAGAAGATCGCCTCGGCGGGCACGGAGCCTTTCTGCGGTAAGGAATAATGGACGAAAAGAGAAACGAGAACCGGGAGCTGGACGGCATAATCGGATGGATGGCCCGGAACTCCGTCGCGGCCAACATCATCATGCTCACGCTCATCGTGGGCGGGATAGTGGTTGCGTTCAATATAAAGCAGGAGATATTCCCCTCGTTCCTCCTCGACATCGTGGACGTGTCCGTCGACTATCCCGGCGCCTCGCCCGAGGAGGTCGAGGACGGAATCATCATCCCCATAGAAGAAGAGATAAGGAACCTCGAGGTCATCGAGAGGATGGTCTCTGTCGCCAGCGAGGGCAGCGCCACGCTCGAGATAGAGCTCGTCGAGGGCGAGGACCCCAACCGCGCCCTTCAGGACATCAAGAACGGCGTGGACAGGATTTCATTTTTTCCCGAGGACGCCGAAAGGCCTGTCATCGGGCTAAACCAGAGGCTTAGCCGGGTTATAGACCTCGTCATCTACGGCCCGCTCGACGAGAACGAGCACTTCGAGCTCACCGAAAAGATCAGGAACGATCTGCTTCAATTCCCGAATATAACGC
>JBFWTW010000313.1:0-3016 GCA_050247635.1 Candidatus Dadabacteria bacterium | reverse complement strand
GCCCGCTCGAACGAAGGGCTTGAGATCATACGCCGCCTGTGGGAAGGCGAGACGCTAACGTTCAAAGGCAAATATTACGAGATCCATAACGCGAGGCTCGCGCCGGAGCCCATACAAAAACCCCGCCCTCCCCTTTGGGTCGGCGGATTTAGCCCCGCGGGGGCCAGGCGCGCAGCGAGGCTCGGGGACGGCTTTTTAGGTACGGGGCCTATCAAGGAGCTATACGACGAGTACGTCACCGAGCTCGGGAGGCTCGGAAAGCCGACGACGAACCTCAAGGTCGCGGGCGGATATTTCTGGCTCATCGCTTCCGAATACCCGGAAAAAACGTGGAACGAGGCCGTGGATCATGTCCTCTACCAGCTAAACGGCTACGCTGAATGGTTCGAAAAAGCCGGGATGCCGCTCCTCCCTTACATACGCGACGCCGAGCATCTAAAGGAGCTCGGTATTCTCAACGTCGCCGACCCCGATACGTGCATCGAAATGATAAGGGCCTACGTGAAAGAGGTGCCCATTACGAATTTCTATTCGTTCACGATCCCCCCGGGGCTCCCCGCGAGCTGGGCACAGCCGCATCTGGAGCTCTTCGCGAAGAAGGTCATACCTGCTTTCAAGTAACACAGGGCAGTGCACTACCCGCGCTCCCGCTTCTTCACATCTTCCCATAGCTCGTTCATTTCTTCGGGCGTAAGGTCCGATACCTGTTTCCCGTCGGCCTCGGCCTTGTCTTCTATATAGCCGAACCGTTCGATGAATCCGTCGATTGCCTTGTGAGCCGTGCCCTCGGAGTCGAGCTTGAGATGACGCCCGAGGTTTACGAGCGAGAAGACGAGGTCGCCCCACTCTTTCTCGACGCCCTTTTCGTTGCCGGACCTAATCTCCGCTTCCAGCTCCGCCAGCTCCTCGCGAACCTTTTCTAGCACCTCGCCCGAGCTCTGCCAGTCGAACCCTACCTGTGATGCCTTCTCGCCCACGCGCTGCGCGCGGAGAAGGGACGGCATCGTGCGCGGGATGTGAAGGAGCCTTCTCTTTCGGGACTTCTCTTTCAGCTTCTGTGCGTGCCATCTCTTCACCGCTTCCTCTGCATTGGCCGCTTTTTCCTCGCCGAATACGTGCGGGTGTCTGCTGACGAGCTTTTTGTGGAGCCTGTCTATAACGTCCCCGATGTCGAACTCCCCGTCGGCCGAGGCTATCTGCGCGGCGAAGAGGACTTCGTAGAACAGGTCGCCCAGCTCTTCTATGATCTCGTCCCTGTCCTTCTGCTCTATCGCCTGTACGACCTCGTACGCCTCTTCTATGATGTAAGGCCGGAGCGTTTCGAGTGTCTGCTCCTTATCCCAGGGGCATCCCTCGGGCCCCAGAAGGTGCCGCGACAGCTCTACGAGATCGTCGAATGTCTTTTTCATATTTTTCTCCATTGTATTAATAATTATCGGGTGAAAATGGATACAAACGGTGATAATATTTATCTAAATAGCATAACTGGGCCCGGAATCGGAATATATCCGTCAATTCTACAGTAATTTGTATGGACACGAAAATCGGAAGAGCCAAAGGATCGATATTCCTTAACTCGAGGGATTACATTGTTAATTCCATCGGGGACAGTGTATGGAAAATGGTCCTCGCAAATCTGCCGGGGGACGATGCGGAGTTTTTCGAAAAGAATATCGCCAAGACCGAATGGTATCCGGTAACTCACCTTAACAATCTCGTAAACACTTACGACCTGGTCGTGGGGAACGGCGACTTTCTGTCCATAGTTCCGGTTGCCGAATACATCGCCCAAAAAGACCTCGGCCCTGTTTTCGAGGTTTTCGTAGATCTCAAAAATCCACAGGTCATTCTGAACAGCGCTCCTTCGCTCTGGAGCAGGTATTTCGATAGCGGCAGGGTGGATGTCGAGAGCGTAAACGTAGACGATAAAAGCTCCACGCTGGTTCTCTATGAGCTCGCCGACGAGATGAAGGCTTCCGGGGTCGCGATTTGCACGTTCGCAGTACCCGAATGGTTCAAGACGGGCCTTTTAATGTCGGGGACCGGCGCAGTCACGATCACCCAGACTGAGTGCAGATATAAGGGCGCCGAGTCCTGCAAGTACGAGATAAATTGGGAATAAGGCGTTAACCGGCCGTCTCAAACCACCCTCAAACTTTGAATTTTTCGTGGTATCTCGTGAGGTTCCTGCAGCCCTTCTTTTCTACTACCACCACATCTTCAATTCTTATGCCGCCCGTCCTGGCATAATAAAGCCCCGGCTCCACGGTAACGACGTTCCCCTCTTCGAGAACCTCGTCTCCCATTCCAACCCTGGGAGGCTCGTGTATTTCGAGCCCCAGCCCGTGTCCGGTTGAGTGAATGAACCCTTCGGTCTTGCCGTCTATGGTTCCCGTCTTGTACCCCCTGCTGTCGAAGTAATCGACGACGGATTTATGAATGTCCTTTACCGCCACCCCTGGCCCGATCATATCTATCGCAAGCTTCTGGCCCTTGAGCACGGTGTCGTACATGTCCGAGAGCTCTTTTGTAGGCTCGCCTTTTATCACAGTCCTCGTCATATCGCCGAAGTATCCTGTCTTTTGTGATCTCGGGAATATGTCCAGGACTATGGGCTTGCCCGCATAAAGGGGGCCCTGGCCTGAATCGTGGGGCATCGAGGAATGAATGCCGCAAGCCACAATCGTATGGGCGGCGGTGAAACCGGCCTTCGAGAGAAAGGAGTTGATCTCGCCCTTGACCCTCTCGGAAGTGAGAGGCTTTCCGTCGTGGTAAAGCCTGTTCTTCCGGACTTCGGAGGCCGCTATCATCTTAATCGCGGCGTCCATGGCCTGCGCGGTTTTCGTAAGGGCGTCCTTTATGAGCCTGACCTCTTCCGAGGTCTTCCTCAGCCTCTCCATAAAGAGCGGCTCTTCTTTGGCCGGGACGACCTTAAACCCTTCCTTTCTGAGCTCGTCGGCGTACTTGAGCCCGAACCTCCCCGGGACCGTAACCTTCTTTATTTTCTTGTCCTTTA
>JBFWTW010000312.1:0-3029 GCA_050247635.1 Candidatus Dadabacteria bacterium | reverse complement strand
GCGTTCTCGACGGAAGGTCGAGGGGGGTATTTCACGGCCGGATTATTGTGCACACGGCCGCGCAAAAGACGGACGCCAAGCAGACGAACAGGAACCTGCTACTTTCGGACAACGCGCAGATCGACACGAAGCCCCAGCTCGAGATCTACGCCGACGACGTAAAGTGTACGCACGGAGCGACGATAGGTCAGATAGACGAGAATGCGATCTTTTATCTACGCTCGCGAGGCATTCCGCACGAAATGGCGCGCGACGTCATACTGACCGCGTTTACGAACGGCACCATCGAAAGCATGCACGTAAGGGAAATAAGGGATTACTGCGAGAACCTCCTCGCCGACTGGTTCACACAGAGAAAGCTCGCAGATAAAGGCTGAATCTGAATCGGCTGACCACATTCACCAACGGAGCCTGATAACGTGTCCGAATTCGAAAAGATAGCGAAGACGTCCGAGATACCGCCGGGAGAGGTAAGGTCCTTTCCCCTGGGCAGCGAAATGGTCGCCGTCTGTAACGTTGACGGCCGGTTCTTCGCCTTCAGGGACGAGTGCACGCACCAGGCGTACCCACTTTCCGACGGCATACTCGAAGGGAAGAAGATAACCTGCATCTACCACGGCGCCGAATTCAACGTAGAAACGGGCGAGGCCCTCTGCCTCCCTGCTACGGACCCCGTCGAAACCTACCCCATAAAGATAGAAGGCGAAGACCTCTACGTCCTGATTGAGGACTGACGTTTCCCGCTCACTGCGGCAGCTATCCCGGCGCAACCCGCCTCTCGCAGCTTACTTGCACCGCTGCTATCTATGTTAAATTTATCCATATAATGAACATCAAGCTGAAGCGCGCCTACGAAAAGCCCGGGCCGGAAGACGGCCTCCGGATACTGGTCGAGAGACTCTGGCCGAGGGGGATATCGAAAAAGGACGCGAAGCTCGATCTCTGGCTGAAAGACGTCGCCCCTTCGAACGAGCTCAGAAAATGGTACGGGCACGACTCCGAGAAATGGACGGAATTTAAAAAGCGGTACTTCGAAGAGCTAGGCGGCGATAAGGCCGCTGTTGACGAGCTCAGAGACGCCGTCAAGGGAAAGGACGTCACCTTCGTCTACGGCTCAAAGGAAGAGACGTACAACAGCGCAGCCGCGCTCAGGGAATACCTCGAAAAACGCGTCAGGTGACGTTCGCCCTGTCGACCGCGAATCTCACACGGCTCCCCGGTATGCCGCTTTCGGGGATGAACTCCTTCAGCATAGCGCCATGCTCGCCCACGATCACGTAATGGCAGTAGAGGTCGTTCCAGCATCCGGTGTTCACATACTCGACACCGCTTCGCATGTCCCTCTCGGCCCTGTGAGTATGGCCGCAGAACATAACGTCCGCCCCTCTTTCGCGCGCATACCCCAGGGCCGATTCCTTCACCATCCTCGACGAATGCTTCCAGGAGCGGTTCTCGAAGCAAAGCCTGTGGAACAGGTCCGTGCCTGTGAGATTGTCGATTCTCCTCAGCATCCCGTACGTGAATCCCGCAAATGAGGCCGCATAGCTCCCGCTCGTGGTATACGAGTCGAACTGGTGACCGTGGAGCGCGAGGAATCTTGTTCCCCGCTCAGTCCACTCGTACTCCTTCTCGGCCCTTATGCCGAGGGTGGACGAAATGACGTCGCCGAATCCCTCGTCGTGGTTCCCCTCGACCCAGATAATCTCTTTCCTGAGCGCAAGGCTCCTTATCGCGTCCATAAGGTCCCATTCGCTCTCATTCAGCATCATGGTGCGCGGCCTGTCGAACAGGTCGCCGAGAATAATGAGCCGTCCGAAGCTCCTCCTCGTGAGAAGCGACGCAAGCTCGCCGGCCCTGTTGTAGCCCGAGCCCAGATGCACGTCGGATACGATTAGAGTAGTCATCCACACCTCCTTCCTTTCATACTCCGCCTGTATATGCTTCGCATCACTTTATATTGTGCGCGAGGGATTTTAAGGCAGTTTTAGGAGGGCTTTAAGAAACGGTTAACGGGAAATGGGGAGTTTGGATAGGCCGGGCCATGGAATCCGGCCCGAAAATGTAAGGCCCGGGCAGCCTAGTTTCGGCTGTCCGGGCCTGTAAAGTTTCATTATTTAGATGTGATTGTCAGTCGGTTACGGCCCCCTCGGATGCCGAGGAAACGAGCTTCGCATACTTTGCGAGTACGCCCTTTTCTGCCTTGGGCTTCGGCCGTTTCCACTGCAAGAGCCTCTTTTTCAGCTCGCTCTTAGGGATATCGAGGTTTATCTCCCTCGTCTTCGCATCGATGGTTATCGTGTCGCCGTTCTTGATGACGGCGATGGCGCCGCCGTCGTAAGCCTCGGGCGTAATGTGCCCGACGACGAACCCGTGCGTCCCGCCCGAGAACCTGCCGTCGGTGATGAGCGCCACATCGTTTCCGAGCCCCTTCCCCATAACGGCCGACGTCGGGGCAAGCATCTCCCTCATTCCGGGGCCGCCCCTCGGGCCTTCGTACCTTATGACTATGACATGCCCCTTCTTCACCTTCCCGCCGAGAATGGCCTTAAGGCTCTCCTCCTCGGAATCGAAGACTATTGCCTTACCCTTAAACGAGAGGCCTTCGTGGCCCGATATCTTTGCCACTGCCCCTTCTTCGGCGATGTTTCCCCTGAGGATTACTATGTGGCTGTCCTTTTTGAGAGGGTCGGAAACGGGCCTTACTATCTCCTGCCCCTTGGGATAAGCACCGACGGATTTCAGGTTCTCCGCCATCGTCTTCCCCGTAACCGTAAGACAGTCCCCGTGCAGGAGTCCCGCGTCGAGGAGCATCTTCATGAGAGGCTGGAGCCCCCCTATTCTGCAGAAGTCCGCCATCATAAACTTCCCGCTCGGTTTTAAGTCCGCGAGGACGGGTGCCTTTTTCCCAATCCTTGTGAAATCGTCTATCGTGAGCTTTACGTTCACAGCCCTGGCGATCGCGAGCAGATGAAGCACCGCGTTTGTAGAGCCTCCCAGCGCGATCGCTGTTACTATCGCATTTTCGAAAG
>JBFWTW010000311.1:0-3052 GCA_050247635.1 Candidatus Dadabacteria bacterium | reverse complement strand
GGTCGCCGGAGCCGACGCCGGACGCTATCTTCGTGAGCTCGTCTTCGAGCTTCTTTCTCTTCATCAGCCCGAACTTGAGCACCGCCTTGAAATCGAGAACCTTCTCGTTCTTTATGTGGGCATCCGGGAAGATTACTATCCTCTCCACCCCGGGCATAGATCTGGCAGAATCGATAATGGAGTCGAGAGCCTCCCCCTGCTCGACGAAGACGAATTTGGCCCCCGTCTCGTTCGCTGCTGCCGTAACCGCCTCGGGTGCGACGTTAAACTCGAGCGGAACAATCACCCCGCCCACGAGCATAACGGCTATCTCGGCCGATATCGCTTCGAGCCGGTTCGAGGACGCGACTATCGCCCTGTCTCCCGGCCCGAGGCCGAGGTCCATCAAGAACGACGCGATATTCTTCACTTTCCTGTCGAAATCGAGCCAGGTAATCTGCTTCCAGCTCCAGCCGTCTCTCCTCTGGTAGAGAAGCTTGGTTCCATATTCTTTGACGCGGCTTTTTAAAAGCCCTGATATTGTGTTTTCGCTCATGATTATTCGCTTTGGGTAATCTAAAAGGATACCTTTCCCTGACAGCGTGTAAAATATACTATAAAAACGGCAGTTTTAAACGATGAAAAAGACCCGCGGGGTAAAAGCCTTCGAAAGTGAATTGTACGAGACAGGAAAGATATTCCTCTCGCGTCTGAGAGAGGCAGGGCACCGTGCGTTCTTCGTCGGCGGATGCGCGAGGGACATGACGCTCGGCCTCCCCCCGAAGGAGTACGACATCACCACCAGCGCGACCCCCGACGAGGTGGCGAAGCTCTTCGAGCATACGATCCCCGTCGGCGCGAGCTTCGGCGTCATGCTGGTTATCGTAGGCGGCATGAGGTTCGAAGTCGCCACTTTCAGGAGGGATGAGAGCTACTCCGACGGCCGCCACCCAGACGCCGTATCGTACAGCGCCAGCGAGGAGGAGGACGTCCTCAGGCGCGATTTCACCATCAACGGCATGCTCTACGACCCGTTCACGGAAGAGGTTATAGACTACACCGACGGGCTTGAAGATATTAAGCGCCGCGTCGTACGCACCATAGGCTCCCCCGAAGCTAGATTCACCGAGGACAAGCTACGGCTCGTACGCGCAGTGAGATTCGCCTCACGGTACGGCTTTGAAATCGAGAACGAAACATTTCAGGCGATGAAGGCGCTCGCCGGCGGAATAACCCGGGTGAGCGAGGAAAGGATACGGGACGAGCTCGTAAAGATCGTCTCGCAGCAAAACCCCGGCGCGGGGCTTATGCTCCTCAGCGAAAGCGGCCTTCTCGAATACATACTCCCCGAGGCAGAGGCCATGCGCGGGGTCGAGCAGCCGCCGGAATTCCATCCGGAAGGCGACGTCTTCGTCCACACCTGCATGGTGCTCGACAAGATCTACGAGCACGCGGACGGCGAGGTTTCGACGACCCTCGCCATGGCGGGGCTCCTTCACGACATAGCGAAGCCCCCGACGTTCACCGAAACCGACAGGATAAGATTCAACGGCCACGACAAGCTCGGGGCCGAGATGTCGAGGGACATATGCAGGAGGCTCAAATTCTCGAATAAAGAGATCGACACCATCTGCGACCTGATCCGCGAGCACTTAAAGTTCAAGGACGTCTTCCACATGAAGAAGAGCACGCTCAAGAAATTCGTGCGCCTTCCGGATTTCGAGGAGCACATGGCGCTCCACAAGGCCGACTGCCTGGCGAGCCACGGCATGCTCGACGCCTACGACTTCGTCATGGAAAAGCTGGAAGAATTCAGGCTCGCCGACGAGGAGATAAAACCCGCGCCGCTGATCACGGGAAAGGACCTCATCAGAATGGGCTACAAACCAGGCCCGATGTTCAAGGAAATACTGAGCCTCGTCGAGGAAGCCCAGCTCGAAGGCGAGATTAAAGACACGGGCGAAGCCGAAAGCCTCGTCACAGGCAAATACCCCCTCGCGGACCGTGTCCGCTGATAATGAAGCAGCAGCGCACGCAGTTTACACCCGCCGCGCTATAGGTGACTCCGGCACCTCCCGCGCTACGGCGAGAAACACACCACGTGTGCACGCCACACGTGAAGGAATTCGAGGTAGCAGCGTATCGCTACTGATTACCTACCCATCACGACTATAGCATGCGAATGTGCTACGTCGAGAAACACCACGTGTCAGCTAAGCCGTAACCCGAAGCGCCTACTTAAACGCCGCCCCGAACTCCGAGGACGATATATACCACTTCTTCCCCTTATTCACCCACGTATCCACCGACGAGACGCTCTTTTCCGAAACGGAGGGGTACTTATAATAGGTAAAGCTCACCCTGACTTCGGCTTCGGCCTTCTCGCTTTCGGGGTCCGGCGTTTCGCTGCCCGAGCCGGGAACCTCGTCCACGACGTAGGTGATCTCCTTTATCTCGTAGCCCGTGATGTTGAGGTCCTTCTCATTGGCCGAGACGAACGCTTCATAGTCCGGGTACTTCTCCGGGTCCACGAACTGCGCGGCCTTCTCGTAGTACTTCCACATTATGAGCTTGTAATAAAGGTCGGTCGATTTGGTAAGGGACTCCTGCTCGTCCTTTTGGATCATACCCGACGCCCCGCCGCATCCGGCGAGCACGACCAGCAGAAGAATTGAAAACAGTGCGCCTTTCATAACAGTATGGTAATACCGTTCCGAAGTTATAGCAAACCCCGTAAAGCGCCCCATCCCATACGTGATGCGGGGAGCCGCAGAACGACTCCCCGCAGACGTATTTAGATTTTTCCCTGGAGCAGAAATGCTATGAGAAGAGCATAGATAACGAGGGACTCGATAAGAGCGAGACCGATAATCATCGGCGTAAGAATCTTGGAGCTAGCTCCCGGATTCCTGGCAATACCGCTGAGAGCAGCTGCCGTCGCCCTTCCCTGGCCCAGGCCTGCAGCACCGGCTGCAATCGCTATACCCAACCCCGCACCGAGAGCGAGTCCGAGCTTCGTGAGCTCTCCGCCGGTGCCTTCCTGCGCAAAAGCGGCGTCAGGAACGAGCGCGGC
>JBFWTW010000310.1:0-3058 GCA_050247635.1 Candidatus Dadabacteria bacterium | reverse complement strand
TGAGGCCTTTCAGCTTTTCGAGGTCGGCCGTCTTCGGATTCACCTCGAGAGATACTTCTACCCCTTCCCCTGAAGATCCCGTCTTATCGAATATGGCCGAAATGACCCTTTCTATAGAGCGCGGGGTGAAAAGGGACGGCGTCCCGCCCCCGAAAAATACGGACGTGAGCCCTCCCCCGCCGAGCTCCTCCTCGTACAGCCCGAGCTCGTTAAGGAGAGCCCCGGTATACTCCTCCTCCGGGAACTTCCCGCGAGAGCCATAGGAATTGAAGTCGCAGTAGGGGCATTTGGTGACGCAGTAGGGTATGTGAACGTAAACGCCGAACGCCATTACGGTATTGTACGGGAGGGCGGAAGGTGTTGCAACGGCTTTGTTTTAGCGTCATATTATTGCATAATTCAGAGAAAATGAGACTATACGGCCCAGGATTGTTGCTTATGTTGTGCTTCGCACTGTGCCTCGCCGCCCCTTCGGGCGCCGAGGAAGCGAGGGTTCTGACCTTGGACGAGGCAATAGCGACTGCCCTCGGAGAGAACCCGGAAATGACGGTAGCCGAGGCATCGGTAGAAATATCCGAGTCCCTCGTAAGGAGCGCCAATTCGGCATATTACCCCGAGATTTACACCAGGCTCGTCATCCCCTTCATCGGAAGGGAGTCCGGGTTTTTCCTGGACCAGATGATATGGGACTTCGGGCGCACCTCGAACCGTGTGAAGTCGAGCAAGGCGCAGCTGAGGTCAACGAAATTCGACAGCGAAACGGCAAGGGAAGACCTCATACTCGACACTACTGTTAGTTATTATAGTGTCCTTTCGTGGCAGCATATGGTCGAGGCCCGGGCAAAGAAGGTAGGGGAATTCGAGGCGCGGCTCGAACGCGCCGAAGGATTCTACGAGGCGGGGCGGATAGGCAAGGCCGACGTCACGAAGGCGACGGTCGATCTCGGAAACGCCCGGCTCGAGCTCAACACCGCGGAGAACGAGCTCGACGCCGCAAAAGAGGGGCTCCTTATCGCGATGGGCATAGATGGAGGGTTTAATTACACCCTCGTGGACGACCCGACATATGACAAAGTTCAGATGAACGTAGAAAAATCGATAGACACAGCGCTCGACAACAGGCCCGAGCTCAAGAGCCTAAAGGCCAAAGAGGCCGCGACGAACGCCGACCTCTCGGCCGCGCAAAAGGAATGGTTCCCCGTCATATTCGGAAGGACAGCCTACAGATTTAAGGGCAAAGGAGCGGAAACGCCGGGCTTTATCGCCGGTATAGGGCTTGAGCTCAACATTTTCGACGGCTTTAAGAAAAACGCCCAGATACAAAACGCGAGGGCCCAGCTAAAGCGCTCCCAGGCGGAGCTCGAAACGAAAAAAACCGAGGTTGAGTCCGAGATAAGAAAGCTCCACAGGGATCTAAGCCTCGCCGAGAAGAATATTTCCGTCACGGAAGAGACAAGAAAGTCCTCAGAGGAAACCCTCGCCCTCGCGCGCGAAAGGTACAGACTCGAAAGGGCTTCCGACGTCGAGCTGGCAGAGGCCGAAGCGCTCTATTCGAACGCGAACGCGGCCTACCTCGAAGCCATATACAACTACAGAATTACCGCTGCAAAGCTCGAAAGGGCCGTAAGCGGAGGCGGTGACCTTGATCAATAAAACAACAATCGCAGTTCTAGTCATACTACTGGCCGCGGGCGCGTTTATCATTCCGAGGCTTTACAGCAGCGGAGATTCAGAGATAACGTTCAGAACGGCCGAAGTAGACAGGGGGGACGTAGTCTCGCTCATAGCGTCGAACGGCACGGTGAACCCGATCCAGTCTATAAACGTTTCCTCCCGTGTCGCGGGCACGGTGTCGGCCGTCGATGTGGACTTCAACGACCGCGTATCCGCCGGCGACCCGCTCGCCGAGATAGACCCTTCCCTCCTCGAAACGGAGCTCAGGAAGGCCGAGGCCGACACCAAAAAGGCCGAGGCAGAATTCAACATGGCGAACTCGCTTTACAAGAGCAACAAGGAGCTCTACTCGAAGCGCCTCATCCCTAAAGAGGAATTCGACGATTCCCAATCAAGATACACGACTGCCCTCGCCGCCTACGAGCAGGCCAGGGTAACGCTGGACATTGCGAAGACGAACGTAGAGGGCTCGGTCATAAGGGCGCCCATAGACGGGATAGTCCTTTCGAGGAGCGTCGATCCGGGTGAGTCCGTCACGGCGGACGGGAAAACCCTCTTCGTCATATCGAGCGACCTCGACGAGATGAAGATAGACGCCAGGGTGAGCGAGGCAGACATAGGCAAGGTCTCGGCCGGGCAGAGCGCCAAATTCAGGGTAGACGCCTATCCGAACGACGTGTTCACCGGCGCCGTAACCCAGGTCCGAAACGAGCCGATAGTAACCAACAACGTCGTCACGTATAACGTCGTCGTCATGACGAAGAACGACTCGATGAAGCTTAAGCCCGGCATGTCCGCAGAGGTCAGGATAGTCGTATCCGACAAAAAGAACGTCCTCCGCGTGCCCACTGCGGCGCTTAGATTCATCCCTCCGTCCAATGTTCCCGTAAGGGAAAGGCCCGACGAGCTCTCCGGCGATTCATATGTCTGGATAGAGCTCGACGGCGGCCGCCTCGGCGCCGTCCCCGTAAAACCGGGCGCGAGCGACGGCGTTTACACGGAGATACTGGAGGGCGACCTTCAAGAAGGACAGAAGGTGATTGTCGAGGCCGTAACGAAAGGGAAATCCGACGCCGGCTCGTCCCTCCTCCCTCAGCCCAGGAGATTCTGAGGATGAGCGGAAGCGGGAAAGTCATAGTCACGCGCGACATACACAACACCTACTATCTCGGGGATATAGAGGTAAGGGCGCTCCGGGGCGTATCGATTGACATAGCCGAGGGCGAATTCGTCTCCATAATGGGGGCGTCGGGCTCCGGAAAGAGCACCTTCATGAACATACTCGGCTGCCTCGACAAACCGACGAAAGGGCAGTATTTCCTCGACGGGCTCGAGGTTTCGACGCTCTCGCGCGACGAGCTGGCCGAAATCAGAAACAAGAAGA
>JBFWTW010000309.1:0-3080 GCA_050247635.1 Candidatus Dadabacteria bacterium | reverse complement strand
TTCGACGGCCGTCCGGGTATCGGTGGGGTCGCCGCAGTGGGCGCAGCCCCTGTATCCGGCCGGTTCCTCCCCGTTCCGTTCTTTGACTGCAGATGTATTTGTCATCGCCTCGATCTCAACTCTATGCCTAAAATTAGTGCAATAACCGTGCCATACGGCAGTCAAGTAAATACCGGGGTACTGGAATTGTACGATATGTCGATTGTCAGATTTTTGGACAGAACAGGGAAGGGGGCATGTAAGATTACACACCCCCGTTTCCCATTATCCGGTTTTAGTGCGGTGGTGGATACTGCGGCCCTGAGTGGGAATGGGGCTCAGCTGAGCCAGAGATAAATGGCCAGGATGAAAAAAAGAACTATGGCGGATATGAAAAGGAATGCGCCCAGGTTTTGGTCTGATTTATTCATAGTATGTCTCCTCTTGAAAGCCTATGTATTATAGAATGAACGGCGGCATAATCAACCCATTTTGGGGTTAAAGTCGAAAATTACCATTTGTGCGTAGAACCTAGAGCGGATTGTATGTTGGGAGAGGTAATCTACCTCGGAAGCTCTTTTCTCATGACGAAGCATTCGAGTTTGACGCCCTTTCGCTCCTCGACCACGGCCTCGACCAGAAAGAAGCCCATCTTCTCGAAAAGGGGCCTCGATATCCTGCTTGCGTCGGTATGGAGGACCCTGGAGCCGGAGGCGATCGCCGCTTCTTCGAGACGCCCGTAAAGAAGGGTGGCGATACCCATCCTCGAAAAATCTTTCAGCGTGTAGAGGAATTCGACGCGGTTTGCGGGCTTAAGCTGCCCGAACGCCGCCATTCGGCCCCCGCTTTCGGCTATGAGCGTGAGGCCCTCGGCTAATCTGTGGCGAAGCTCTTCGACCTCGTCAGCGTAGGACGCCCAGGCCTCGACCTCGGCCGGGGAGTAGCGCTCGATGCCTATTTCCGTGACGGATTTCCTGTAAAGATCGGAAATGGCCTCGGCGTCTTCGGGCCTGTAGCGCCTTATGGTGACGTTCGGCGGAGCCTGACCGGCCGGAGAGGCGAAGCCGGGCCGCCGACCGACTGGATTCTCGGTCTCACTCATTCCATACCTCTTTTATCATCTGTAGGATCGGCCTCGAAAATTCCTCGTTGAGTATGAAATCGTAGATTCCGACGACTATGAACTGGACGCCGACGCAGATGAGTATGAATCCGAGTATGCGCGTGAGGACGTTGACCCCGTATTCACCGAGGAGGTTTTTCACGCTGCCGGCTACCCTGAGGCATAGATACGTGACGGCGGCGACGACCATTATGCCGAGAGACTCGGCCGCATAGTCGAGCGTAGAGCCAGCGGCGGTGGCCATGCCCAATGTCACTGCAATGGCGCCGGGGCCGCTCAGCATGGGGACGGCGAGCGGGCTGAAGGCGATGTCGTCCGCGCTGCCCGTTTTGTTCTCGGCGTTTATGGCGCGGAGGTCTTTATATTCGGGGTTCAGCATCTTGAATCCGATGCTGAGGATGATGATCCCGCCAGCTATGCGGATGCCCGGGAGGGATATGCCGAAGAACTTCATTATGAGGACGCCCGCGACGAGGAATATGACGAGGATTATCGTCATGTAAACGGAAGCGAGGAGGGCTTCGCGGTTTCGTTTCGAGTCGTCCATATCCTTAGAGAGCGATATGAACGTGATGGCGACGGAGAATGGGTTCACTATCGGCAGGAGCGCGACTATGGTCCCCAAGAGAACCTGTGTGAAGTCCGTCATGGCTATATTTTACACCAGCGGCATTCTACATCATACGACGGGCAGGTCTTTCCAGAACCTCGACTGGCCCGTGAATATGTGCTCGGTTACTACCGGGTCGGGAGAGAGGGTCCAGTCGCCGTACTGGTGGGAGCCGCCGAGCATTATGCCATCCGAGCGGGGAATCATGTAGAGGCCGTCACGCCTCATGAGGGTGATGTAGTCGATCTCGGGCTGGGGCAAGAGGACGGTGAGCTGGCCCTTTATGGGCTCGAGCTCGCGGTCCTTGAAGAGAAAATAGGACCCGAGGCCGGTGCAGTTCATAATGAGCGGCTCGGGGAGCGACATGAGCTCCGCTATGTCCCTGAAGTCCCTGACGATTATCCTCCCGCCTGCCTCCCTGAAATCGGCCATCACGGCGTTTAGGTAGACCGGGGTATCGATGAGCATGGTCTTTACGGTTTTACACGAGGGCTCGTCGAACGGGTATTCGCCCGGGACCAGGGTTTTGGGCTTGCCGTATATTTCGGGGAGGTCGTGGATGACGGAAGGGAGCGTGACGGGGTCGTTGCCGAAGTAGAAGTTCTCGGCCACTCTTACGCCGTATTTGCTGCCGATCATATTCCTGTAGTAGCCGAAGGAGAGCCGTGCAGCGCGTAGGAACTCTTGGTAAAAGGCGGGCGTTATCATCTCTTCGTCGAATACAGTGAAGGGTGACCATTGGCCGGCGGCGACGTTGGACGTCGTATGAGGGGGGAGGTCCTTCGCGTATATCGTGACTGCGTAGCCTTCCATCTGCAGGAGCCTTGCAGCAGAGAGACCGACGGCGCCGCACCCGAGGACGGCGCATGATCTATGCCCGAGCGGGGCTGCCTCCTTCACCGCGATGTGGGATGTTCCCCAGGAGAGGGTAAGGCCGCCACCGCCGTGGCCGTAATTATGGACGACGTCTTTTGTGCCGATGCGCTCTCGGCGGACGACGAATCCCGAGGGCCTGTAGGGCCGGAGGCCGACGGCCTGTCTTATGACCCTGTCCTCGGACACGTTTACCAGTGGGAAGTAGCGGTAGGGCCGGACGGGCGGCTTCGTCACTTTGGGGGCGCAGGCCCCGGCCGCGGCGGAAAGCAGGCCCAGGCCCGCTATCCTGACGAATTCTCTCCGGCTGAAAAGATTTCCGTCAGACATTCAATCCTCCTTCGAAAATCAGCCTCGCGGGACTGCCGTGCCCGCGCTATTTTATTCCGGCGTATGCGGCGAAACAGGCGTTCTTGTGAAGGACGTCCGTTTCAGTGAAGCCGCACTTCTTCATAAGCTCGAGCTGGTAGGAAATGCTCCTCGGGGTGTCTTCCT
>JBFWTW010000308.1:0-3084 GCA_050247635.1 Candidatus Dadabacteria bacterium | reverse complement strand
TATAGTACAATGCGAACAGGAAGGGGGGGACAATAAATTCAATAAGGGAGGCAAGGTATGGAGACGATCAGAAGACTTAGGACCGCTTTGGGCGGCGCTGTTCTGTTTGCGGTACTAGCGTGGGCGGGGGCGGCATCGGCCCACGATCCGGGCCAGCCCGCCGCGGCGCCTGCGCCACCGGCCGGGCCGGTTTGCACGTCGCAGGAGGGCGTTTCGTGCTCCGAGGTGTGCGCGCCTTACGAGGCGGGCGTGACGACTGTATCTGCCAGCAAGGTGAAGGTATACGAGATGGTCGAGAGCAAGCAGACGAGCATGGTGGCAGGACTGCCGATAGATTTTAAGGCGACGTGCCCGCCGGGGACGTTCGCGTTGGGCGGCGGATACAGTTTTGTCGCCGAGGGGACGACGATCAACCTGGACGAGCTCTGGGTGACGTCGAACCTGGCCGACAACATGGACCCGAGCGGATGGAACGGGTGGAAGGTGACGGTAATGAGAAAAGCAGGCGCGGGGGCGGTGGACAACTGCCTCGACGTCGAGGTCAGGGCGCTTTGCGTTGAGGGACAATAAGCGCGAATAACCGGCGCGACGTCCGGCTGAGCCGGAGCGCGTCTAAAAATAATGGAAACAAGATGCTCCCCGTTTCGCCTGTGTGGCGGGACGGGGAGTTTTTTTTGCTCACATGTGCTGGAGGTCGAGCTCGCATTCGCTCTGAAAAGTGTAGAGGAAATTGTGGGGAGGCGTGTCCGGCGTGTGTGCTAGAATATAAGCATCTTTTTTTCACGAGGGGTCATCAGTGCATTTCAAAAAGATTTACGTGATTGTGAATCCGGTGTCGGGGCAGTCGGAATCGGACGTCGAGCTTATAGAGGGGAGGCTCGGGGAGAAGGGGCTGGATTACCGGATCGTTTATACCGAGCCAGACAGGCTGCCGCGCGAGATCGCCAGGGAGGCAGCGGCGGATGGGGCCGACCTGGTCGTGGCGGTCGGGGGAGACGGGACCGTACTCGAAACGGCGGAGGGGCTCATAGGCACGGATACCGTGCTGGGCGTCATACCCGGCGGGACGGCGAATGTGTTCGCGGCCGAGATGGAGATACCGGTGGATACCTGCGAGGCTCTGGATTTCCTCCTCTGCGACGACGTGGTCGTGAGGAAGGTGGACATCGGGGTCGTCGGCGAGCAGCATTTTTTGCTAAGGGTGGGCATAGGGCTCGAGGCGGCGATGACCGTCCTTACCGAGCCCGGGCTAAAAAACAGGTTCGGCGTGCTCGCGTATCTCTGGACCGCGCTACATTACGGGAGGACGATGCCGAACACGCGCTATTCGATCACGATCGACGGAAGGCGCCGGATAATAAGCGGGATTACGTGCGTAGTCTGTAACTCCGGGAATCTCGGGCTACAGGGTGTGAAGCTCATCCCGGAGATAGATCCTTCGGACGGATATCTGAACGTCGTCGTGTTCAGGCAGGCGTCGCTTTTGGCGGCGCTCGGGCTGGCTTACAACGCCGTCAGCGGATTCGTCACGAGGCGCAAAGGGGCGGGGCGCATACGCGTGGAGCGGAAGGACCTTACGATGTACAGCATCCCGGCGAAGGAGGTCGTCGTCGAGGCGTTTCCTCCGCAGGTGGCCGCGAGGGACGGCGAGGAGATAAACGGCGGGTTCCCGCTCGAGATCGGCATACTGCATAACGCGATA
Source organism: Candidatus Dadabacteria bacterium (assembly GCA_050247635.1). Classification (GTDB taxonomy): domain Bacteria; phylum Desulfobacterota_D; class UBA1144; order Nemesobacterales; family UBA2774; genus JADLGH01. The sequence goes on along the minus strand of JBFWTW010000308.1, from coordinate 1,382 downwards.
AACGTCGCCGCGCACGGGAGGGAATGGGAGTGAGCTTTGTGACGGAGATCAGGCGATTGTATCTGCACTTCAAGTACCAGGGTTTCAGGAAGGGCATGCTCGCGGCTTATGACAAGTTTGCAAGATTGTCGACGGGCGGGCCCCTGACGAGGTATGCGGCAGTGACGGACAGTTTGTGGATAGGCGGGCAGCCGAGGGGGACGGGCATAGGCACGCTCCGAAAGAACGGCATTACGGCCGTCGTCAACATGAGAAGGGAGTACGACTATGCGGAGCTGGCCAAGCTCCACGAGCTGAAATATCTCCGTCTGCCGACGGACGACCAGGGCGCGCCGGGGCTAGAGGATCTGAAGACAGGGGTGGAGTTCGTCAGGCGCGAGATAGAATCGGGCGGGAAGGTTTACATACACTGCTGGGAGGGGATAGGGCGGAGCGCCACCATGGCGGCCGCATATTTCGTCAGCCGCGGATGCAAGCCTTTGGAGGCGTGGGAAAAGATAAGAAAGGTCAGAAAATTCATACGCCCGACGCTCCCGCAGATCGAGAGGGTCGACGAGTTTTATCACATGATGTAAATGTCACCCCGGCCCGTAGGGGGGACGTTAAAAAGGGGGCGCCTTACGCAGCGCCCCCTGAGTCAAAGCTTATTTCTTTGTTGTAGACGCCCTTTTCGGAGCTGCCTTTTTTGCCATCGCGGGTTTCTTCGTTGCGGCCTTCTTGGGCGCAGCCTTCTTCGCGGTAGCGGTCTTCTTTGGTGCAGCCTTGGCTGTAGTCTTCTTAGCCGTGGTCGCCTTCTTTGGCGCGGCCTTCTTCGGCGCAGCTTTCTTAGGAGCCGCTTTCTTCGCCGCGGTCTTCTTAGGCGCAGCTTTCTTCGTTGCAGCCTTCTTTGGTGCAGCCTTGGCGGTAGTTTTCTTAGCCGTGGTCGCCTTCTTTGGCGCAGCTTTCTTAGGAGCCGCTTTCTTCGGCGCAGCCTTCTTAACCGCAGCCTTCTTTACAGCCTGCGTCGCCATCGCGTCTCTCTTTACTGCCTTCTTTACCGTCTTCTTCGCCGGTTTCTTAGCAACTTTCTTTGTCGTCGTTTTTTTCGTAGCCATTCGTGTTCTCCTTATAAAGTTGATTTTTACTGCAAACACACCCAAAAATGAAATAATAGACTGAATAAATGGTTGTCTCGCAGAGTGTAAGGTTACGGCGGGCCGCCCATAACCCCATCTGCCTCAATAATGACCCGTCATGCAACGACAACCCTGATTGCGATTGGATGACGGGGGCCTATTTTCTCATCTTTGTATCCTCCTGGCTAATGAAATTACTAGCATAATACATAATTGACAGATTTTTGTCAACACGTATGACCTGTTAATTTATCTGTCAGCCCCGCT
>JBFWTW010000307.1:0-3105 GCA_050247635.1 Candidatus Dadabacteria bacterium | reverse complement strand
AAGGGCCGCAAGGTCCACAGGGGTTGCAGGGTGAGCAGGGACCACAAGGCCCGCAAGGTGAAGCCGGCCCGCAAGGCGTTCAGGGAGAAACCGGGACGGAAGGTCCACAGGGTCCTCACGGATTGCAAGGAGAGCAGGGGCCACAAGGTCTGCAAGGTGAAGCAGGACCGACAGGACCGGAGGGACCTCAAGGGATTCAAGGTATACAAGGCGAGCAAGGGCCGCAGGGCGAGCAGGGGTTACAGGGAGAACAAGGTCCGGCAGGTGCTGACGGAGCCGATGGTATTACCAGCTTGGTTGAAACGACTGCCGAAGGTGCTGGTGCCAATTGCGTAGTCGGCGGGACGAAGATAGAGACGGGGCTGGATACCGACGGTAATGGAGTACTCGACGCCGGAGAAATAGATAACACATTCTATGCGTGCAACGGTGAACAAGGAATACAGGGAGAGGCCGGCCCGCAAGGTATACAGGGCGAGACCGGATTACAGGGACCGGAAGGACCTCAAGGGATTCAGGGAATTCAAGGCGTTCAGGGGGAACCCGGGCCGGAGGGGCCGGAAGGACCTCAAGGTATTCAGGGTATACAAGGTGAGCAGGGGCTGGCTGGGCCGCAAGGCGATCCGGGGCCGGCGGGGGCTGACGGTGCGGACGGAACGGATGGACTTACGAGTCTCATTGATACTACCGCGGAACCTGTCGGTGTGAACTGCGCCAACGGCGGGACCAGGATCGACGTCGGACTCGACGATAACGGAGATAATATCCTCGACCCCGGGGAGATAGAGTATACGTTCTATGCGTGCACGGGCGAGCAGGGCATTCAGGGATTGCAAGGCGAGACGGGACCGCAAGGCCCGGCCGGCCCGGAGGGGCCCGAGGGGCCGCAGGGTTTGCAGGGGCCGGAAGGTCCCCAGGGGATTCAAGGCATTCAGGGTGAGCAGGGGCCAGCGGGAGCGGATGGAGCAGACGGAGCGGATGGGGCCGACGGGGTATCGGGGTGGACCAGGGTGGCGTCCTCGATACCGATTACGGTAGCTAACGGGGCGATCGGCTCACAGAGCTTAAGCTGTGCGGGTACGCAGAAGATAATGGGCGGCGCGTGCGCGACCGGCGGCAGCCCGAACGCCTGCATGAATCTAATCGGCTCGTCGTTCAGCTCGGATACGACTCTTACGTGCACCTGGAGGAATGCATCGGGCCTGCTCGGCGCACTCATCTCGTGCGGCAGCGGGAACAGCTTCACGGCGGACATCAGCATAATCTGCGCGGAGGTTAATTGATAATGAGGACAGGGCGGGGATTGAGACTGGTGCTCGGGATCGTGATAATCGCTCTTGCATCGTTGGTATTTGCAGGATTTGCAAAGGCGTCGGAGGCTGTCATATGCGTCGGCATGGATGACGAGTACGTTCTGCTGATGGATGACGGAGCGGAGTGCTTCGAGTGGGAGACGGAGCTCAGGGTTTCGGGCGGCGGGATTCAGCCGGGGGACGGCACGGAGGCGCTTGCCGTGTTCGGCGAGAAAGAGGACTGCCCGGGAGGCTCGGAAGGGAAGGAGGCGAAGGTGGGTATAGATAACGACGGGGACGGGGATCTCGACGCGGGGGAGGTATTGGCCGTGACGGGGAAGTGCCCGAGCGTGGAATGATCTGGAATCCCGCAGCGACCAAAAACGAGTTCAGGACTGACGGGATGTAAAACCTCCCCGTGACTGTTTTTCCTCTCATCCGCCGCACAGGTGGGAATATTTACCAGATGAATATTTTTGTTGCATCACGAATTGCTTATGTTATTGTGTGGGTAAGCACTTGCTTATGAAGCGTTTTTCTACATGCGGATTTAATGCTGCCCGGCCGATGCCGGCGGTCCGAAACTGCCCAAGCCAGCCCATAAATATCTCAATAAGCATAGCCAGTTATACATCTCTTGTGGCGCATAATAGTTCGGAGAATTTTCACCAGGAAATTCCCGCAGCCGCCTGATTGCGCCTGACATTAAAAATATCCCTAGACAATTTAAGTGGTCTACTTTATATTGGTTCCTAATCTTAAGTTGTGAGCTTAACTTGAGGCAAACCGATTACGCGGACATTTCAGTCTTTCAAAGCGCGATCCCGCACACCAGCGATAAATCCAAGAGCAATAATACGAGGGACATCCATATGAATACTTCGTCTGTACAGCCGAGAGTAGCAGGCATATCCACGGTCGTCCCGCCCTACAGCTTCGGGCAGGAGACGGCGATAGAAGCGGCGAGAAAATGGTTGTCCACGGGCGGTGAGCCCGAGCTTCCCGCCGCACGGACCGCCCAGGTGTTTCAAAACGCCGGCGTCCAAAGACGGCACAGCGTCATTCCGGTCGAAGAGATGCTGAGGGAGAAAGGCTTTTCGGAGCGAAACGCCCTCTACTCGAAGTACGCGCGCATTCTGGGCGAGAAGGCGCTAAAGAGCGTGTTCGAGAAAACGGGGGTCAATCCCTACGAGATCAATCTATTCATCACCGTCTCGTGCACGGGTTTCATGATACCGGCGCTGGACGCCTATCTCATCAACAGGTTCCCGTTCCGAAACAACGTGAGGCGCCTCCCGATAACGGAGCTCGGATGCGCGGCGGGGGTGAGCTCGCTCATAATGGCGGGGGACTATATCAGGGCGTATCCAGACGCCAAGGTTCTGATTCTTACGCTCGAGCTCTGCACGCTCAATATGCAGCCCACCGACAAGAGCGCGGACCACATAATCTCGACCGCCATATTCGGAGACGGGGCGGCCGCGGCGATCGTGACCGGGGGCAGCGGCGAAGGTGGGCTCCACATGATTAAATCGGACAACAGGTTCTATCCGGGGACTATCGAATTCATGGGGTACGACGTCGAGAGTACCGGATTCCACATATTCCTGTCGCCCCATATTTCGAAATTCATAGGAAACAACATAGCTCCGCAGGTGGAGTCCGTGCTCGGCGACGCCGGTTTGGAAATCGGCGACATAGATGCGTGGCTGTTCCATCCCGGCGGGTCTCGCGTGCTAAAGTCCATAGAAAACGGACTTGGCATAGACGGAGCGAAGCTCAGGGACAGCGCGGGCGTCTTAAGAGACTACGG
>JBFWTW010000306.1:0-3110 GCA_050247635.1 Candidatus Dadabacteria bacterium | reverse complement strand
CTGCCTCGAGCTGCCCGCCGATAAGCCTCCTTGTTTTATTAATGAGCGAGGAAAGAGTTCTTCTTGCAGGATGCTTTACTACCGCATTCTCATCATAGTATATTCCTAGCCCCTGATCATATACTCTGTTACCCCATTCATAATCCCCCGCCGATTTCAAATCCTGATTAAACAGGCCGACTTTATTAAAAACACCTCGTCTGACAAAAAGATTGGCGGTCAAGCCGAAGTGCATTACCTTCACACAATCTTCCGAGTGATAATTATGAAACATCTCCCATAGCTCCGCAGCGTTTAAATTGTTCTCATCTTGCGGGAAGAAGGTCAGCCTGCCCGCGATGAATCCAGCGTCGGCTTTATCAGCAAATGATAGGAATCCGCAATTAAGCCAATTCTTATCCGGTATACAATCCGAGTCAGTAAATGCCAGAATATCGCCCTTGGATTCAAGAATCCCCTTATTTCTGGCGCAGTAAGATCCCGGCTGAAGCTCGTGGAGAAGCTCTATAGAATCATATTTCGAAACGACCTGCTCGACATTATCAGAGGATTCGTTGTCGATTACTATGATTTCAAACCTAGACCTGTCGAGCGTTTGCGCTTCTAGCGCTTCGAGGCATTTCGCCAGATTCAGCGAGTCATTGTAGACAGGTATGATTACTGAAATATAAGAATCTTGAAAAGTCATCTATGATTCTACTCTCGAATGAACAGCCAAAATCACTCCCGATTTTTTAAACTGTATTTAAAGGACATAATATAAAGGAAAGGACAAACCGCCAAGGCAAAAAGCTCACCGGCAATAACCGAGACTGGTATTTTCCAAATCGAAGAGAGGTTCTCGCGGCTCTCGTAGAGCGCCTCCGTGCCGCTGTCCCAATCCAGCACTCTTCGGCCCGCATATGTAAAAGGCGAGCCCCGCTCGGGGTCCGTGTTTATCACGACGTCCGGCCGCCTCGCCATAAGAGTCAGAAACAGCCGCGCATGTTCTATCAGAATTCCCTTCCCCTTGTCGTCGTATCCGAGGATCTCGTCTGCGCCAATACTTTCGAACAAATGCCGTCTGTAATCCTGCATGACGAGGATTATCCTCGCTTCGGGAGCGGCAGCCCTCACGATCCCCAGAACCCTCGCAACGTCTTTATCCGTCCCCGATGGCAGTATTGCGACAGTCCTCGCGTCCATGCTCGAAGCCGGCTCTCCGGCGGGCCTGTACGCTGCGTCGCTCGCTACTGCCCCGACTTCCTCCATCTCCCCCCATCTCCCGGCCGCGAAATCCCATAGCGCATGCATGCTTAGCCCCGCAAGCCTTCCGTACCCGCTGAGGAATCTGTAAATAGAGAGCTTGAACACCGTACGCAGCGTACCGTATACGCATCTCAGCCTCGACACCGGATCGGCGTATTTACTTGCTGTGAGGAGCGGCCCCTTAATGCCGTAATACGCGTTTATTGCGGCGCTTCTTTTCTCGGTGAAGGCCGGATGATAAACGACGGCATCCGTCACCGCGACGACTTTGTACCCCTTCCTTTTGATGAGGAGTCCGTAGTCCATATCGTCCCACAGAAAATAATATCTCTCGTCCATTCCGCCCGCCTTCCTGAACGCCTCGGCCCTAACGAGCGAAACCCCCGAGCCGTGATAATCCACCTCGATTACTTCGCCGCCGTCGAAGTCGGGCTCGTTACAGTAAAGTGGGAATACCTTGCCCTCGGCTAGGCTAATCCGAGCCCCAGCCTCAACTACGAGACTCTTGTCGGCGCTGTTTAAAATCTTGGGTCCGGCTAGCCCTATACTACTATCCAACTCCATAACTTCCACGAGACGCGGCAGGCTCCGGCCGTCCACCATCAAATCGGAATCCAGCATCCAGACGTAATCGTAGTCCCCCGAGGATCCGGCATATTCTAGCCCCGTGTTGAAGCCGACCGTAGCCCCGTAGTTTTTTTCTTTTCTCAGCACTAAAACATCCGGATACATTTCCGGAAGCCACTCGAGGCTGTCAGTAGAGCCGTTATCCACGACTATTACTTCGAAGTTCTTATATTCAAGCGCGTATACGGACCTGAGAAGCACCTTCAGATCGGCACTCCGGTTGTATACCGGGATAACTATCGCCACTTTCGGCGCGCTATTTGGATTCGCGTCGCTCATCGCGGTACCGGCTGGATTTTATGAGTAGCAGTAGTGTCAGCGGAATTGCGGCCAGCTCCCCGGCCAAGGAGGCGAAAAAGACCTTCCACAAATCACGGCGCTTCCCCTTGTATCGTATAGCTCCCATTTCCTCGTCGTAAACGTAATATTTTTTAGCGGCATACCCGAAGGGCGAGTCCGCATTCCTGCTGGGCATTACGGCGGCATCGAAATTCGCCGACAATATTTTTACGAAAATCCCCGCATGCTCCAGCAGTATATTCCTCTTCTTGTCGTCATACGTTATAAAATCATCTACCGAAAGTTCTTCGAAGAGGTTTTTCCTGTATTCCTGAATAAGGAGCGTAACAGAGCACTCGCCGGACGCACTCCTAACCGAATCGACGCACTCCTTAATGGCAGCCAGATTCCCGGTCGGGAGTATGATAACCCGCGCTTTCTTATCCGGAAGAGCGTCTTCACCCCCTGCTGCTGTATTCTCAAGGGGTGGAGAATCGTCATGCGCGTACTTCCTCCACCTGCAACGGAAAAAATCTTCGAGCGAATGGTAAAGAAGGCCGCCCAGGTATTTGTTCCCGGTGAGGTTGTGAAACAGTATCCCCTTACACGAGTAAGAGGCTATCCTGTGGAATATTCTTGTCCTCTGCTTGAGGTCGGCGAATTTAGAGAAAGCCAGGAGCGAGTTCCGGTTGTTGTAATAATTGACGAGTATCCAGTCCTTCTCGGTCGGATGATAGACGAGAGAACGCGTCACGCCGACAACCTTGTATCCGGCCTCGCCAACGCTCAGGCTCAGATCCGTGTCGTCCCACCATATGAAATACCTCTCGTCCATCAGGCTTGTTTTCCGAAGGGCGTCAGACCTGACCAGCGCAGAGCACGCCGGGACGCAATCGACCTCGTATACGCCTTCCTTCACTTCGGCCAGGGCATAATTCTCCATGAAGGGCTTCACT
>JBFWTW010000305.1:0-3130 GCA_050247635.1 Candidatus Dadabacteria bacterium | reverse complement strand
TAGTTAACTGGAACGTCAGAGTCGAACTCGTCGTAATTATCTACCATTTCCGGTTACCCTCCTTTAAGCGATTATATATTAAGAGTGTATGAATTATTCCCGGAACTTTCAAGCCCCAATTCTTCTTCAATCGCCGGGCGGATTTTCCCGCGGCGGGGGCCGGCCGAACGGCTGCGGAAATTTCGCTATGATAAGCGCTATTTGGAGCCGAAGAGCGATTTGAAAGGCAGTTTCAGCAGGTAGAGAATTACCGCGGGCCTTAAAAAAATAGAGGCAAACTGCCAGATGTCGGACGGGGACATGTATATCTTGGAGTCCCATACCCCCATCTGCCCGCTCAGCACGACAAAGTCGCCCTCTACCGACGAATCGTTCACCTTGATTTCAAAATCTCCAGCGGGGCTTACAACCTTCATAGAGGGACCTCCTTCGACGTGTGTGTGCTTGAAAATTAATTATCGCACAAAGGGGAGCGGTTGACCAGTGCGGGGGGAAGCCCGGGCGGCGGATGGATACGGCGCGCGCTCAGGATATGGCTTTTCTCATGACGTCCACGGGTGCGTTTTCGCCGGTCCATATCTCGAAGCTGAGGGCCCCCTGGTAGAGGAGCATTCCGAGGCCGCCGACGGCCTTGTGCCCGAGCGCCTTCGCCTCCTTCACCAGCTTCGTTTCCCTCGGCTTGTAGACGAGGTCGTACACCGCCGCGCCGTCCCCGAGCGCCCCGATATTAATTTCGAGGCCGGAAGCGCCTTCCATGCCGCCGGACGTTGAATTGACGAGGAGGTCCGTGAGTCCGAGCTCTTTCGCCATGGCCCCGGCGTCGCCGGAGTCGACCGGGTATAGCACGGTATCGGGGAAGAAGCGCCCGAATTCTTCGGCCAGCTTCCCGGCCTTGCCCGGCGTACGGTTGGCTATGGCGATTCTCTTCGCGCCGTTCATGCCGAACGCCGAGATCACAGCCCGCGCCGCGCCGCCCGCACCGAGAAGAAGAACGCTAGCGCCTTCGGGGGATATGCCGAGCTCCTCGCGGGCGTCGCGCATGAAGCCGCCGACGTCTGTGTTGTAGCCGGTGAGCCTGCCGCCCTCGTTCTTGATCGTGTTGACCGCGCCCGTGTGCTTCGCGTCGGGGGAGACTTCGTCGAGGTGCGGCATGATCGCCTGCTTGTGCGGTATGGTGACGTTGACGCCGCTTATGCCGAGGGCCCTTATCGCGTCGGCCGCCCTGGCTATGTCGTCCGGGTGGACGTCGAAGGCAGTGTATACGCAGTCGAGCCCGAGGGCCGCGAAGGCGCTGTTATGCATGAGCGGGGAGAGGCTGTGGCTGACCGGGTGGCCGAATATGCCGTAGATTTTCGTTGTGGCTTTTACCTGCATCTGGGGGCGTCCCGTGTTTATGTGATTATATCACTTGCCCGCGGCCAGGAGCGCCTGCTTTACCTGCTCGACGTCCTTGCCTATCTGCTCGACGAGCGCGTCCACGCTTTCGAAGCGTCTTTCGTCCCTTATGCGCCGGACGAACTCGACGGCCAGTCTTTTATTATATATGTTGCCGGAGAAATCGAATATGTGGGTTTCGATGAGGAGCTTGCTGTCGCCGAATGTCGGGCGGTATCCGATGTTGGTTATGCTGTCGTGCTTTACCCCGTCCACGCTCGCCCGTGTGGCGTAGACGCCTTCCTTGGGGAGTATCTCCCAGTCCGTTTCGAGGTTTGCCGTGGGGTAGCCTATCTGCCTCCCTCTCTTCTCGCCCTCGCCGACAGTGCCGTCGATGTAGAAGTTATATCCAAGGAATGCGGCGGCCTTTTTCATGTCACCCGCCCGGAGAAGGTTCCTTATGGCGGAGCTGCTGACGACCTCGCCGTCGATGGTAAACGGCTCGGCGACTTCTATCTCGAAGCCGTGTTTTTCGCCCAGCTCGCGGAGGAGCTCTGCATGGCCCTCCCTATTCTTCCCGAACGAGAAATCGAGGCCTACTATCAGGTGCTTTATGTGGAGCCTGCCGACGAGGATTTCGTTTACAAATTCCTCGGCCGTCATGGCGGCGATTTCTTTCGTGAACGTGTAGCAGGCGGCGTAGTCGATGCCCTCGGCTTCGAGGAGCCTGAGCCTTTCCCTCATCGGGAGAAGGAGCGGGACGTCGATATTGCGGAGGACTTTCTGGGGATGCGGATGGAACGTTATCACGCACGAGCCCACACCCTTCTCGGCAGCCGACTGTTTTACGGCCGCGAGTATTCTTTTGTGCCCCATATGCACGCCGTCGAAGTTCCCGATGGTTGCGGAAGTGGGGCTGCCTATCGGCTCATCTGCGTCGAATAAGACCTTCATGCCTGAATCGTGAGAGCGTCGGTGCGGCTATGCGGAGTGACTTTGTTTTTCTTCCTGCCGCCGTCGCCGTGCGCCGGGCTGTCCGAATGTGCCGGGGAAAATACCTGTCACCCGGCCGACAGCGAAGTGAATAGTACCATAACCTTCTGAAAGTAATAGCTTAAATCCGGAGGATATATAGGCCCGTGCCGGCGCGTCATTTCCGCCAGAAGGCGGACGTGAAGAGAACGAGCACGGTAAAGAGCTCGAGCCTTCCCAGAAGCATTAGGATTGCGAGGACGACCTTGCTGAAATCCGTGAGGCTTGCGAAGTTGCCGACGGGGCCGACCGCGCCGAGGCCGGGGCCGACGTTGCCGAGGGCGGTGGCGCTGGCGGATATCGCCGTCATGAGCGGGAGGTTCTCACCGGCCGTCAGGAGCAGTGTCCCCGCGACGAAGACGAATATATAGAGGAGGCAGAATGTAGAAACGCTGGAAAGGACCTCGGGCGCTATGGGTTTCTTGTCGACCCTTATCGGGATTATCGAACGTGGATAGATGAGCTTCTGCATTTCCTGATAGCCCTTTTTGAAGAGGACTACGATCCTTATGTTCTTTATGGCCCCGGACGTCGAGCCCGCACACCCGCCGGCGAACATCATCAGGAGGAGCAGCAGCTGTGACATCGTGGGCCAGAGGTCGTAATTGGCCGTTACGAAGCCGGTCGTGGTGCTTATCGAAATGACCTGGAAGCTCGAATACCTTAGGGCCTCGAGAAAGCTCGGGTAAATGGTCATCCGCACTTCGAAGGCCACGATAAATAT
>JBFWTW010000304.1:0-3156 GCA_050247635.1 Candidatus Dadabacteria bacterium | reverse complement strand
GCTTATAACAGTGTTTCTTATAACAGAATCTCTTCCCGTTCTCAGGAGCGTGGGACTGATCAAGTTTTTCACGGACGCTTCGTGGCATCCCGTCGAAGATCTATACAATTTGACGCCGATGCTATGGGGGACCCTCCTTGCCGCGGCCGGCTCCGTTATCATAGCGACGCCTCTGGGTATACTGTCTGCCGTTTTCACCAATTACTATGCTCCAGCGACTATAGCCAATTCCTACCGGAAGATCATCGGACTCCTTGCAGGCATTCCTTCCGTGGTGTACGGGTTCTGGGGGCTTGTCGTTCTGGTTCCTTTAATCGGGGAATATGAGCCTCCAGGTCCGAGCCTTCTGGCTGGAATCCTGATCTTATCAATTATGATACTGCCAACCATAGCGCTCGTTGCGGATTCAAGCCTTTCTAGCGTTCCCGGAGAATATATTACTGCAGCTGCATCGTTGGGACTCTCGCGCTGGACCACCATAAAACACGTAATCATACCGGCGGCGAAATCCGGACTCTTCACCGGAGTAATCCTCGGGACAGGCCGGGCGATCGGCGAAACGATGGCCGTGCTCATGGTTAGCGGCAACGTTGTACAAACGCCCGGAAGCCTGTTCGAGCCCGTAAGAACGCTTACCGCGAATATCGCTCTCGAGATGGCTTACGCACTCGGAGATCACCGCTCCGCGTTATTCGTGAACGGTCTCCTGCTTATGGTAATTGTCGCCGCTCTTATTTTGGCGGCTGAATGGATAAGCCGGAGGAAAATATATGGGTGAACTTCTACACCTGGATTCGGATTTAATATTTAGGGGACATAAAAGGAGAACTGCCAGGCGGGGCCGTATTCCGACGCTCTTTATCTGGGCGTCGGCTATTTTGGTGAGCACGGTCTTCTCTTGGATTCTGGGCAGTATTATCTGGCACGGCGCAGGGCAAATTTCGTGGGAGTTTCTCACAGCGCCGCCAGAAAATGCAGGACGTGCGGGTGGAATCGGTCCGATACTCGTATCGACTGCACTGATTCTCGGAGTCTGTATGGCGGCAGCTCTGCCTATAGGGCTGGGGACGGCGATCATGCTTTCAGAATTCACGGCTACAAAAGCGTTTTCGGGCGCTTCGTACGTCGCAGTCTCGATATTCTTGCCGGCGTGCCCTCGATTGTTTTCGGGCTCTTCGGCTTTGTATTATTTTCTAATATCCTCGGATTGGGGTTCTCAATATTAGCCGGCGGGCTGACGCTTGCGTGCATGGTGCTCCCCATATTGATACGATCGACGGAAGAGGGCCTCAGGTCAGTCCCCCATGAATACAGGATGTCGGCTGCCGCCCTGGGTATCTCGCGGACGACTACGCTATTAAAGATCCTTCTTCCCGCAGCCGCTCCAGGACTTGCGGCGGGAATGATTTTGGGCATGGGAAGGGCGATGGCCGAGACTGCGGCGCTGCTCTACACAAGCGGCTACGTGGACAGAATGCCGACATCCCTGCTCGATTCCGGAAGGGCTCTGTCAATACATATTTTCGACCTTTCTATGAACGTGCCCGGCGGAAATGCCAAAGCCTATGCTTCGGCACTGGTCCTGGTGGGGCTCCTTCTTGTTATCAATTTTATTTCATTCTATGTAACTAACCACTGGCTCGGGAGGAGAATACGCACGATATGAATAAATTCAAAGCTACGAACGGCGCTCAACTTACTCCGCAGCATACGGATCTGAAAAGTCTGGGATCAAGTCCATTGATCGAAACCGAGAATTTGAGCCTGCATTACGGGAGAAAGGCTGCATTTAAAGATGTAAGCCTGTCTGTGGGTCACGGACGAATAACCGCTTTGGTCGGTCCTTCCGGCTGCGGCAAGTCGAGTTTCCTCATGAGCCTGAACCGTTTAGCGGACCTGATCCCGGGCTGCTCCGTCTCGGGGAGCATCAAAATCGGCGATATGAATGTTTTAGACCCTGACACCGATACCGTTTCTTTGCGTACCCGTGTCGGCTTGATATTTCAGAAGCCAAATCCGTTTCCGCTGTCGATACGGGAGAATATAACCCTCCCTCTAAGGGAGCACAATGTGGCGAATCGTAATGATATTAACCGCGCAGTAGAAAAAGTATTACAGGATGTCGGATTGTGGGACGAGGTAAAGGACAGGCTGAACTCCCCGGCGCTTTCCCTTTCGGGCGGTCAGCAGCAACGTCTCTGTATAGCTCGCACTTTAGCGCTTAAGCCGGAGGTGCTGCTGTTGGACGAACCGTGCAGCGCTCTCGATCCGTTATCGAGCGCGGTAGTTGAGGATCTGATCATGTCTCTGAAAGGTCGCTACACCATCCTCGTAGTTACGCATAATCTCGCTCAGGCCCGCAGGGTCGCCGACTACCTAGCTTTATTCTGGGCGCGGAACGGCGCAGGTCGTTTAATAGAGCATGGCCCCACAGGTGAGGTATTCGACGCCCCACGAGAAAACCTAACGGCCGCTTACATCAATGGTATGAGAGGCTAATGCAAAAACTCTCTGGAGAGATTATATCCCCGGCATAATAATAAACCCGTGTGACGAATTCTTTTTAGATTTCCAGCTTATAATGGGCAGAAAATACTACCCTACCCTTGTCTATTTGAATACGGAAGCATTAAAGAATCAGGAGATAGCCTACAAGCCCGTTTAGCAATGAAGCTGCAACTGATGTCGGCTTCAACTGTAATGGAGGAATACAAATTTAACTTTCAATTATTGAGTGAAAATTCCGATGCAGAATAAAAAACAAGAGAATGTTCTTATAGTCTTTGTTAAGTACCCCGAGCCCGGAAAGGTCAAGACACGAATAGCCCGCGATCTGGGAACAGAAAGAGCAGCAAAGATTTATTCACATATGGCGAGGAGTATAATTGAGAAGGTTTGGAGGGCAGAGACGTATCGGACTGTAATATACTTTGATCCACCTGACAGAGAAACAGATGTTAGAGCATGGCTGGGGATTAACAATGTGTCATATGAAGTCCAGTCCCCGGGAACGCTCGGGGACAAGATGTCAAAGGCAATCGAGACAGTGTTTTCGGAAGGAGCAGAAAAAGCAGTTCTGATAGGTACAGATGTTCCTGAAATCACAGCCGAACTGATAAGCACCGCATTCAGCATGCTGGAAAGTACGGAAGCAGT
>JBFWTW010000303.1:0-3183 GCA_050247635.1 Candidatus Dadabacteria bacterium | reverse complement strand
GCGTTAATAGTCGTCATACACAACGCCATCGGGCTTTCGGCCGGGTACGGCCTAGCTCGCCTTTCGGGCATGAACGTTACGAGCGCAAGGGCGGTGTCGGTGGAGGTCGGCATGCAGAACTCGGGCCTGGCGGTTGCGCTGGCCAATGTGCACTTCGGCACGCTGGCGGCGCTCCCCGGGGCTGTGTTCAGCGTATGGCATAATATATCCGGCTCTGCCATAGCATGGTGGTGGAGAAGAAACCCGGCAAGGGACGGGAGCGGCGTATGAGCGCAGGAGCAGTCAAGAAAACATCCGCCAAGTTCCCGCTCGCGGGTTATCTGTTCCTAGTCGGGACGGCCCTTTTCACCGCGCTTTCGTATGTTTTCGGGAGGGCTATAGACAGGAGCTACGACCCGTTTCTCATAACGTTCTTCTGGTTCGGAGGGGCATTCGTGTGCTCTATTTTCGTAGTGATGGCGATCCCCTCGCAGAGGGCCGAGCTTAAGCACCTGCCGAAATATACGAAGATATTCATTTACACCTCGGTGCTGACGGCCATAGGGGCCGCGCTCTGGATATCGTCAATCAAGACCATCGGCATACCGCTCACGTCATTTTTGATGAAGGCGCAGACGCTGTTTTCGCTCCTCCTCGGGATGATATTCCTCGGGGAAAGGCTTAACAAGGGGGAGACGGTCGGCATCGTCATAACCATAGCCGGCGGCGTTGTGGTCGCGTACCAGAGGGACTTTACGCTGCTTATGGGGACGCTTACGGCCCTCGGGGCGGCGTTCTTTTATTCGTGCCTCTCGTTCAGCGTGAAGAAGGTCGGGCAGGAGCTCAACATGCTGACGGTCGCGAACATGAGGGCGCTCGGCGTCGCGATATGCCTCCTTCTATACATACTGGCGACGGGCACGTACAGGACGCCCGGGCCTGTGGATATCGCATTCATGGCGCTCGGCGGCATAACGGGGGCGTACATCGCCAAGGCGTGCCAGTTCCAGGCTATTAAGATGATAGACGTTTCCAGGACGACGGCGGTTCTCCCGCTGGAAAGCCTCTTCGTCGTCCTACTCTCTTATTTCATATTCCACGAGATACCGTCCGTTATAAAGCTCCTCGGCGGGGCTGCGATCATAACGGGCGTCATATTCCTCGTTATATTCAGGGGCAAGAAGCCCGACGATCTGGGCGAGGGAGAATAGATAGGCTGCGCGGCTGAATAGGTGAGCCCTAGGCCGGGGGGAGCTTTATAAGGCTGAGGAACGCGTAGGCGCCGCAGGCGAGGATGAGTATCCCGGTAACCTTGTTTATGAGGACGAGATTCCTTTCGCTTAGCCGCCCCCGGAGATTGGCGATAAAATAGCAGAGCGCCGTCCAGAGAACGAAGCACCCAACGAATATTCCGGCAACGAGTATGCTCGCCGTCCTGTAATAGTCCGCAGGCTCCGTGATTCCGAGTATCGCGAACAGCGCCAGAATGGAGAGTATGACCATGGGGTTTGAAAGCGTCAGCAGGAGTGCTGACCCGAAGTTGCCGAAGTGGCTTCTGCCTGGCTTACCGGGCTCGAGCGAGCGCGGCTTGGAAAGATAGACCCTTATGCCGAAGATGAGCAGTATGACGCCGCCGATGATATGCACCCATATTTCGTGCGACATCAGGAAGTCCGACACGAATGTGAGGCTGAAGGCGACGATGATGCCGTATATGGCGTCGCCGACGGATGCGCCAAGGCCCGAAAGTATGCCTGCACCCCTACCCCTGTTGATCGTGCGCTGAACGACGAGCGCCCCTACCGGACCAATTGGGGCTGTGATGACTATGCCGATGATGATGCCTTTTATGAAATACACTAAATCCATGTCCAAAGGCACTTAATATACATGGAAAATCCGGCCTTCGCGCGTATCCGTGAGACAGCGGCCTCCTATCGCGGCAGAGAGCCTTCTATACTCTAGTTATATTTTAGTACCTTATGAGTCTAAGGCATAAGAACAGGGGCTGAAAATACTTATGCGCCAGGCAAAAAAGCGCCGGAGTATATGACCGCGCTTTGGGGTCATCTACTCCGGCTGAGGCATGAGGTATGGGTTCCCTGAATTTGTGCTCTATCGATGATTGGCCGCTTTTTGGTTAATTGTCGCTTCGGCTATGCCGGTGAGCTTTTTATCAGACTGCTTTTCCTCGCTTAGCGAGTACTGGAAAAGCTCGGCGGCCTGATCTTGACCGAGATGCTCGGCGTATGCCCTAAGCGTGCCGTAGGCTGCTATCTCGTAATGCTCGAGCCTTTGTGCAGCCGATATGATTCCTGCGTCGTTCACTTCGGGGGTGTGATCCTTCCCGTTATGTATGAACTTCTTCCCTTCCTCGAGTATGCCTTCGTCCGCGTCGCACTTCTCACCGGACGCTTTCTCGCCCATTATCTCGAAGACCTGTTCCAGCCTTTCAATGTGCCGCTCGGTTTGTTCGAGGTGGTACTCCAGCGCCTCTCTGAGCGTAGACTGAGCCGCGGCCCCGGCCATTTCCGGAAGGGCTTTCGTCATCTTCCTCTCAGCGTAGTAGATGTCCTGTAGCTGATTCATGAATAGGTCCTGTAGTGTATGCATGGCCGTTTCCTCCTGTATCGTTTTAATGATTAATAGTCGCAAGTACCGTGCCGGAAAAAGGAACCGAGACATGACAGGGGTTTATGCAGGGGGGATGCCTGGGAGCAGCCGTGAGTGTAGGAATATATACAAGATCGGGTGGAGAATTATTTGCAGCCAGCAGGTATTTCAGCGGTGCTTTAAGAGGGTACGACTATCTCTTCTATGAATTCTGGAGGGAGGGTGTCACCCCATTTTTTTATGACTTCTCTCGTGACGTAGTCCCTTATGTCAGCTTCCGTTTTGAGCCCGAGAGAGGCGCACGCTATCTCTTTGGATTCCTTTTCGGTTATGGAGCCGAGGAGCTTTTTCACCCTGGGTATCGAGTGCGTGTTCATGCTGAGCTCGTCCACGCCGAGGCCGACGAGGAGCGGCACGCACGGGAGCTGGCCAGCCATTTCGCCGCAGACGGCGACGGGAATGCCGTTTGGGCGGGCCGCATCGACGACGCCTGTTATAAGCCGCAGGATTGCAGGATGAAACGGCGAGTATAGATAAGACACATGTTCGTTGACCCTGTCGATGGCCAGGGTGTACTGAATGAGGTCGTTT
>JBFWTW010000302.1:0-3191 GCA_050247635.1 Candidatus Dadabacteria bacterium | reverse complement strand
GCAGAAGCACCGAAACGGCGCTCTCGTTCGCCATGGAGATAATAGGACACGACATCACGGGGCTATTTTGCGACACGGACGGCATCGACGGCCCGATAGACGCCGCCGGCGCGATATGCGATGGACAAAGCAGGCTCACGGCAAGGGCGATGAACGTGAGCGCGCGTGAACACCTCGCCCAGAATAACTCCTACGACTTCTTCGAAAAGCTCGGCGACCTCATCTTCACTGGCCCCACAGGCACCAACGTGATGGACATCGGGATTGTCATTATAGGATAATCCCTCCAGGCCACGGAGGCCGGATGAAATACGCCGTAATATCCGACATACACGCGAATCTTGAAGCGTTCCTATCCGTTTTGGCGGAGATAGATTCTCTCCGCCCGGAAGCAGTGGTATGCCTGGGCGATATAGTCGGCTACGGGGCCGACCCCAACGCCTGCGTCGATATAATAAGAGAGAGGGAGATCCCATCAGTTATGGGGAACCACGACGCAGCGGCGTCGCGAGTGACGGAGCCCTGGAATTTCAACGACGCGGCAAGGGAGGCCGTCCTATGGACGAGGGACGAGCTCACGGGCGAGAACAGGGACTTCCTCGCAGCTCTTCCGGAAAGGATAGAGACGGAAGATTTTATGGCGGTTCACGGGGCGATCTCCGATCCGGACAAATACATATTCTCTTACCGGGACGCCGAGCCCGAGTTCGGGCTCATGGGCGACTACGGCCTGTGCTTTTTCGGACACACGCACGTCCCCGCCGACCACAAATCCCCCGCCGGACCCAAGAGGCGGCTCGTAAACCCCGGGAGCGTCGGACAGCCTCGCGACAGGGACCCCCGCGCCGCGTTTTTGGTCTACGATACCGAATCGGGTGTAGAATTCAGACGTACCGAATACGACATAAGCGCCGCCCAGGGAAAAATAATCCGAAATGGGCTCGATTCACAGCTTGCAGAGAGGCTTTCTTACGGCTACTGACGGCCCGGCCCAGCCCCATGATTGAAATCGGCGGCAGGTGCTTTAATATAAACTAGCCATGGAGATGCTCAGCCGCTCACTTCCCCAGAATATCGAAGCCGAACAGGCGGTGCTCGGCGCTATACTTATCGAGAGCACTTCTATAAACCAGGTCATGGAAGTGCTGACCCCGGACGACTTCTATAAAGACGCCCACAAGATCATCTACGGCGCCATGATAGAGCTCGACAGGGAGAATAAGCCCATAGACCTTCTCACCCTCTTCGATCACCTCAAGAACAACGGCAATCAATTGGAAGATGTCGGCGCGAGCAGCTATCTCACGTATCTTACGGAGCTCGTCCCGGCGACCGAGAACGTCACGTATTACGCACAGCTCGTCAGGGAAAAGGCGATAATACGAAACCTGGTCACGGCGGCGACGGACATAGCCCACCGCGGCCAGGACGGCGGCATAGACATAGACGAGTTCATCGACAGGGCCGAGCACACGATACTCGACATCGCCCAGAACAAGATAAAGCCGAGCTTTTACGATTCGAGGCACCTCGCCTCGGCGGCGCTCGACATAATAGAGACGCTCCACGCGAGAAAGGAGCTCGTCTCGGGCGTGCCCACGGGGTTCGAAAGGCTCGATTACATGACGACCGGGCTTCAGCCGTCCGACCTTGTCATCGTGGCCGCGAGGCCCGGGCTCGGGAAGACGTCCTTTTGCCTCGACATCGCGTCCAACGCCGCGCTCCACGCGGACAGGTCCGTCGGCATATTCTCGCTCGAGATGACTAAGGAGCAGCTCATGCTGAGGTTCCTATCGATGAAGGCCGTCGTCAGCTACTCGCACATAAGGAGCGGATACATAAAGGACGAGGAGCTCGAAAGCCTCGTCAAGGCGGCGGACGACTTCAGCCGCGCGAAGATCTATATCGACGACACCCCGGCCATTACAGTCCTCGAAATACGCGCCAAGGCCAGGCGCCAGAAGCGCGACAAGGGGCTAGACCTCATAATAGTCGATTACCTCCAGCTCATGCGTGGGAGCAGGCGGTCCGAGAGCAGGGAGCGCGAGATCGCCGAGATATCGGGCTCGTTAAAGGCCCTCGCCAAGGAGCTTAACGTCCCCGTCATAGCTGTGTCACAGCTGAGCAGGCAGACGGAATCCCGCGCCGACAGGCGGCCGCAGCTCGCCGACCTGAGGGAGAGCGGCGCTATAGAGCAGGACGCGGACCTCGTCATGTTCATACACAGGGCGGACGCGTACAAGAGGGGCGACGAGGAAAGGGACGGCCTTGCCGAGCTCATCATAGCCAAACAGCGTAACGGCCCCGTGGGAACGGTGAAGCTCACGTTCCTCGACAGCTCGAGGGGCGTCCCGACGTTTAAGGACAGGGACGAGACCTACGACGACGAGGGGATGTAGGTAAACGTCCGCTACGTGAGCGGTCCCGAAAAACCCGCGAGATTCTCCGTAATTCGTTCTAGGGTTATTATTCCGCCGGGAACGGCGATCAGACCAGCATCGGCACTACTACTGCAGGCGACTTGACTTCCTTCTTGAAAAGCTTCTCGTCCTTTTGCCAGGACATGAATTTGTCGAAGAGCTCGGCGAGCTTCTCGTTCACCGAAGTCCATTCCGGGTCCCAGGCATAGTCCTTCTTCCTGCCGTAAAAGAAGCCATCTGCGAATATCTTCCTCTCCACGGGATAGCCCTTCTCTGCGATCCAGCCCGTCCGGACGCTGGCGTACCCCGCGCCGAAGGCCATGGAGAATGAGCCTTCGAGCCCGAGCTTCTCCGCCGCCCGCGTCGCGAGCTCTATGTAGATGTAGAGCGCCTCGGGGGTCTTGTATCCCTTTTCGGAGAGCTTTTCATCCATCCTGATGAGGTTCTTGACGAAGTACATCGGGTAGTAGGTGGGCGAGTAGCCGGAAACGGATTTCGTCGGGCTTTCGAGGGGCCGCCTGATTATGACGTCTTCCTCGATGATCCCTATCATGAAATCGGACTTGTCGAAGCCCCCGATGTCGCCGGCATTCCGGAGCGAGGTCCTGACGTTGTCCCATTCCCTCTTCGCGATAAAGAGCGCTCTGTCGAGGTTCTCCTCGCCTTTCTCGTATTCCCTGTCTTTAAGAAATTCTTCGAGGTCCATCCGGTTTCTCTCCCGTCGTGAGAAGTAATATACCCTGATATACGGCGTTCTCAATCGGAGCGCGT
>JBFWTW010000301.1:0-3194 GCA_050247635.1 Candidatus Dadabacteria bacterium | reverse complement strand
ATGCGCCGAGATTCATGAACGTATAGGCGAAGAGGTAATAAATTACGCTTCCGAGCCCGAGCTCGCGCCCGCCGTAGGCCGCGACCACGCCGACGAGGACGTATCCCGCGTGGGCAATGCTCGAATACGCCAGCATGCGCTTAATGCTCTTTTGGGCGATGGCGGCGATGTTGCCGACTATCATCGTGAATACCGCCACTATCCAAAGGACGGGCATGATGCTTACCTGCATCTGGTAAAGGCTCTCGAATATGACGCGCAGCAGTATTGCGAACGCCGCGGCCTTTACTCCGACTGACATGAAGGCCGTGGCCGTCATCGGCGCGCCTTCGTAAACGTCCGGCACCCACTGGTGGAGCGGAAAAGCCCCTATCTTGAATATGAATCCGACGAGGACGAGCGCGCTTCCAGCTACGAAGAGCGGGTTACCTGCGTCGTATTTGGATAGTATTTCAGAGAAGTAGATCGAGCCCGAAGCGCCGTAAAGTAGCGCTATGCCGTAAAGGAGTATCGCCGACGAGAAGCCCCCCAGGATGAGGTACTTTATGCCCGCTTCGGTAGAGCGAGCGGACTCCCGCTGAAAGGCCGAAAGCACGTAAACCGATATGGACATTATCTCGAAGCCGAGGAAAAGTGACATGAACTCGCGCGCCGAGGCGAGGATCATCATGCCCGACGTCGAAAGGACTATAAGGGCGTAGAACTCCGTCGTATAGTGGCTCACATGCGAGGAGAGGTAGTCCTTCGAAAATATAATCGCCACAAAGGCGCCCAAAAGGAATATTACGTTGAAATAGGCGGCGAATTGGTCAAGCGAGAGCGCGCCGGCAAAGGCCGTTTCGTCGATCCCGAAGCGCTTCAGGTTAAGCGCGAAGGCGACTCCGAGGCCGACGAGAGCGAGCCAGAACAGGTTCTTCTTTGCCCCTCCCTTGAGTATGGGGTCGATCACTATCAGTAAAACACCGGTCAGTATCAGTGTAACTTCGGGCCCCAGAAGTAGCGTGCTCTTAAAAACCTCGCTCAAATTCATCGAGTGATTCTCCGCCGATACCGAATGTTTGCAGGTGACTGCGAGATGGACATGAAAACGAGTTTAGTATGTGGGAGGTCCGGGGGGTTGTCAAGCCACCGGGCGGCGCACCACGTGCGCTGGATATCGAAGTAGCCGCCTCTTGCCATTACCACCTGCCGCGCCTCCCCCCTCTGTCATTCCCGAATGCTTGTATCGGGAATCCAGCACGCCACGCGGGCAAGAATCCGACGTCGCGGCGCACAGCCTCGACTCTGCACTTCCGTCATCCTGCCTGTCCGGCGCTTGTCGGGGCGAAGCCATGCGAAGCCTGATAGTTTCGGCGGAGACGAAAACTCGTTTCAGGATCTCGTTTTTATTCCTGTCATTTCGAACGAACGAGACCCCTGAATCCAACTCCCGGCCTCGTCAAGGCTATGCGGGTGAACAATATACTCAATTGGAGCGCCGTTCCCGCCCCCAGCTCAGTCTTCAAAAACCTCGATCGGGGCTTCGTTGAACTTGGAGTCGAAGTCTTCGAGTATCCAGGCGCGGGCGTCGTTGTACTTGCCGCCGTTTATGGAGAAAATGAGATAAACCCATTCCGGCCATGCGTTTACCCTGTCCGTCTCCGACGCTATAGAGGGATGGTCCGGGTGGGAATGGTAGATGCCGAGGATCTCGAGCCCCTCTTTTCTGGCCCACTCGTCGGCCTCTTTGAACGAAACCGGGTCGAGCTCGTACCTGTCGTGGGCCCTCTCGGTGTTGAGGTTGCGGCATTCGCGGAAGTTCGTTATGCTCCCGTCGCTGCCAAGAAGGACGCCGCAGATCTCGTGCGGGAACCCTGCCTCGGCGTGCTTTATCATGCCGTCGTATGCCGACCTCTTGATCTTTACCACCATATACCTCCACTCAAATATCTATATCCGCCGTCGGGGAAAAGTGTGACGAGGACGCCTTCCTTAAGCTTCTTTGCGTATTCCAGCGTCGCGTAGGCGACCGCGCCGCCCGAGTGCCCTACGAAGATACCTTCCTTCTTGAGGAGGGCCTTCATTAGGTCGTACGCGTCTTCGGTGTGCACCCTCACGAGCTCGTCTGGGAAGGCTGCGTCGTATATGCCGGGGACAATGGACGAGGGCATGTGCTTCATGCCTTCGAGTCCGTGGAGCGCCTCCGCCGGCTCGACCGCTATGCCCCTTATTTCGGGGTTGAGCTCTTTAAGCCTCTTCGTCGTCCCCATGAACGTGCCGCTAGTGCCGAGCCCGGCGATAAAGTGGGTCACCCGGCCGCGCGTCTGCTCCCATATCTCTTCGGCGGTAGAGTCGGCGTGCGACTGGGGATTCATAGGATTGTTGTACTGGTCCGGCATGAAGTACTTCTCCGGCTCCTCGGCCTTTAGCTTCCTGGCGAGCCTTATCGCGCCGTCCGAGCCTTCCAGAGGGTCCGAATATATTATCTCCGAGCCGAACGCCCGAAGCGTGTTCTTCCTTTCGATGTTGATGTTCGCCGGGATGACGAGCTCCACTTTATAGCCCAGCGCCGCCCCTATCATGGCGTAGGCTATCGCCGTGTTGCCTGACGAGGAATCCATGAGGATCTTGTCGGTTGTGAGCTCTCCCCTGTCTATGCCGTCGAGCACCATCCAGAGCGCAGGCCTGTCCTTCACCGACCCTCCGGGATTGAACCACTCCGCCTTGGCGTAAACCTCCACCCCCGGGCCTAGCCCGGCCGTGACGTGGGTGAGCTTTATGAGAGGCGTGTTTCCGACGAGTTCGGTTACCGATTGAGCCTGCTTTAGTCTTGTGTCGAGAGCTTCTCTTCGCGCTTGGACAAAATTCATCAACGACGCTCGATGAGGAGTTTGAAGAAGCTGCCCTCCTGGCTCACGGCCAGGATCTTGTGGCCCTCGGCCTTGATGCTCTTGGGGACGTTCATTAGGGGCTCCCCGTCACGGAGAAGCACCTCTAAAACCTGGCCCGACGTCATGGTTTCGAGCTTCAGCTTCGTCTTCACATATGTCATGGGACATATCTCTTTCGTAATGTCTATCTGGTTATCCACTTTATGAGTTTCCATCTTCCGTAAGTCCCCTGCTACCCCTTACAAACATTTGATATTTAATACGGTGAAGGTTACCACACGTACTTTTCCTCTACAACATGGGGCATGCATTCCGCGGGCGGGC
>JBFWTW010000300.1:0-3201 GCA_050247635.1 Candidatus Dadabacteria bacterium | reverse complement strand
GTTCCGGGGGCGCTACCACGTCCTCCACGGCCTCATATCGCCGATCGAGGGCATAGGCCCCGAAGACCTCAAGATAAAGGAGCTCCTTGCGAGGCTCAGGGACAGCGGCGTAAAGGAAGTCCTCCTCGCCACCAATCCCAGCGTCGAGGGCGAGGCTACGGCCCTCTACCTCGCCAGGCTGATGAAGCCGCTCGGGCTGGAGGTAACGCGTATAGCTCACGGCATCCCGATGGGTGGGGATATAGAATACATAGACGAAATAACATTAGGTAAGGCAATTAGAGACAGGCGTCATATGTAATCAATAAAGTATATATAGTATATGCTACTTGTAATGGATATTGATTGAGAAGGAGGCCGGCATGCCGAGAATAGGAAAAGCGTTCAACGAGCTGAAAAAGGGAGACAAGTTTTCCGAGAGAATCACCGTCACGGAAGCCCACGTCGTAAAAGCAGCCGGGCTCTTTAACGACTACAACGCCCTTCATACGAACGCGCCCGCAATGGAAAAGGCCCGTTTCGGGAAGCGGATAGTTCACGGCGCTCTCACGTTCAGCCTGGCGGTCGGCGTATACAGCAAATACTTCAACGATACTGATATTTCGACCGTCGAGGCTTCGATCAAATTCACAGCACCCGTCTTCATAGGCGACACCATCTCGATGGAATGGACGATCGACGAGCTCGACGCCAAGCCCAAGCTGAACGGCGGGCTCGTGGCGATGTCGTGCGAAATCAAGAACCTCGAAGGAACGCTCCTGGCTTCAATGGAGGCAAAAATACTCGCCGCCAACGAGACTATCTTCCCGCTGGACGACTGAGAGGCGCGGCTTTGACTTGGCTTTGCCCGTGTGCTACCTTCTGAATTAAACGGCGTAAGTTTTAAAATGGGAGGTTCAAATGCGTTTTCTCCATACAATGATAAGGGTCGGCGACCTCGATAAATCCATAAAATTCTACACCGAGGTCATGGGGCTCAAGCTCAACCGTAAAAACGACTATCCGGGGGGCAAATTCACCCTCGCCTTCCTCGGCACGGAAGACCAGCCCGAGATACTCGAGCTTACTCACAACTGGGATACCGACAGCTACGACCTCGGCGCCGGATACGGCCACATAGCCTTCGCGGTCGAAGACATTTACGCCGCGTGCGAGAAGATCGCCGCCGACGGCGGCAAGGTAGTCCGCCCGCCCGGGCCGATGAAGCACGGAACCACAGTCATAGCCTTCATAGAAGACCCGGATTCCTACAAGGTAGAGCTCATCGAAAGAAAATAACCGCGTTTCCTATAAAGCAACCGGAAGACTGCAACCTTCGGCTTCTATAGGCTAATGTTCCACGTTGCCTGACGGATGGAGAATGTTTATTCCGTCCGAATTGGAATCAAGGCTGAGTATGTATCCGCCCTTGTAGATCAGCATATTGTCCGGAACGTCGCTCTGCAGCACTATCTGGTAAGTTCCCGCCTCCGGTATTGTAACAGTCGCCTCGAAAGGAAGCTTCTCGTTCCTCACCAGGAGCGGGCTGCCTCCTCGCGCCGGCCTCAGCCGGAGCGTGGCCCCCTCCCCTACGTGGCCGGCCGACGGGTCGGGTTCGAGCTTGATGGTCACCTCTTCGCCTCCTTCCGCCTCGAAGCTGAAGGTATCGTTGTCCCCCTTGCCCGGCCTCGGATCGTCCCCGAGGAACGAAACGACGGAAACCGGTGTGCCGTCGACAGCCCCTTGAAGGCCCGCGAAGGTAACCAGGATAGTCGTATCGCCGGGTCCCGTCCCGTTGATCGACAAATTCACCGACGCCATGCCGATAGGTATGTAGATAGGCTGCGTGATTGTATTCTCTTCGGACACGGGCTCGTCCTCAGAGCAGTCATCGATGAAATAGACATGGCAGGACCAGTCCCCGTACGGGCTGAGCGCGTTCACATCCGCAGTATAAAAATAGTACACGGATCCAATTGATATCCTCACCCTTGGCGTCCGCCTTGAAAATGGCCCCGTACACTGAAAGCACCTTTCGGTTGTGGACTGGTTAATAACGTAAAATTCTATCTCCTGAACGGAAAAAGCGATCTGCGGGAAAAGCGATACGAATGCCACGGCCGCGCACAAAGCGTAGAACCTTATCCTCTGCATCTCCCCCTCCTTCACGCGTTATATGGGCATAATGTTTTAATTCATTACAAAAGTATAATGCCGATTTGAATTACAGTGGGAGAAGGTGTAACAAGGATAGAACCGGCCGGGTCAGCTTTTACCGCGCCGCTTTTTCCACTTGCTCTCGAGGTATTTCCTCAACGCCGACTCTCTTCCGATCTCCGTCGGCTCGTAAAATATGGCGTCCTTGAGCTCGTCCGGAAGAAAGTTCTGCTCTATAAAATGTTCTGGCGCATCGTGCGAGTATTTGTAGTCCTTCCCGTACCCTATATCCTTCATTAGCTGCGTAGGCGCGTTTCTAAGGTGCATCGGTATCGCAACCCCTGGCTTTCTCCTCACCTCTGAAAAAGCGCTCTGAATCGCCTTGTACGAGGCGTTGCTCTTCGGGCAGCTCGAAAGATACGTCGCCGCCTGCGCGAGTATGAGGCTCGCCTCCGGCATGCCCACGTAATCCACCGCCGTGAAAGCCGCTGTCGCTAATGTAAGGGCGTACGGTTCGGCGTTACCTATGTCCTCCGAGGCCAGCACGATCAGCCTCCTCGCGATGAACTTCGGGTCCTCCCCCGCTTCGAGCATACGCGCGAGGTAGTAAACGGCAGCGTCGGGATCGCTTCCCCTGACGCTCTTTATAAAAGCCGATATCGTGTTGTAGTGCTCGTCCCCCGCCCTGTCGTATCTGTAGTGATGCGTCTGATACGCCTCCCGGACGACGTCCCGAGTGATTTCGGCGCCGTCGTCCCCGAAGTCGCTTATGTCGTACGCTACTTCGAGCGTGTTCAGCATGACGCGCGCATCCCCGCCGCTCTGCGTGACGAGCTCCTCCCTCGCCTCGGGTGTTACGAGCGTCCCCTTTATTATCTCGTCCTCTCCGAGCGCGCGGTCGAGCAGGTTTTCGAGGTCCTCCTGCGTAAGGGATTCGAGGACATATACGCTCGAGCGCGAAAGGAGCGGCGATATCACCTCGAACGACGGGTTCTCCGTCGTCGCCCCGATAAGGACGAGCGTCCCGTTCTCGACGCTTTTGAGTAGGGCAGCCTGCTGCGACTT
>JBFWTW010000299.1:0-3210 GCA_050247635.1 Candidatus Dadabacteria bacterium | reverse complement strand
CCAGGCGGCTTTGTCCTCATATGCCGATATCGCGCGGAGGAGCGCGTCGAGCATGCTGACCATGGAGAATTCATAGAAGATAAAGCCGTTCCCGTCGTCGGCGTCTTCGGTGTAATCGCGGACAGTGTCGAGGAGACCGCCCGTTCCCCTCACGACGGGGACGGTGCCGTAGCGGAGCGCGATTATTTGCCCGAGGCCGCAGGGCTCGAAGCGCGACGGGACGAGGAACATGTCGGAGCCAGCGTAGACCTTCCTTTCGAGCGAAGTGTCATCGACGGCGATCCTGACCGAGAGATTCTTTCCGTATCTCTTCCCGGCCCGCTTTACGGCCTGCTCGTACTTTTCGTCGCCCGCGCCGACGATCACAATCTGGTAGCCGAGGTCGATTATCTGCGGGACGGATTCGAGCAGAAGGTCCGTGCCTTTCTGTTCCGTGAGCTTGGAGACGATGCCCAGAACGGGTTTATCGACCGATGTGTCGAGGCCGAACTCTTCCCTCAGCTTCTCGCGGTTGACGGGTTTTTTCGCAAGACTCTGGGTCCCGTAGTTCTTATAGATATAGGTATCGGTTTCAGGATTCCATTCGTCGTAGTCGATCCCGTTCAGAATGCCGACGAGGTTGTCCTGTTTCCGGGACACCCACTTCATAACGGCTTCGAGGCCGTAGGCGTATTCCTTCTTCCGGAGCTCATCGGCGTAGGTCGGGCTAACGGTCGTGACGACGTCAGAGTAGAGTATTCCGCCCTTAAGGAGATTCACCTTCCCGTAGAATTCGAGCCCCTGCGAGGTGAAGAGGAATTCCGGGAGGCCGAACTTGTCCAGTAACGCCCTCTCTTCCTGCCCCTGGAACGAGATGTTGTGTATCGTGAAAACGACGCGGGTTTTCTTGAAGAACTCGTCGTCGCGGAGATGCTTACGCCACCTGAGGCATATCGGCAGAAGAGCGGTCTGCCAGTCGTGGCAGTGTATGATGTCGGGTTTGAAGTCGAGTGTTTTTGCGGCCTCGAGCGCGGCGAGGGAGAGGAACCCGAACCTGAGGTCGTTGTCCTCGTAGTCGGCGGCGGGCGTCGAGTAGATGTATTTCCTTCCGTAAAACTCTTCCTGCTCGACGAGGTAGACAGTTACGCCGCTCAGCTCTATTTCCTTGATTGTGCCCCTCACAGGGAGCCAGTCGATGCATACGACGAGATCTTTTACGACGTCCTTGGGTTTTATGCCTGCCGCGGAGAGATAGGTCTTCACGCGGGAGTAATAAGGGAGCACCACCCTTACGTCGGCCCCCTGCGCCGAGAGCCGCTTGGGTAGCGTACCGATTACGTCGGCGAGCCCGCCCACCCTTGCGAGGGGCTCCATTTCAGAGGCGACGAAGAGGATATTCATGCGTAACTCCCGGATTAATTTTAACCCCTGAAAGGGCTAGACGAGACCTATTTCTTCGAGCTTTGCGGCGAACAGGCGAGCGTTGGACGTTATCGTTTCCGGGTCGATGACGCCGCCCTTGCCCGTGAGCGCCGTCGAAAGCCCGACGGCGGATGCCCCGGCCTTGAGGAAATCGGCCAGGTTGTCGAGCCCTACCCCGCCCGTCGTCATTATCTCGATCTGCGGCAGCGGCTCTTTCATCGCCTTTACGTATGACGGCCCGCCGACTGCGCTCACCGGAAATATCTTCACCATGTCGGCGCCGAGCTTCCATGCCCTTACTATTTCGGACGAAGTGAAAGCGCCCTGGATGACGGCCATGTCGTTTGCCCTGGCGAAATGTATCAACGCTTCGTCCGTGTGGGGCGAAACGAGGAAACGCGCACCGGCCTCACGCGCCCTGTCGGCCATGTCGATGTCGAGCACGGTACCGGCCCCGACGAGTATTCCTTCCCTGTCCGAAAGGCTCCGGATTACGTCTTCCGCCCCGGGGAATGAGAACGTGACCTCGATAAGCCTGAGGCCGCCCGCGATGCATGCCTCTGCAAATGAGAGAGCGAGCGCTTCGTTCTCCGCACGGATGACCGATATGACCTTGTGTTTTTTGATGAATTCGAGCGGATTCACAGCATTACCTTACAGACGGGAGGCCCGGGTTTCAAGTCCGAATCACGTGTATGAGAAACGATCTTTAATGATATTGATTACTATTTTCCAAATTATACCAATGGGCTATGGATATTCGCGACCCTGTCATGTAAAATTATGTGAGGTGTTTAGCATATGAGCGATATTACTGGCGAAATGATAAAGGACAGAATAAGCGAGTTCATCGACCGCAGCAAGAATCTCGGTCTCAAGGTGACCCCGCAGAGGATAGCTATATATAAAGAGCTCGCTTCGACGGATCAGCACCCGAGCACAGAGACCATCTACAAGAAGATAAAAGACTACTATCCAAATATTTCGCTGACGACCGTTTACAGGACGCTCGAAACTTTCGAAAAGCTCGGTCTGATTTCGGTCGTGAATGTCCTTTACAACGCCGCACGCTACGACGCCAACCTCGAGCCGCATAACCACATCGTGTGCACCGAGTGCAAGAGGGTCGAGGATGTGTACGACGATTCGTTCACGACGCTCGACATATCGGACAAGACGCTCGGCGACTACCAGATAAAGGGCTACTCGGTTCTTCTGAACGGTATCTGCAAGGACTGCAGAAGCAACTGACCGGGCTTTAAACCACACTTCAACAACCAGTATCAAAGCCGCAATTGTAAACAGCGGGCTCCCTTTGCTTTATCCTTTTTCCAATCGGGCATACGCCCCGCAGGGTTGAATCCTTCTTAAAAGTTCTCCTATCAAATCCCCTAAACGGTTTACGGGAGAATCATCATGAAGCTTAAAGATAAGGTTGCTGTGATTACCGGCGGCACGTCGGGCATGGCCCTCGCGACTGCCAAGCTGTTCGTCGAGGAAGGGGCTTACGTGTTCATTACAGGCCGCGACAAGGAGCGGCTCGACAGGGCCGTAGCGGAGATCGGAAGAAACGTGACGGGCGTTCAGGGCGACGCCGCGAGCCTCGAAGATCTCGACCGGCTTTACGAGACGGTCCGGAAGGAGAAGGGACATATAGACATCCTTTTCGCGAGCGCCGGGCGTGGAGATTTTGCCGCTATTGGCGAGGTTTCGGAGGAGCACTTCGACGAGATATTCGACCTCAACGTCAGGGGAACTCTGTTCACCGTGCAGAAAGCCCTCCCCCTCTTTAACGACGGAGGGTCGATA
>JBFWTW010000298.1:0-3223 GCA_050247635.1 Candidatus Dadabacteria bacterium | reverse complement strand
TTAGTTATGTCGAGGTTCGTTTCGAGCCACGTCTTCACAAGGTCCGGATGCTCTTTCAAAAATTTCGTACTCACTATAATATGCGTCGTCACGTACTCTCCGTCCGGCCAGAGGTCCTTCTCGTCGACGAAGATCTCGCCCCCGCCTTCGACGATAAGCCTCGACACCCAGGGCTCCACTGTCCATGCCCCGTCGAGGTCCTTTTTGATAAAGAGCGTAAGCTGATCCGGATTCGCGAGAGGCGCAAGCTCTACCGTCCCGCCCTTTTCCTTCAGCTTATAGCCCTTCTCCGCGAGCCACGTCCTTAGCGCCACGTCCTGCGTGCCGCCTATGGCCGGGCTCGCCAGCTTCTTGCCGCCCAAGTCCTTGTCCGTCTTAATGCCCGAGTCTTTCCTGACGACGAAAGCCGCGCCGCCGCTCGCCGCCCCGGACACCACGCGAAGCGCCTCTCCATAAGATTTGATGTATCCGTTTATGGCGGGATTCGGGCCGATGTACGCTATGTCTAGCTCCCCGGCGAACAGCGCCTCGATGGCCGTCGGCCCTGCGGTGAATATTTTCCAGTCCACTTCCGCATTATCCCCGTAGGCCTTCTCGAAATCCCCTCTTGCCTGTCCGATAACACCCTGTGCATGCGTAATGTTGGGAAAATGCCCGGCGCGAATCGTCACCTTCTTATCCCCCGCGCCGTAACCCGCGGTTGCGCCTGCAATTCCTAAAACTAGTAATGCGGTAAACAAAAGCCTTAAATTCATGTAAGAATCCTCCCTACTTGGGTTGCAACTAGGGTGCAAGACACGTGCCATCACAAAATATCTTTTATTTGAGGATGGTTAACTGCCTGGCGCCGCTTCCTATGCAGCAATCTGTATATATTGTAACCATAAACACGATGACTTTATGTCCAGGTGTTTAAAATTTATACCCCGTTTCAGTCCGGGATGGGCGGGGAGAGTAATTCTACCAACATATAATACATTTACTTGATGCTCATCGGTTTCGCAACGATTCAGAGCAATCGACCGGGCGAAACGGCGTGCTCAGTCGTCAGGCTTAATCCATTCTAAGACCGGATTTTCTGAACGAGGGCGAATTAAATCCATTATAAAAAATCACCGCTATAATATAATCCAAGTGCTGTAGCACAATTCAAAGGAGGGGGCATGAATCCTTTCAGATATCTATTCGTGGCTTTGGCTTTGAGTTTTATCGCGGCTTTTCCTTATAAAGCGTTTTGCCTTGAACACATACCTTTCTACGCCACGAACAACAGCGGCGAAGAGACGAGTATATGTTGCCACGGTCCGTGGAGGGCAGCCTGCGAATTGAACGCAAGTGAATCATGTAGTATAAGTGCGGGAGCCGTTGACTATAACTTTTATACGGTAGATGTCGATATATTCTCCCCCTACGGTACCTGGAAGTGTTGTCTGTCAAACGATGTTTCCGACTGCTCCGATCCTGTTCAATCGCCAACGCCGGTCGAGTGCATTGGCGGGAATTTTACGCTCGCAAAAGGGGATACCGCGGTATATCTCACATTCACTGAGGATTCACTTACTGTGAGCCTGGATAATCCCTCCGACACATCGACCACGCAGGCCCGCGCCGTTGGGGTCTCCGATACGTCAACCACACAGGCAAACCTCGGGGATGACAACACCAGGCCGAGACGGGACCGTGATACATGGAGTTTCCAGGGCGCGGAGGGAGAAAATGTAGTAATTACTCTCGAAAAAGTCCCCGAGTCAGGGAACAGCGGAGAACAGGCTACCCTGATTCTTCAAAACGGGGGTTCCACGATAGAAACCAGCACCGCCGAGCTGCCTTTCGAAATCGCGGCGACTTTGCCGTCAACCGGTGAATATAAGCTCATAGTCAGCCAGAACGACATCCCCGAAGACGTCAGGTTCAGGGGAAGATATTACCTCAGCGTAAAATCCTCCCTCGGGACCGTACAGGACATAAAGCCCTCCGAAGATGTCGAGCAGTAAACTGTCCATGCGGCATTTAATCCCTTCCCCCGAGGCGGGGGAAGGTCAGGACGGGGGTCACTTTTAGCTCCCCAGCCGCTCCAGCGCCGCACGGCTTTCCTCGGCGAGAATCTCGACCAGATCCGCCGCCGGATGTCTTCTTGACATCGGTGCCGCCTGCCCTGCCCAGAGCGACATAAACCTCGCGTCGCCCTTCGCCTTGGCCGCCGCCCTTATTGGTGCCGTGAGAGCATGCTGAACGGGATAGCGCGGCACCTCGGCCTCGATATTCGCCATATCCTCGAAAAAGCGGTTCTTTATACCCCGCGCGTATTTGCCGGTGTAAACCTTCGAAAGTACGGTGCTGGTATAGTCCGATTCCTCGATAGCCTTGAGCCATGCCTCCGGGATAGAAGTCTCTGCCGCGCTCAGAAATGCCGTCCCCATCTGCACGGCTGCAGCTCCGAGCGCGAGCGCTGCCACGATCCCCCGTCCGTCCATTATCCCGCCCGACGCGACGACCGGGATTTTTACGGCGTCCGCGATCTGCGGTATGAGCGCTATCGTGCCAGTCATCGGCAGGTGCGGAGTATCGGGGAATGTCCCCCTGTGTCCCCCGGCCTCTATCCCCTGCGCGACTACGGCCGAGCATCCGGCTTCTTCGAGTTTCCTGGCCTCGGCGACGGAAGTAGCCGTGCCCATGACGGCGACTCCCCTGCTCCGTAGCATCTCTATCTGCGAAGCGTCCGGCATCCCGAACGTGAAGCTGAAAACAGGGACGTCGTTGTCTACCAGAACCGCGAGCTGCTCTTCGAACGTGTAGCTCTCTTTTGCAGGCGAACCCGGCCCGCTTGCGCCGACCTCGGCTGCCATCTCCGAAAGCCTTTGAGCCACCTTCGGCGAAGGTGCTGCCGTGGGAGATTTCTCCGGAATGAACAGGTTTACGGAGAAGGGCCTTTCCGTAAGCTCTTTTATTTTCTTAATACCGGAATTAAGTGCGTCGGGGGTGACATACCCACCGGGGTACGACCCGAGTCCGCCGGCATTCGACACTGCGGCCACCAGCTCCGGCGTGACGAGCCCGCCCGCCATCGGGGCTTGAATTATCGGATGCTCCATGCCGAGCGTTTTACACAAATGCCGCGCGCCTTCCGGCCAGAATCTCTGAGACATATATTCCTCCCGTCCCGGGTATATAGAATTATTGTACCGGACGGGAGGCTCTACGCTTCAATACCCTCTCAGACCTG
>JBFWTW010000297.1:0-3231 GCA_050247635.1 Candidatus Dadabacteria bacterium | reverse complement strand
CTTCTCCACCCCCGGCACATTTACCACTAGCCACCTTGCAACGAAAGGAAGCGTCGGCCCCTGAAAAAGAACTGACGTTATAACGACAAAGAACACCAGGTTAAACAGCATGTGCGCCTCTGGTATTCCCGCGAGCAGCGGGAAAGTCGCCAGTATAATTGGCACGGCCCCCCGGAGGCCAACCCACGATATGAATGCCTTTTCCCTCATGTCGAACTTTGTCGGGATGAGCGAGATGAATATGCCCACGGGGCGGGCGACAAACATCAGGAAGAGCGCGACCGCAAGCCCCGACAATGCGACGGAAAAAAGCTGCGACGGAAATACCAGTAGCCCCAAAACGACGAACATGATGATCTGAAAAAGCCATGCAATCCCGTCTATAAAACGCATGATGCTTTTCTTGTTTACGAACTCGCTTCCCCCGACCATGAACCCCGCTATATAAACCGCCAGGAATCCCGACCCGCCTATCGACGCCGTAAGCCCGTACGTGAATACTATAAGAGCCAGCATCAACACTGGATAAAGCCCCTCGTAACCGAGCCTCAAACGGTTAACGATGAAGATGATGACCTTCCCCATCGCAAACCCCAGCAGCGTGCCGAGGGACATCTGCTTTACGAGGAGGAACACCATTCCCCATACTGAAGAACCGGGATTCGTGATGAGGTGTATGAAGCTGATGGTCAGGATTATTGCCATCGGGTCGTTACTCGCCGACTCGAATTCCAGAAGCTCCTTCAGCCTGCCCTTAAGCTTCGAGCCGTCGGCCCCGAGTATCGAGAACACGGCGGCGGCGTCCGTCGATGAAACGATCGCTCCCAGAAGAAACCCCACCAGTATCGAAAATCCGAGGAAGAAATGGGCGAAGAGTCCCAGCAGCACCGCCGTAAGAAATACGCCCAGCGTGGAAAGCGTGATGCCGCTCTTTAAGACCGGGGCGATCTCGCTCCAGCTCGAATGGAGACCCCCCGAGAAGATTATGAACGCCAGCGCCAGAACGCCGAGGAACTGTGCCAACCACGCGTCGTCAAAGTAAATACCGCCCGGCCCCTCCGATCCCGCTAGTATCCCTACCAGTATGAATATCAGAAGCGCCGGCACCCTCAGAAAGGACGCGGCCTTGCTCGCAAAAATACTGAGGAGGAAGAGCACGGATGCGCCGAGGAGGACATATTCTATCGTATACTCCAATTGAGACCGCTCCTTGTTTCAGGATTCTGAAGGGGGCCGCGATGCGGCCGGGTCATGTGAACAAATCCGTGCGGGGCGTCCGGCACGGACATGATAGTATAACGAAAGAAAACAGTGCATATAAACAATCCGGAAGACAGACGGCAAAATGAAACCCGTGCTGTCTAAAGTTCCCCGGCTGCGCTACCTATTCCTTGATCTCCGGGTTCAATATATCGGCGAACTCCCTGAATATCGCGGTCGGAACGTGCGCGCCGACGCCGAACCTGTTCGCGATTATGACGACGACCGAGCCGCTTTCAGGCTCGTACATCACGAGGTTCGTATAACCTACGTATTCCCCCGTGTGTCCTATCCAGCCGCTGAGCTCTCCTATACCAAGCCCGTACTCGTCGTATTCCGGGCAGCTCCTCTGCGGCCTGTCCGGGTCATCGTCGTCGCATGGATTGTACACGATGGGCGAAAGGCTGTTGATACGTACGGCCTGAAGCTCGCTCGTAAGAAGAGTCCCGCTCCCGAGAGCCTCACCCCATTTTTTGAGGTCTTCGAGCCTCGATATCATGGCCCCCGAGCCCGCGGATGACGAGGGGTCGGTGAAGCTTATGTCCTCGGGCGGCTCGAATCCGTAGCCGTGCGCGAACGGCAGCGGCATGTCCGGCGTAGTCGGGTAAGACGTACCCCCGAGCCCGAGGGGCGCGATTATCCTGCCCGATATCTCTTCCCCGATGGTGCGACCCGTCACCTGCTCGGCTATCATGCCCAGAATAACGGTGTTGGTATTGGAATAATGCCAGCCCCCGCCGGGAGGGAAGTAAGGCACGTTGGCGTCCGCATAGTCTACAAGCTCCTGGTCCGTCCACACGCGCAGGAAATCGCTTTCAATGAATTCCGTTATGAAATCGGCATCCTCCGTATAATTGAAGATGCCGCTCCTCATGTCGGCGAGCTCGGCTATGGTGGCCTCCGCGTTCTCGACCCCGGGAAGATAATCCCCTACCGGGTCGTCCAGGCTTATCAGCCCCTCTTCCACCAGCTGAAGAATCACCGTAACGGTGAACGATTTCGTAACGCTCCCTATTCTTACGTGTTCATCCTTCTTTATCGGCGCGTCCGTCTCGATGTCCGAGACGCCGTCCTCTATGACGAGGCTCCCCTGCCCGGGGATCCATACGCCTGCGAGTATCCCGGGGATTCCGAATTCCTCTCTATAGCTGCTTACTATTTCCCTCAGCTCGGCTTCGATCGCGGGGTCGAGCGAGTTGTTTTTGTTCTTATCGCATGACAGAACCAGGGTGAACGCGAGAACTGCGAAAGCAATGAGTGGTAATTTGCGCATAACGGTCTCCGTATTCTGCTGTTAATTGAGGTCGTAAATTATCGCCGATATCTCGCCCTCGTCGTTGAACACTTCGAGCGCTTCGCTTATGTCCTGAAGGGTGCCAATGTCGTTCACGTATAGCGCGTAAACGAGGCGCCGTCCGCTCTTGGCGTCGATGTATCCCGCGAAGACCTGCGCCTTGAAAAACGTTCCCAGAACCGTCGTTCCCGTTTTTGCGTAGACCTTCCCGATGGCCGGTTCTATTATGGGATTCGGAGGATCCACCCCGACAGGCTCGAGCGAGCCGTCCACGCCCAGTATCGGGAATGAATCGAAGTAAGCCGGGAACACGTCCCTCCGGCTCATTTCCCGAAGCAGCTTCACGGTAGCGTCCGGTGCAGCCTGGCTGTCCGGGCTCCCGCTGCCGTTGGTCGGGAAATCGAACTCCGAGCCCTTTATGCCGAAGTCGCTGATCAGGGTCTCCCTCTCGGCGGCAAGCGCCGTGTCGATGGTCCTTGCGCCCTGCGTGAGCCCGAAGAGCATCAGGCTCAGATTCGCCCCGAGGTTATGGCTGACTTTGAGTATCAGCCTCGTGTATTGCGAATACGGGAGCGAAACGAACTCCGCCACCTTCGTATCGTCCGAGTACGAACCCTGCGGTGGGAGCTTATCGGGCTGGTTCGGCGCGACCGTATCGGCCGTAACGGTAACCCCCG
>JBFWTW010000296.1:0-3271 GCA_050247635.1 Candidatus Dadabacteria bacterium | reverse complement strand
ACGAGCTCGCCGCTGAAGTTAAAGAGCGGCCCGCCGCTGTTGCCGGGGTTAATGGCGGCGTCGGTCTGTATGAAGTCGTCGTAGGAGCCGAGGCCGAGGGACCTGCCCTTGGCGCTTATTATTCCCGCCGTGACCGTATGGCCGAGCCCGAACGGGTTACCAATCGCAAGCACCCAGTCGCCTATTTCGAGGCTGTCGGAATTGCCGAACCTGACTGCGGGCAGCTTTTCCTTGGGTTCTATCTTGAGCAGGGCCAGATCGGTTTTTGGGTCCGTCCCTATGATTTCGGCGCTGTACACATCGCCGTTCTGGAGTATCACATTTATATCGGTCGCTTTTTCGACGACGTGGTTGTTCGTGATTATGTATCCGTCCTCGCTGAATATGAATCCGGAGCCGAGCCCCCTTCCCCTGAACTCTCTTTCAGGCTGCTCACCGAAGAATTTATCGAAGAATTCGTTGAACGGATCGTTCTCACGGTCCTTAAAAGGCGATTCGTAGGAGAAGGTCCTTCCCTTGGAGACATTCGTGGTGCTGATGTTGACTACGGAAGGGCTGAGCTTTTTAACCAGCGGGGAGAGCGAATTGTATCCCCCTACTTCCTGTGCGCCGGCCTGCATAACCTGGCCTAGAGAGATTAAAGATACTACGAGAGATAAAACGAATATTCTTGCCAGCCTTGACATGGCCTGAATACCTCCGGTTTTCATGTTAGATGATTGAAAATAGTCAGGAGCACGCCCCGCGCCGCTCATAATGTTCGAGGAAGACGCGCCTTTGTGCCCTCTGCGCGTATGGATTAAAAGTATACTCATTGGAACCTGAACGCCATTAGAAATTATAACTGATGAATTATTTTCTGCGCTTCCGAATAGCACCGGGGAGCGAAGTGAAGGGGAATACCGGCTGTCTATATGGGCTCTTTAAGGAGATCGTCCCAGTATTTGAGGTGAAGACGGCTGGAATAAAAACGCATTACCAGGTTCCTTAAAATGGATACGGCGTGGCTGTCGGCGAAGGCAACCTTGCCCATCATGCGGGACTGGTCCTGAACTTTGTTGACCCGGGGACGCCGCCTTACAACGTAGGCTTCGAGCGCCTGGGAGATGTATTTCGAGTCGGCCCGGGAGAGCTCGTCCGCGAGCACAGCGGCCGATTCAATGGCCATGGAGACGCCGCCGCCGGCTGTGGGAAGCACGGCATGGGCAGAATCACCTACGAGGACGACGCGGCCCTTGTACCATTCGTCCATCCTGAGGTCGCAGTATTCGTCGTGGAATATATCGCCCGGGTCTTCGAGCCCGGCGAGGACCTCGGGAACTATGCCGCCAAATTCGCTGAAATGCTGCCTTATATGATCGAGTCGGTTTTCGATGGTTTCGGGCGTGCCCTTGGGGCTCCGTATGCACGTGAACACGGAAAGCCTGTTCCGGGTCGGCCAGATCCCGAGGAACTTGCCCGTGCCCCAGTACTCGGCTATCTGGGCGGACTTGGAGATTCCGGATTTAAGCCAGAAGCTCCAGCCCCTCATGCCGCTGTATGAAAGGGGGACGTCGCCAAATACTAGGCTCCTGGTTTTGGAGCGGACGCCGTCGCAGCCGACTACGAGGTCGAAGGACTCTTCGGAACCGTCGCTGAAAGTGACTATGGCTTCGTCGGGCGTCTGGTGGATCTTCTCGACCGTTACGCCCATCGTGAGGCTTTCGGGGTTTATGTTCTTTCTGAGGATGTTAATAAGCTCGGACCGGTATATGCTTATCATCGGCCCGTATTTTTCGGATACTTCGTCGACTGAGTAGGATCTCAGCATCTCGCCCTTCTCGTTCCAGACGTTGTAAGTGGAAAAGGGGAGTCCGGTTTCGATCAGGTCTCTATATAGGCCGAGCCCCTTGAGAACCCGGCCACCGGAGGGCCAGAGGACGATGATGTAGCCGACCTTGCCGTATTCGGGTATGCGCTCGACCACGCGCGGCTTAAAGCCCCTTTGCTGCAGGAGCCCGGCAAGGGTGAGCCCAGCTATGCCGCCGCCGATGATGAGGACGCGCATTTCCGGACCGAACCTTACGGGCAGCGCATAACCCTCGGCTTCGGCCTTCTTCTCATCGAGCTTCTTCTTTCTCTTTAAAATCGACATTTGTCGGCAGTTTGATGCGAGATTAATAATTATTTTACATGGGTTAAGTATATACTGCAAAGTCTTCGGAAAAGAAATCCGGGGGAATTTTAGTACTGAGGGACCTGGTTAGGTGTAGGGGCGCATATTTCGAGCTCGAGGCCGTCCGGGTCTAAAAAATGGTACGCGGTCGTCTCGCCGCCGGGGCCGGTTTTTTCTTCTATGAACTTAATGCCCGCATCTGTTAGCCTTTTTGCCGCGGCTTCTATATCGTCTACCCTAAAGGCGATGTGATCGACCGTCCCTCCGGAGGGACGGTTTTTATCTTCAGTTACCGCGAGAAAGACGCTGCTTTCGTTCCCGAGAAAGGTTTTCTTGTCGCCGCCTTCCGGCCGTCCGTCCCGAATAATTTCGAGCCCGAGTATGCCGGAATAAAAGCCGACGGCCCTGTCCATGTCGGTGACGACTATGGCTGCGTGGTCAATTCCGCCTATGTTGTTCTTTGCGCCGCGAAATAAGCGTCGGAGCCATTTCATATCCCGCCTCCACGGGTGCCTCAGCCAAGCCTGAGCTTTTTTATCAATGCCCAGCCCACGGCCGCGACGGCAATTACGATAATGACGACCATCAGAAGGTAGCTTTTCGATATGGAGTGAAAGAAGCTGGACTTTACCTGTACCACCTTTTCGAAAACGGGGGATTCGGCGAGGATCTCTCTTAGGTGCTCGTCCTCGACCGCGACCTCCACGGAAAGAAGGAGCGTTTGAAATCCGCTCTTTTCGGGTTTTACGCTCCATTCCCAGCTCGCCGTGCTGTCCTCGGCTATCGTCTTCGCGTCTTCGGTATCGTCGATGGGAAACTCCTGCGCTGCGCCTATAGTGGAATCGGGAACGGGGGTTATATCGAAGCCGTTCCCCTTTAAGTGGAGGGTGATGTTGTCGCCGAGCTTAAGGTTCCCATCCGCGCCCCCCTCGGCAAGGCTTTGGGAAAGGTCTTTCAGGAATCTGTGGGTAACCGTGGCCTCTATCGCATACGACTCGCCGACGCTCATTTCCCCCGGCGTGTCGAAGACTATCCTGCCGGCGGTGAGGCGGCGCATGCTTTTCCCCAGTATCTCGGAAACCTCGGGGCTTACGACCCCGGGCTCGGAGGGTGTTT
>JBFWTW010000295.1:0-3271 GCA_050247635.1 Candidatus Dadabacteria bacterium | reverse complement strand
TGGATATAACGGGGGCGGCCGTTTAACCGCCCCTGTTATATTATTCTCAGCTTTGTGACATAAGGCTTTTTACTTTTGCCGTGAACGGCGGGAGCACGTCGAAGAGGTCTCCGACTATGCCGTAGTCGCACTTCTGGAATATCGGCGCTTCGGGGTCTTTATTTATAGCTACGATGACCTTCGAGGAGCCCATTCCGGCGAAGTGCTGAACCGAGCCGGATATCGCGATGGCGATGTAGAGGTTGGGCGACACTGCCTTACCTGTCTGCC
The DNA here is from genome assembly GCA_050247635.1 of Candidatus Dadabacteria bacterium. Taxonomy (GTDB): domain Bacteria; phylum Desulfobacterota_D; class UBA1144; order Nemesobacterales; family UBA2774; genus JADLGH01. Next base: position 3,001 of record JBFWTW010000295.1, on the reverse strand, counting down.
CGACCTGCATGTCGTAGGGGCAATAGCCCGCGTCGACTGCCGCCCTCGTGGCGCCGACCGCCGCGCCGAGGATGTCGGCGAGCTCGTAGACATGCTTGAAGTTCTCTTCGCTTCCGAGCCCCCTTCCGCCCGAAACGACCCTGTCGGCTTCGGTGAGCTCGGGCCTGTCGGATTCCTTGGCCTTGATCTCGATGACCTTCGTTTTGATGTCGCCCGGGTTGATCGCAACGGGTTCGTTTATAACCTCGGGCGTTTTCGCGTCTTCGACGGCCTTGAAGGAGTTGGGCCTTACCGTCGTCATCATCGGATAATGATCGAGGAATTGCTTCGTCGGTATCGCCTTACTCGAATGGGAGAAGCGCTTTATCTGAAGCTTCTTGTCGTCGGTGGCTTCCACTTCTATGGCGTCCATTGTTACGCCGGCGCCCACGCGCGCGGCGGCCCCGGGAAAGTAGTCCTGCCCGAAGACGGTGTTGCCGGTCATGACAACGGCCGGCTGATATTTCTTTATGAGCTCTGAAAGAGCTATTGTATAACCTTCGGTGTTAAAGTCCTTTAGAGTTTCGTTTTCGACGACGTAGACCTTTTCGGCCCCGTACTTGCCGAGCTCGCCCGCAAGGGAGGATACGTTCGCGCCGATTAGCACGCCGCAAACCGGCCCGCCGAACTTGGCGGCGAGCTTCGCCTTCGCCTCGGACAGAGCTTCAAACGTGACCTGCCGGATGCTGCCGTCGATTTTGAGGTCTGCCACTACCCAGATTTCGCTGCTCATTTGATTTCCTCCTAGTGTGTTGTGTGGGGGCCTATATGACCTTGGCCTCTTCCCTTAAGAGCTTTACGAGCTCTTCGGCCGCGCTCTCGACTTCGGCGCCCTTGACCATGGGCTCGTCCTGCCCCTTTATGATCTTGAGCTTCCTCTGTATCTCGGGAACCTTGATCTCCACGGTCTTGACCCGGGCCCCGGCCTTGGTGAGAGAATCCGCCGCGAGGCCGAGCTCTTCCAGGTTTATATCGCCGATCGCGACTTCCTTGAGCGGCTTTTTCTTGGCCTTCATGATGCCCGGGAGGGATGCGTATCTCGGCTCGTTCATGGCGTCGGGGCAGGTGATGAGGCATGGGAGCTGGACCTCGACGACCATGTGACCTCCGTCGATCTCCTTCTGGCAGATAGCCTTCTTGCCCGCAGGGTCTATCTCGACCACCTTGCTCACGAGGGAAACGTGCGGAATGCCGAGCTCTTCGGCTATCTGCACGCCGACCTGGCCGGATTCCTCGTCGATTATCTTCATCCCCGTGAAGATGACATCGAACTCGCCCGATTTCTTGATTTCGCTGGCTATGACCTTGCCAACCGCGTAGGAGTCGATATCTGCGAAGCTGTCGTCCGCGATATGTATTGCGCTGTCGGCGCCCATTGCAAGGGCCTGACGTATCGTTTCGACGACCCTGGCAGGGCCCATGGAAACGATTACTACTTCACCGCCGTGCTTTTCCTTGGTTTGAATCGCCTCTTCGACCGCGAACTCGTCGTAGGGATTCATAATCCACTTCATGCCGCTTGTGTCCACGGAATCGCCCGACGAGGATACTTTGATCTTGGCTTCGGTATCTTGTGTCTGGCTGACAACTACGAGAATCTTCACCTTTAGCGTACCTCCGTTATGAAAGTTGACTGCGAATACGATAAAGCGTATCTATGGAAAGATGATTACATCAGAGCATTTCGGTCCAACCTGGATTAGCACTGCCGGAACTCTTTCCAACCCCGACGTCGTGTGTAACTTCCCGGCGCTTGAACGGAAAACGCCCTCCCCCCTTCGAGCCCGAAAGGGTACTTTATTATAAATATTGACCTATCCTTGTCAAGACGAAAAAGAACGCGGTTTTCAAGATAAAAAACTCCGTTTTTCCAAGGGAAAAGCCTTTCCCCGAGCCATGTATGGGAATACCTGTTACATTATATTGGTCTTATGAATTCAGCGGTCCTTAACATTGCCCTTCTGGCCTTCGTCATAGTTACGTGGGGGTATTCATGGATACTGATGAAGATAGGTCTCGGATATGCGAAGCCCTACACCTTCGCGGCGTGGAGGTGCGGCATAGGGGCCGTGGCCCTTCTGGCATATGTATGGTGGAAGGGACCTAAATGGCCCGCGCTCGGTAAGCTACCCGATTACCTGGCCGTGGGATTCTTCCAGACAACGCTATTGTTCGGACTCATGCTCCTGGGCATGGAGCGCATAACCGCCGGAAAGACGTCGGTCCTTCTGTATACGATGCCTGTTTGGACGATACTCATCGTTCACTTTTATTTGAAGGACAGGCTGAACGCCAGTAAATGGGCGGGCGTCGCGCTCGGGAGCCTGGGGATACTCTCGATCCTCGGCTTCGACGTTATCACTCAGCAGGACTTCACAATCTTCGCAGGCGAAATATTCGTCATAGGAGCGGCGATATCGTGGGCCGTGGCGAATATATGGATGAAGACGAGGATGGCCGGCGAGGACATATACACCGTAAGCGCGCTCCAGATGACCCTCGGGACCTTGCTTTTACTGTTCATTGCCCTTCCCCATGGAGTTCTGGACGTCAGATGGACGCCCTACTCCATATACATACTTCTCTTCACCGGCATAATAGCGTCGGCAGTAGACTTTACGATCTGGTTTTATCTCATAAAGAAGCTCGACATTAACATCACGACGTTCTCGTCGATGCTTGTGCCCGTGCTCGGGCTTCTCTTCGACTGGCTCATGCTTGGAAACCCGCTCGACTACGGCGTCATCGCGGGAGGTATCTTCATCCTGGCCGGCATATACATGGTTTCCAAAAAATGACCGCCCGGCGTGTCGATTTACAGGTTCTATTTAAACAGCCTGTAATGTATAATTGGTAAACGTCTCGTCTTTCCGGATCGCACAAAATCGCACGAGAAAGAAAAGGACTTGCGAGACGGCGGGGACAGCCCCGGTTTCATACCATGCGCTACAAGATTCCCATC
>JBFWTW010000294.1:0-3292 GCA_050247635.1 Candidatus Dadabacteria bacterium | reverse complement strand
CACAGGTAGTGACCAAGTCCTCAGGTATGACGGTGCGACCGGCGCTTTCATAGACGCATTCGTAACAGCGGGGAGCGGCGGCCTGGATGCGCCTTTTGATCTCGTCTTCGGGCCCGACGGTAATCTATACGTATCAAGTGCAAATAACGACCAAGTCCTTCGGTATAACGGCGCGACCGGCGCTTTCATAGATGTATTTGCCAGCGGCGGCGGTCTGGATTCGCCTACGGGTCTCGTCTTCGGGCCCGACGGCGATCTATACGTATCAAGCGTAGATAACGACCGAGTCCTCAGGTATGACGGCGCGACGGGCGTGTTCATTGATGCATTCGTAACAGCGGGGAGCGGCGGTCTCGATGCGCCTATTGATCTCGTCTTCGGACCCGACGGCAATCTCTACGTAGCAAGCGCAAATAACGACCAGATCCTCAGGTATAACGGCGCGACGGGCGCTCTCATAGGCGCATTCGTAGCAGCTGGGAGCGGCGGCCTGGATGAGCCTGTATTTTTAGTTTTCAGGGATTCTGAACTTACCAGAAACATCCCGACGCTATCAGAGTGGGGGCTGATTGCAACGGCAGGCATACTGGGAATAGCCGGGTTTATGGTTTTAAGAAGAAGAATAGCGGCGGCCTGAATTATATCGCTCTATTGTAATCAAAGGCTTTCGATCCGGAAATAATCTTGAGAGCAATAATCCAACGTGTAAAAGAAGCCAGGGTCGATGTAGACGGCGAAACCGTCGGCAAAATAGGGGAGGGCGTGCTCGTCCTCCTCGGGGCGGGGAAGGACGATTCCGGTGTAGACACGGAGTATCTCGCGGAGAAAATATTGACGCTCCGCATATTCGAGGACGGCGAGGGCAAGATGAACCTCTCTGTCTCGGATACAGGCGGCTCTCTCCTGGTCGTCTCGCAATTCACGCTCTACGGCGACTGCCGTAAGGGAAGGCGTCCCTCATTCGACAAAGCCGCCCCGCCCGAGGTTGCCGAGGCCCTCTACGAAGAGTTCGTCTCGAAGCTTCGCGCCCGCGGCGCACGCGTCGAAACGGGCCGCTTCCGCGCGATGATGGACGTCCACCTCGTAAATTGGGGGCCAGTAACGCTTATGTTGGACAGTAAGAAGGAGTTTTAGAACCAGGTTAAACAGATTCCATGGTTCGTTTCGAATTGATCCGGCAGAATGTGCCAGGCGTTCTGGCAGGACGGCGGCCGAATATTGGACATGAGCTCCAAGATGGTGATCCTGTATTAGCTGCGTGAGATTATTGCCGCCCGGCAAAAAACCTTTTGGAAACATTACCCGCGCGGGCTATCCTAGTTAATTACTTGAGCCTTCTCTATGTCAGCCCTGAATCTATATCAAATATTGTATTGCATAGACACTCATGAAGGAGAGTAACGATGAAGAAAAACACTATCTGCCTGTGGTATAACCATGACGCGGAAGAAGCAGCGCACTTTTACGCCCAAACCTTTCCCGACAGCAAGGTCGGCGCGGTGCACCGGGCGCCGTCCGACTTTCCGGGCGGTAAAGCGGGTGATGTCCTGGTTGTCCATTTCACTGTGTGCGGCGTGCCGTGCATCGGCCTCAACGGCGGGGACGTGTTCAAGCACAGCGAGGCGTTCTCTTTTCAGATCGCTACCGACAACCAGGAGGAAACCGACCGTTACTGGAACGCGATTGTCGGCAACGGCGGCGCGGAAAGCGCATGCGGTTGGTGCAAGGACAAATGGGGTCTGTCGTGGCAGATCACACCTCGCGTCCTGACAGATGCAATGGCCGAGGGCGGCGACGTGGCGAAGCGCGCGTTCGAGGCGATGATGGATATGCGGAAGATCGACGTCGCCAGGATCGAGGCGGCGGTGCGCGGGTGAGGATCGCATCTACAAGCCGGTGCGCCTTTTTGTCATTTTTCGAACCTGGATTTTCTCTGACATCGAGGAGAACTACGAGGCCGGCATCGAGCTCAAGGGCTTCGATTTTATTCGTCTCTTAAATAGAAGTCTGAAACAACGCGATGCAACAACAAGTTAACGAGGAATCACGTCACTTCCCGAACGCCTTGCCGTACGTTTTCATGCATCCTTTCACGTAGCTGTCTACAACGCCTTCATCGGTTGAAAATCCCATTTCCTTAAAATGCTCTTCCCACAGTTTATAGAATAACTCCTTGCATTCTACTTTCGCCTCGTCGGGCTTGTATTCTGTGTCATCTGCCGCTATAGCTTTCCCACCTTGCTCTCCGAGGATTTCCGCCCTGAGCTCGCTGTCGCTATCGGCGTAAGAAGGGTAGGCAAGGAAAAATACGAAAGATCCCAGTAGAGTCATCAAAATTATCTTCATCTATTTCCTCCTCAGTTCTTGGTATCCACATCGTAACGCGCTGCTCTGTCCGCCGAACCCCGTTCACGCATCAAACCAGATTCCGCATATTTAAAGATTTCTGTATGTACAAAGATTATTGAGAAGAATTTATATTTATGATAGCATGGAACATCGTCTGTAAAAAGGAGAGGCAAGATGGAAATTAAAAAGGGCAAATCGATATTGTTTGCCGGGCTTATCGTTTTTGGTTTCCTGGTTTCGGCTTTGCCGAATAAAGTTCATGCGGATGATGGAAAATACGTATCCGGTTGTTGCCAGTTCTTTATGGATAAAAAGCCGGGGTGTTTATATCCATCCTCGCCTGATCCATGCGCCAATAACATGAACGGGAAATTTCTCGAGGGCGAGAAATGCGACATCGATACGGGCTATTGCTCGGGATATAAGGCAGACGAGCCAACCTCATCCGAGTGAACATGGTTTATGCGTCTTATTTGTGAATCCGGCTAAAGCCTGTCTCTTTCCAGGTAGGAATGTATCTGCGGGGGCCGGTTGATTTCCCTCCGCCAGATATTATATTACCCCCATGGAAAAGGTGGTATGCACTCATCCGAGGGCAAAACGCGATTACGACATAGAGGAAAACTACGAGGCCGGCATCGAGCTCAAGGGCTCCGAGGTCAAGTCCCTCCGCGCTAACCAGGCGAGCATAAAAGAGAGCTTCGCCATGATCAGGGACGGCGAAGTTTTCTTGATAAACAGCTACATCGCCCCGTACGAGCAGGCGAACCTGTTCAATCACGAACCCCGCCGCGATCGAAAGCTCCTCTTAAACAAACGCGAGATAAACCGCCTAATGGGCAAGACCCTCATCCGCGGCTACACCCTCGTCCCGACCAAAGTCTACTTCAAAAGGGGCAAGGCCAAGGTGGACATAGCCCTCGGCAAGGGTAAAAAAGTCCAC
>JBFWTW010000293.1:0-3294 GCA_050247635.1 Candidatus Dadabacteria bacterium | reverse complement strand
GCCTGTAATGTATAATTGGTAAACGTCTCGTCTTTCCGGATCGCACAAAATCGCACGAGAAAGAAAAGGACTTGCGAGACGGCGGGGACAGCCCCGGTTTCATACCATGCGCTACAAGATTCCCATCATATTCGGGGTCCTTATCGGGATCCTGGTCCTGATACTGACGGGGGCGTATTTTCTCACCCAGACGGAGTATTTCAGGAACCTCGTAAAACGTAAGACGGAAGAGATAGTGAGCTCGTCCACGGGGCAGAAGCTCACCATCGGGAGCGTCGAGGGAACCTTCTTTTACAGTATCAGGCTAAAAGACGTGTCGTTCGAGGTGGAGGGCGAGGGGTTTGTCACGGTGGACGAGGCGGAGCTCGTCTATTCCATTCCGGCGATGCTGAATTCGACGTTTCTTCTGGGAAGGAATGTGCTCGTGGACGGCATAACCCTTAGTGGAGTGGACGTGAGGCTCATAAAGTATGCCGACGGGACCTGGAACTTCGGAAAGATAGGCGAGAAGAAAGAAAAGGAAGGAGATAAGGAAAAGGAATCGACGGGTCCTCCGCAGTGGAACATAACCGCCCCTGACGTCGAGCTCGACGGGATCAAGCTGACACTCGACGACAGGGAGAGCGGGAAGGTTTCGGAATACCTGCTTAACAAAACGGAGCTTTCAGTACGGCTCGGCAATATCTACGAGAAGATAGAGGCGAACATAAAGAACGCGGACTTCGACGCCGTGAGCGAGGGGATTACCGTTAGAGGGCTTTCGACGAAGGCGCTATATTCGCCCGACGCGGCGGAGGTCGAAAATCTTAAGGTAACCGTTAACGGCGCCGAGATAAACGGGAGCGTTAAGGCCGAGGACCTTCAGAATACGCCAGATTTTACACTGGACATAGCAGCGAAGGGGTACGAGATAGAGGACGTCGGAACCGTGAGCCTTGAGGCAAAGGGAAAGGGCGGTTACGCCGGGCCCGGGGATATAAGGGCCGACCTCAGCGTAGTAGTACCCGAATCGGAGCTATACGGGGAGAAGGTTTCGGCCAGGCTCGACTCGATAAAGATGTCGGGGACCAAAATCGACCTCGGGGACGGGAAGATTGAAACGGGACCGGGACAGATCGAAATAAGCGGCGAGGCCGACATAAAACGCATACTTACGAAGGAAGGCGCGAACTCCTTTAACGTAAATCTAAAGCTCAAGAACGTTAAGACGGCCGAGGTTTTCACAATCCTCGAAGAGAAGGCAGGCACCAGACCCGAGGGGATAAACACACAGCTCGACGCCGTTTTGAACAGCGAGATAAAGGCAGAGGGCAGTTGGGTCGAATTCGGCGACTTGAAGGCGACGGCCGATATCGCGAGCTTCGGGATAAAGGGCCCCAGGGCGGGGGAGCTTAGACTGACGGGTAAGGTCGATTATTCGAAGACTGCCCTTGGACTCGACCTGAAAACAGCCCTTAACAAGCTAAACCCCGGCGTGATAATGAACAAGAGCGACCTTAACGGAAGCGTAACGACAGACCTTGCCGTCAGGGCGTCGATACCGCTAGAGGGGGATATCGTAAGCGGCATGAACGGCACCGTAAAGGGGAGCATCAAGCCTTCGAATATCTACAATCTCGATATACAGAGAGGAAATATAGACGTTTCGTACGAGAGGGAGATCCTTACGGCGAGGGCTCTCAGCATCGACGGCGACGGGTTTAAGTTTAACGTGACCGACGGCAGCGGCGGAAGGAAGGGAATCAACCTTGGATACGAGCTCGAGGTAAAGGACCTCGCACTTATATCGAAGTTCGCCAAGGGGACTGAGTTTGCGGGCTCGCTCGAGGCGAAGGGCCGCGTTGAGGGAGAGATAACGAACCCGAAGATATCCATAGACGGAGATATAAAGGGCTTTGAGCTCAACGACAACATAAAGGCCGAGACGATAACGATAAAGGCGGAAGGAACACCGGACCTGTCCAACCCGGACCTCAAGGCAGAGATAAACGCCGAGACCATGACGGTGGGCGAAAGGGAATTCGAGAGCCTGGAAATAAACGCCGACAGCGATGACGGGAAGGCTATAAATGTGGACGCGGAGATAACCGAGAACGACGATTTCAAATATATCGTCCACGCGGCGCTCAGCGATATAACCGGCCCGAAGAAACAGATAGAGATATCGAAGCTACTTTTAGACCTCGAAGATACTGAGCTCGAAAACAGGGAGAACATATCGATCACGATAGCGCCGGATTCGCTGGTTCTGAATTCCTTTAATCTTTACTATAACGACACATCGGCGCTCGCCGACGCGACGATATTCTATGATGGGAGCGTCGAGGCGAGCGTGAATCTGAAGGACCTCAGCCTGAACGACGTCGTGAAGATATTCGACCCCAAGGCCGAGGTCGAAGGCCAGCTATCGGCGAACGTAAACGCGTCCGGCACGATGACCGCCCCGCAATTAAGAGCAAAGGTAAACATCGGAAATATCGAGTACAAGGATTTTAAGAACGACGACATAGACCTGGACGTTTCGTACCTCGAACGGAACCTCACACTTAAGTTCGACATTACGGACGAAGGGGCTTCGATACTGCAGGCAAACGGGAGCTCGAACGTCGACCTTAACCTGAAGGAGCTGGGAGATAACGTCGAGAACGCACCGTTTAACCTGACCGTTACGTCGAGCGGGGTGGACCTGAGCCCGCTTACAACGTTCAGCGCGGAAGTGGAAAAGTCCTCGGGGGTTCTGGTAATCGACTTAAAAGCGAGCGGAACGCTCGGGAGACCGGTCGCGAACGGCCAGCTCTCGATGAAGGACGCAATCTTCAAAATCAAGTCGCTGAGGAACGAGTTCAAGGTGGAAAGCGCGCTTGTAGAGATGAACGGCCAGAAGGGAATCTTGAAGGAGCTTATCGTTCATTCGGGATCGAACGGAACGGGCAAATTCACCGGCAATATAGACATTCCGACCATGACTTACGACCTCAAGGGAGATCTCCAGGATTTCCTGATAAGGCCCAAGAACGTAGCGGGACGGCTGACCGGGAACATCGACGTCGATGGAGAGGGATCCAAAATCGCGCTCAAGGGAGACCTAACGGTTTCGAGGGCGAGGATTACAATTCCGGAAACGGAGGAAAGGCAGGTCGAGGAGATTAAATTCGCCGACGAGCGGGAAGACGAGTTCACCGTCCAGTCCGGGCAGCCCACGGACTACTTCAAAGAGGACATCTCGATGAATTTGAGGGTGAGGATGAGGAGGAACAACTGGGTGCGCGGGCGCGGAGCCAACGTAGAGCTCAG
>JBFWTW010000292.1:0-3295 GCA_050247635.1 Candidatus Dadabacteria bacterium | reverse complement strand
AAATCGAAGGCATTTCCTTCGTCTATTTCTCGAAGAATGACGTGGTAAGGCATCCCCTCGTTAGAAAAATTATCGAGGCATACGAGAAAAATTCCTAGGTATTGTGTTATAATTCTCTATCGGCTGTCATTTTGTACCGGAGGATTTAATTGATGCAAGGAACCTTTAAAGCCCTTTTCGTAGCTGCAGCGCTCATCTTAAGCGCCGGCTGTGCCAGGGAATGGCAAAACCCTGAATCGGCCCTCCCGGCCCAGAACGTTGCCATCGCCAGCATTCTCGCGAGCCCCGATGCCTACGACATGTCCGGCGTCGAGGTAATAGGCAAGGTGTGGAACCTCCGCTACGAGTCGCACGGCGTGAACGAGTACGGAGAGGAGATAATCTACACGACCTTCACGCTCGCCGACAGAAAGGGCATAGGTGTGGACGTCTTCGTAAAGGGCGACGCTCCAGTAGTCGAGGGCGACTACCTCAAGGTTGTCGGCCTATACAGAAAGCAGTTCCAGACTTCGGGGCCGTACTTCTACAGCAGGATAGACGCCGTCCGTCTTGAAAGCTGGAGCCCGAACCTCGTTTACTGGGTTAGGGAGTTCGAATTCGATTAGGGATTTTTGCTCAGGCAAGCTTCGAGAAATTTCTCAGACCAGCTCGGAAAGGAACAGTATCTTCTCCCTCGACGGGCCCAATGAAACCGCATAGATGCTTACTCCCGTAAGCTCTTCTATCTTCCTGATATAGTTCCTGGCCCCTTCCGGGAGATTTTCGAACTCGGTAACGTCGGATATATCCTCGCTCCATCCGGGGACTTCCTCGTATATCGGCTCGCATTCGGCAAGAGCGGTGCAGCTCGAAGGGAAGCTCATGAGAGTCTCGCCCTTGTACTTGTACCCGACGCATATGCCTATGCTCTCGAAGCCGGATAACACGTCGAGCTTGGTTATGGCGAGGCTCGATATGCCGTTCGTCGAGGCCGCGTATCTGAGCGCAACGGCGTCGAACCACCCGCATCTCCTTGGCCTTCCGGTGGTGGAGCCGTACTCGCCGCCGGCGTCCCTCAGACGTTTGCCTGCGTCTCCGTGGATCTCGGATGGGAACGGGCCTTCGCCGACCCTGGTCGCATACGCCTTGGCGACGCCGAGCACGACGTCTATTTTGGTCGGGCTCACGCCCGTCCCGGTGCATGCGCCGCCTGAGCTCGCGCTCGACGACGTGACGTAGGGATAGGTCCCGAGGTCTATATCCAGAAGCGCTCCCTGCGCGCCTTCGAAGAGTATGCTGCTGCCTTCGGACAGCGCTTTATTGAGGAGCCCGGATACGTCGCACGAGAATTCTTTCAGTATCTTTCCGTATTCGGAATATTCGGCGTAGATCGCGTCGAACGAAAGTGGCTCTCTCCCGAGGACTTTCGTGAGGTAGGCGTTTCTTTCTTCGAGCACATCGGCCAGCCTGTCCCGGAAACACTCTGGATCTATAAGATCCGCGAGCTTGATCCCCCTCCGGGCGGCCTTGTCCTCGTAAACAGGGCCTATGCCTCTGCCCGTAGTGCCTATCTTGCCCTTGCCTTTGAGCGCCTCGCGCGCAACGTCTATCTCCCTGTGATAGGGCATTATGATATGGGTTCTGTCGCTTATCCTGAAATTGCCCGAATCTACCTTGTACCCCGCCGCCCTCAGGCCCGCGACCTCTTTAAGAAGAACGCCCGGGTCTACGACGACGCCGTTTCCGATTACGGAAAGCTTGTTTTCCCTGAGAATGCCGGAAGGGAGGTGATGGAGTATGACCTTCTCCTCGCCTATGACTATGGTGTGTCCGGCGTTGTTGCCGCCCTGGTAGCGGGCGACGATGTCGACGTCTTCCGAAAGGAGATCGACGATCCTTCCCTTGCCCTCGTCACCCCACTGGGCCCCTATTACGACGATATTGGGCACGGTCAGATACCTCCCTTAAGGAGCTCTTCGAGGTTCGAAAATTCCTTGCAGGCGCCTCTTCTGGACTCTATCAGCTTTAGCTTGCTTGGGGTTTCGAGGAGTATCACGCCGTAGAAGTTGGAGGCGCGGTTCTCCTTTATCCTGAGCTCGCGCTGTTCCTTGTCGAGGTTGAGGTCGAGGACGACCTTGAACCCGCTCGACCTGAGCCATTCGGCGAGGCGAATGGCTTCGCGCCTGAGGCTGGGCTTCTTGGGGATGACAACGAAGTGTATCTGGTTGTTCTCGCCGTCGCGTCTGTGTGCGCTAAGCATGGATTCGACGTCCACGGCAAAACCAGTGGCCGGTGCGTCGTGGCCGTACTTGCCCATGAGCTCGTCGTACCTTCCGCCCCTTACGAGCGGCGACTGGATGTCGCGGGAGAGTATCTCGAACGTTACTCCGGTGTAGTAGTTAAATCCCCTGATCTCGCCGAGGTCTATATTAATGTCGCAGTCCGACTGGTAGTCCCCGATGACCGAAATCACGTTTTCGAGCTCGACTACGTACTTACTTATCGAGCGTATCTTTTTCGCTTCTTTTAGAACCTCCATCCCGCCGAAGAGGGAAGGGAGCGTGCTTATTGCATCCTTTACCGGCTTTGTCGCTTTCGATTTCTTTATGGCGCCGGAAAGGGCTTCCTGGTCTTTTTTCTTAAGAGCGTCTTCGATGTCCTTTCTGTGCTCGCCCGTCTGCGCCAGGAGGTGCCTCAGTATTCCGGTGTGCCCTATGTCGAGGACGAGGTTCTTTATGCCGGACTTCCCGAGTGATTTTATGCCGAGGGCGATGATCTCGGCGTCTGCTTCGGCAGAGCCGAGCCCGACGAGCTCGCAGCCGGCCTGGAATATCTCACGCTCCTTGCCGCTGCTCTTTTCCTCGAACCTTACGACCCTCCCGTTATAGCATAGCCTGAGCGGAGCAGTGTGGTCCTTCATCTGCGTCGCCACGATCCTCCCGACCTGGGGGGTGATGTCGGGCCTTAAGGCCACGACGTCCCCGGACGAGGGGTCGACGAATTTCATTACCTTGCTTTTAAGCTCGTCTCCGAGACCGATCGATAAGGGGTCGAGATATTCGAAAAGGGGGGTTATGACCTTTCTATATCCCCACCTCGCGAATTCTTCGAGCAGCCCTTCTTCGGTTCGTCTGAGCTCCTCCGCCTTTTCGGGGGTGTAGTCCTTGACGCCCTGCGGCAGACTGAGTCTGTTTATCATCTATAGATTGACCTGTGTAACGGATATGATGTCCGGGAGATTCTTTATCTTTTCTATGATCTCGTCCGGGACCGGGGAGTCGACGTTCGTGAACACTATCGCTCTTCCGCCTATGGA
>JBFWTW010000291.1:0-3296 GCA_050247635.1 Candidatus Dadabacteria bacterium | reverse complement strand
ACATATTCCTGTCGCCCCATATTTCGAAATTCATAGGAAACAACATAGCTCCGCATGTGGAGTCCGTGCTCGGCGACGCCGGTTTGGAAATCGGCGACATAGATGCGTGGCTGTTCCATCCCGGCGGGTCTCGCGTGCTAAAGTCCATTGAAAACGGACTGGGCATAGACAGCGCAAAACTCAGGGACAGCGCGGGCGTCTTAAGAGACTACGGGAACATGTCGTCGGCGACGATATTTTTCATCATCGATTCATACATGCGGAACGAAGATAACAGAAGCGGCTCGTATCAGGTTGTGGGAGCCGTGGGGCCGGGGTTCGGATTGGACACGATACTCACTCAATGGAAATAGCCGAACAGGAGGGTCAATAATGAGTATAGACCGCATCGGTCTGACAGCAGGACTTCGGGACCGCGGCGCGAGGCCGTCTTCCGAAAACGCGGACGAGCTATACGCAAGGCACGTGAACCCGCAGTGGGTGAAGCTCTTCAATACACTGGGAATGAACGTGGGCTACGATTCGTGCAGGGGGACGGAGCTCAGGACGAGGGACAACAGGAAGATACTGGACTTTCTCTCGGGCTACTGCGTCTATAACATGGGGCACAACCATCCCCGCATTATCGAGGAGCTTGCGGACGAGCTCAGGAGCGGAGGGGCCACGATGCTCCAGAGCCACGTGCCGGGGCTGGCGGCGGAGCTCGCCTCGCGGCTGTGCGCGCTCGCGGGGGGGCGCCTCAACAAGGTTTATTTCACGAGCTCGGGGAGCGAGGGGGTGGAGACCGTGATAAAGTTCGCCCGCTCGTATACGCGGAGGCCGGGGATCCTATATTGCGCGGGGGCCTTCCACGGGCTTACGTGCGGCGCGCTATCGCTGATGGACGGCCAGTATTGGAAGGAAGGCTTCGGCCCGCTGCTGCCGGACACCTCGGCTGTGCCGTTCGGCGACCTCGGGGCGCTTGAAGAGGGGCTAAGGAGCAGGCGCTACGCCGCGTTTATCGTCGAGCCCGTACAGGCCGAGGCGGGGATACGCGTTCCCCGGGACGGATACCTCAAGGAAGCGGAGACGCTCTGCAAAAAATACGGCACGCTGTTCGTGCTCGACGAGGTGCAGACCGGGGTCTACAGGACCGGGCATTTCCTGGCGGCTCACCACTGGGGGCTCGACCCCGATATGGTTGTGCTGGCCAAGGCGCTCAGCGGCGGATTCGTTCCGTCGGGGGCTGTGCTCATGACGGACGCGATCAACCGGTCGGTCTTCAGCTCCGTGACGCGGGCCTTCGTGCACGCCTCGACGTTCGGCGAGAACAACCTCGCCATGCGCGCGGGGCTGGCCACGCTCGACGTCATGCGGGACGAGGGGCTAGGCGAACGGGCCCTGGCGCTCGGGGGGTACCTGAGAAAGGCGCTCGAACGGGCGCTCGGCGGTTACGAGATGGTGCGCGGCGTAAACGGCCTCGGGCTCTTAAACGGGATAGAGTTCGCGGAGCCCACGCGGCTCGGACTCAAAATACCATACGAGGCCTTTAAGAAGATACACCCCGGAATGTTCGGCATGATAGTCGTCATGCGTCTTTTCAGGGAGAAGAACATACTCACCCAGATATGCGGAAATAACCACATGGTGCTGAAGGTGGCTCCGCCGCTGGTCGTAACGGCGGAGGAGATCGACGTGTTCGCAGCAGGCGTGAGGGACGTGCTCGAGACCGTTCATACGAAGAAGTCTTTCTGGTCGGAAGCGCTGCTCATGGCAAAACGCGCGATCAGCGCCTGAGATAAGGCCCGCCGCGACGCGGCAAATAACGCATACACAGGAGGCGCCATAATGATCAGGAAATCATACGCATTCGTATTGTTGTCGGCGGCTTTAATCGTTTCTTTTGTTCCGTGTTACGCGCTGGCGGCCCAGGACGGGGACTCTATCGTTGTGGGCGGGCTCACTCCCGATATATACGGGAGCGTGGAGGAGATGGAATTCGACATTGTCGGGGAGAAGAGCACGGTCGAATTCATAGGGACCTCGCTCATGCACCACTTCCACGGTGTATCGCACGAGCCGTCCGGTTTCACGAGGGTGAATTTCGGGAGCCCCGGGGCGACGGCCGTGACGGAGATAACCGTGCCCGTGGACTCGCTCAAGGGGTTCGCGCTCGGATCGGAAAAAAGCGACCTTTCGAAAAACATCCATCAAAACCTGGAATCCGACACGTACCCGGACATCACGTTTAAAATGACGCAGATACTGCCGGAGAAACCCGACCCCTCCAGGCCCTCTGAAAGGAGTTATCTTTTAAAGGGCGACCTTACGATTCACGGCGTGACCAAGCCCATCATCCTTACGGCGAATACCGAAATAAAGGACGGCTTTCTGCACGTGACCGGCGAATACGACAGCCTGAACATGACGGATTACGGAGTCGAGCCCAAACCGCTCATGGCAATGATCAGGGTGGACGATATAGTGGACATAAAATTCGACCTGTACGAGGCCATGAAGAACGGCGTAGCCGTGAAGTAACCGGCAATAGAGGGGCGAGGGCAAATATGGAAAGCGACGTAGTCGTAATAGGCGCGGGCCCGGGCGGCTCGGCAAGCGCGATCGCATTACGCAGGCGCGGCTTCCGGGTGGCCGTGCTGGAGAAGGGATTCATGCCGCGGGGCAAGGTGTGCGGGGAGATGGTGGCCCCGCTCGGGGTGCGGGAGCTAGGGCGGCTGGGGGTGCTCCCCAAAATAGAACGCGCCGGGGCCGGAAGGGTCAACAGGGTCGTCTTCTATTCGCCCGGTGGCGCGAGGTCGGAGATACCTTTCCCCCGGGGAGAATACGGGATCGGAATGAGCCGGGAGAGGCTCGACACCATACTCTTCGAAGAGGCGCGGGAGCAGGGCGCCCTCGGCATCGAGGGGTTTCGGGTCGAGAACGCAGGCAGGGACGGCGGCACGGGCCGCTTCCTCGTGGAGGGCTCGTACAGCGGGACGGGAAAGAAGGGAGCGTTCCGCCCGGGGGCCGTGATAAACGCTTCGGGGCTCAAGGGGATAGGAAAAAAGGATAAAGGGTGCAGGGAATTTCTGTACGCGTTCAAGACGCGCCTCCGCGGAATCACATGCGGGGACTCGGCTGAGCTCTTTTTTTACGAAGGCGGGTACGGCGGGCTGGTCGACATCGAGGACGGTATGGTCAATCTGGCGTTTCAAATAAGAAAGGACCAGGTATCGCTCATGAACGGACACCCGCTCGATATTTTGAAAAGAGTGCTGCCCACGCGCCATCCGATCCGTGAAAAGCTGTCGGAGGCC
>JBFWTW010000290.1:0-3311 GCA_050247635.1 Candidatus Dadabacteria bacterium | reverse complement strand
CTATCGGGAAAGTAGCCGACGAGAGCAAGAAGGCTGTGAAGAAGCTCGGGGCAGGGAAGAAAAAGGACAAGAAATAAACCCCGGGGCTATTTTTTTTCGCCGGGTGTACGTAGGGATTTTTTGGGCTTTATAACGTCCGGTATGGACGTGAAGGAGATCCTCAGCGGGGCAGCATCCGGGGCCGCGTGCATCGATCCGTAATATATGCTGTTGGTCCCGAACTTGTCGTTGATGCTGTCGAGCGCTGCGGCTACGTTATCCCTCTTCCTTTCCCCGGGCAGGAGCGGCAGTGTGCTTTCGCCCGCCGGGACGAGGTCGATGAACGCGACCGACACCCTGAGCGGCCTGCGCTTCCGGGGCCTGTCGTCCCAAACGCTCATGAACGCCTCTATCATCGTCTGCGTGTCGTTCTTGAGATCTATGCCTATGCTCTTCCTCCAGCTCTGATAATCCCCGAAATAATCTATCCCGACTGTCATCTTCCGCGTGAGGCAGCCGAGGCGCCTCAGCCTGAAGGCAGCCTTGTGGATCAGGTTCACGAAGACTGCCCGGACGCCCTCGTCCGTCCTCTGGGTGGGAGGGAGCACGTGGGAATGGCTTACGCTCTTCCGTTCGGTTTCGGGCTCGGGGATGTCCTCGCCCCTGAGGAGCGCGTACCATCTCTTCCCGACGACGCTCTCCCATATGCGCCCCATCCTGCTTTCCGAGAGTCCGCAGAGCTCCTCGACGGTGCCTATTCCGTTTGCCCTGAGCCGCGCATTCATGCGCCGCCCTATCCCGGGGAAGTCGGTCAGTGAAAGGGTGTAGAGCCTCTCGGGGAGCTCCTCCTTTTTTATGACGACGAAGCCGTCGGGCTTCTGCATGTCGCTCGCCACCTTGGCGAGGAAACGGTTGGGCGCTATGCCGACCGAGCACTTAAGGTACTCGCCGGCCTGCTCCCTGATGGCGTCCTTGACCTTCCGGCCGAGCGCAACGGCCTTGTCGTGCTCCGTCTGCCGCCCCGTAAGCCTGCACGACATCTCGTCTATGGAATCGACCCTGTGGACGGGGAGGACCGAATCCACGGCAGTGCGTATCTTCCCGTGCATCTCGATGTATTCGACCGGGCGCGATTCGACGAGCACGATGCCGGGGCACATCTCCCGCGCTGCGGAGACGCGCGTCCCCGTCGTGACGCCGAACGCCTTGGCCTCGTAGCTCGCCGCTATGCAGCACGTGCTTTCGGCCATGACGGGGACGACTCCTACCGGCAGGCCGCGAAGCTCGGGGCGGAGCTCCTGCTCGACGGAAGCGAAGTAGGAATTCATATCGACGAAGAGCCAGTTAAGGGGCAAGCTGTCCACAATTGAAAAGAATAACACAATATGAAACCCCGAAAGTCCCCGGATTAATGTGCTAGAATATGGCTATGGAACGGAGCTTCGACTTCCTTTTCGCGGGGGCGGGCATACTGGGCTCGTCCGCCGCATACGCGCTTTCGATGGAGCTCGAACGAAGGGGCGAGAGGGCTAGCATCGGCGTAATCGACCTCGACCTCGAAGGCGAGCATTCGTCTACCCTCAAGAACGCGGGCGGCGTCAGGGCCACATGGCGCAGCAGGGCGAACATCGAGCTCTGCAAGTACTCGATAGACTTTTACGAAACAATTTCCGAGGTCATACAGTTCCGCGAATTCGGATACTACTGGATGCACGACAGCGCCTCCTGGAAAGAGGTAAACGAGAACCATCCGCTCTACGTCGAGTACGGCCTTCCGGTCGAGCTCCACCGGCCCGAAGACTTAAAGCGCATTATCCCCCTCGTCACCAACACCGAGGGCGTAGCCGGGCTTTCGATATCGCGTAAGGCCGGGCTCATCGATCACTACTCCCTGAGGGAATATTACAGGGGCTCGGCGAAGGCGCGGGGGGTGAAGTTTATAAGCGGATTCTTCATCAACGGGGTAAAGGTCGAGGGCGGCAGGGCAGCCGCCGTAACGGCCTACGACCTCGGCGGGCTCGGCAAGGGGCAGGGCGGATACGGCGACGCCGCGAGGGAGATTCTGACGAAAGGCGCGCCCGACAAAGACCTTCCCGTCGCCGAATTTAAATGCGGGACGCTCATAAACACCGCCGGTGCATGGGCCCCGGTCGTATCGCGGCTCTACGGATTCGAAGACGACGCCATTAAGCCCCGGAGACGGCAGATGGTCGTCATCGACGCCCCGGACGTAGACCTCTCCGAGTACGGCATGGTCATTGACACCTCCGACGTTTACTTCCACCAGGAGGGGACGGGCATACTGGCCGGGTACTCGAACATGGACGAGCCGGCCGGATACAATTTTGACTTCAGCTTCGGCGGAATGAGCGAGGAGAGCCGGTTCGTAAAGTACATCTGGGAGCCGCTCTATAGCCGGATGAACGGGTTCGAGAAGGTGAGGCTCGTGAGGGGCTGGGCCGGAATCTACGCCGAGACGCCGGACAGGTCGGGCTACCTGGGGAAGGTGCCGGGATACGGGAATATTTATGAATGCGCCGGGCACACCGGAAGGGGGCTCATGATCTCCTACGGGGCAGGCGTCGCGTTGACAGACATAATCCTGGATGGGAAACCCAGAAGGGAATTGAAACACGCTTCGGATCTATCGCGCGAACGAAAGTCGGGCCCTCTTTATGAAGGGCTCCATCTCTAGCATACGCCGGGCCGGGAATTCAGAGCCATCGGTCTCAATCCTCTATCATGTCTATGGCCTCTTCGAACTCTTCCGCCATGCCCGGGTGCCCGTGCCTCGTCGCGGCCTCTATCCCTTTGAAGTATGCCTCGCGGGCCATTTCGGTATCGCCGACGTTTAGATAACACTCGGCGAGCATCCGGTAGACGGCCCCCTGGTCATCCGCTATTTTGATGTATTCGTTTATCTCGGCGATCGCCTCATGGTAGAGCCCAACCTTGTAGTATTCGTTCGCAAGGCTGTACCTCGCGAGCGGGTTATCCGGATTCTTCGCCACCGCCGCCTTGAATCTATCTATCCTGTTTACTTCGTTCATTCGATTTCACCCGTTTCCATTCGCTCCTCCGGACGATTCGCCCGGAACAAAAATATTAACACAGTAGAGTAAAGGAATACAAAGCCCCTGCCCGAAGCGCGGAGTTGAATGTTTCCGGCTATACTGGATACTCTTTGACGGCAAAGGAGGCGGCCCACAGATGTGCAGAATCATGAACTTTCTCTTTAACGCAATCGCCGTAAAGGAATTCCTCATTTTTTCTGGATGCTATTTCCTGCTCACTGCAATATCTATCTATTACACGGACGAGCTCGTAAGGCC
>JBFWTW010000289.1:0-3328 GCA_050247635.1 Candidatus Dadabacteria bacterium | reverse complement strand
AAGGCGGTGCTCAGGGATTTCATAAAAGCGACCAGCGGGTTCGAGGGGCTTTCCCGCACCATGCACAAAAAGCCCGAAAGCCTCATTCGGATGCTGAGCCCGAAGGGTAACCCGACGGCCCAGAACATCTTCCGCATAATCGCAGAGGTTCAGAAGCAGGAAGGCCTACACTTCGAGATAACGATCGTACACTGACGACACCGGAGGCGCGTCATGGCGAGAAGGGATACGAGCCGCAGCAACGAAACGATAGACAAGGAAAAGCCGCTTCGTAACGACGTCCGCTTTTTGGGGAACATCCTTGGATGGGTGCTCATCGGCCAGGAAGGCCGCGAGATATTCGACATCGAGGAGAAGATAAGGGCGCTTACGAAGGAGATGCGGACTCAATACCGTAAGAGCCAGAAGGACGAGCTCGTCGCGACTATACGGAGCCTCTCCGACGAAGACCTCTATAAGGTTACGCGCGCTTTCACCATATACTTCAAGCTCGTAAATATCGCCGAGCAGATACACAGGATACGCCGCCGCCGGGAATATAAGTACATCTCGGACGTAAAGGACTCGAGCGAGGGCTCTATAGAAAGCCTCTTCGCCGCGTTAAAAGAAAGGGGCGTCCCCTACGACGAATTCAAAACGCTCGTAGATTCGCTTTCTATAGACCTCGTGCTCACGGCGCACCCGACCGAGGTCAACCGCCACATAGTCCTCGAAAAGTTCCGCTACATCTCGTCGCTACTTGCCGAGCTCGGGAGCGTCCGGCTCGACGAGGAGGGCAGGAAGGCGGTCGAGGACGAGATACACGCCGAGGTGATAGGGCTCTGGCAGACCGAGGAAGTCCCTCCGTTCAAGAAGACCCCGCTCGACGAGGCGCGCAATATTCACTACTACTTTAACGAGACGATCTTCGACGCTCTTCTCAAGGTGTACGAAGAGTTCGAGAAGAAGATAGAGGAGAGCTACGGCGTGCCCGATGTGCACCTTCCGTCGTTCCTCCGCTTCGGCTCGTGGGTGGGCGGCGACAGGGACGGAAACCCTTTCGTAACGCACGAGATAACCCGCGAAGTCCTCGAAATGCAAAAGGCCATGGCCGTCGAGAAGCACCTCGAAAAACTATGGCGTCTCAAGCGTCAATTGAGCTCGTCGGTGAAGGTCGTCCCCGTGAGCCGCGAGCTTCGCCGCGCCATCACGCCCGAGATGAAGCGCATGGCCGGCGAGAGGGGAATACACAACCCGGACGAGTACTACAGGATATTTCTGGAGCACGTCGAGATGAGGCTGGCCGCCGTTATAGCGGACCACGAAGGCCCGGTGCAGCCCTACGTCCTCTGCGATGAGTTCCTTTCCGACCTCTATATGATCGACAGGAGCCTCCGCGAGAACAAGGGCGCGAGGCTGGCGGACTCGACCCTCAAGATGCTCATCCGCCAGGCAGAGGTGTTCGGGTTCCACATGGCGCGGCTCGACATACGGCAGAACAGCGCCGTCCACACCGCGGCGCTTACTGAGATCACCGAGCGGCTCGGGCTCGCCAACTACGGCGGCATGACCGACGACAAAAAGTTCGAATGGCTCACGCGAGAGATCAAAAATCCCCGCCCGCTCGTCCCCGACTGGCTGCCGCTTTCGCCCGAGACCGGGGAGCTCCTCCTCACTTTCCGCACGATGAGGGAATGCCTAGACGAGGTGAGCCCCGACTGCATCAACACGTACGTCATAAGCATGACGCGGAGCGCGGCTAACATACTAGAAGTGCTCCTGTTCTTAAAAGAGGCCGGGCTCTACCGCTCTGACAGCGGCAAGGTGACGAGTGCGATAAACATCGTCCCGCTCTTCGAGACGATAGACGATTTCCGCAGCGCCCCAGGCGTCATGCGGAAGCTCTTCTCCGAGCCCGTATACAGGGAGCACGTCAAGGCGCGCGGTAACTACTCCGAAATTATGATCGGCTACTCCGACAGCGGGAAGGACGGCGGCATACTCTGCGCCGGGTGGGAGATCCACAAGGCACAGCGCCTCTTGAAATCCATCGCCGACGAGTTCGGCATTCGGAACAGGTTCTTTCACGGGCGCGGCGGCACAGTAAGCAGGGGAGGGGGCCCGACGAACCAGGCTATACTCGCGCGCCCGGCCGGCACGGTAGACGGCGCCATAAAAATAACGGAGCAGGGCGAGGTCATATACAGCAACTATTCCCTCCCCGAGATAGCCGAGGACAACCTCGAGCTCGTTCTTTCGTCCGTCGTCCTCACCAGCCTCAACAACGAGGACGTGAACCATCTGTGGGAGGACGTCATGGATGAGCTGGCCGTCGAGGCGCGCGCGGCATGGCGGGGGCTCGTCTACGACGACCCGGATTTTTACACCTACTTCCAGCAGTCCACGCCGATCTCGATTATCCAGCAGATGGGCATCGGCTCGCGTCCCGCGCGGCGCACCCGCTCGAAGAGCATAGAGGACCTCCGCGCTATACCGTGGGTTTTCAGCTGGACCCAGAACCGCCACCTCATCACCGGCTTTTATTCCGTCGGTACCGCTCTCAAGAGATTCATCGACAAGTCGCCGAAGAAGAACCTCAAAATCCTCCGCGACATGTATGCGAACTGGCGTTTTTTCAGGTCGCACATAGACAACATCCAGATGACTCTCAGCCGCGCCGATATGTGGATAGCGCTCGAATATTCTTTCCTCGTCCGCCCGAGGGATGTAGGCAAGCGCATATTCGGCAGGATAAGGGAGGAGTACGAGCTAACGGAGGAAACGATTCTCCGGATTGCGGGCGAGAAGCGCATTCTCGACAACAACCCGTTCCTCCAAAAATCGATCGAGCTCAGGAACCCCTACATCGATTCCCTCAGCTACATACAGGTTGGATTACTGCGCCGTCTCCTGAAGGGCGACTTCACACCCGGCGAAAAGGCTGCCCTTATCGACGATCTCAAGCTCAGCATAAACGGCATATCCGCCGGCCTCAAGAACACCGGCTAGCGGGCCACGCCCGCAGGAAATCGAGCACGCCACGCGTGCTGGAAATCGAAGTAGCAGGGTTGTTGTCAATACCGCTAGACGCGCTTCCGGTGGATTTCAGCAGCCACGGTGCTACGTCGAAAATGACACTACGTGTCCTCGCAGCCGCTGGCATACGAAGTAGTATATTTTGTTGTCATTCCCGAATGATTGTATCGGGAATCCAGTCTTTCAGTCTGTCATTTCGAGCTCATGCGAGAAATCCAGTTTTTATTCACTTTTCCGAAAAGACGAAAAACGATATCCTGAATGTTTTGGCTTATGTCCCGGTGGAGCCGTACCGGATTAGTTTCTGCGCAAT
>JBFWTW010000288.1:0-3336 GCA_050247635.1 Candidatus Dadabacteria bacterium | reverse complement strand
CATAGCGCACGGAAACGGAATCAGCACATTATACGCGCACAACAGGTCGAACGAAGTGAAAGCGGGCTCGTGTATCAGGGCCGGTGAGGTATTGGGGAAGGTCGGCGCCACGGGGAACGCCACGGGGAATCACCTCCACTTCGAGATCAGAAAGAACGGAAAGCCCGTAAACCCGCTCGATTACCTTCCATAGAATATAAGGAGAACGCTTAATGGTAGAGCTTCATGAATACATAAGAGATATACCCGGATTCCCCCGCGAAGGGATAATTTTTCACGACATCACGCCGCTCCTTCAGAACGCAAAGGCGTTCGGCGGGGCGATAAACCGCATGGCGGATATGCTCGGGGACAAGGAGATAGACTTCCTGGTCGGCATCGAATCGAGGGGTTTCATATTCGCCTCGGCCCTCGCGCTCAAGCTCGGGACGGGACTCGTCATCGTGAGAAAGCCGGGCAAGCTCCCCTACGTTACGATAAACGCATCCTACGACCTCGAATACGGCTCCGACACCCTCGAAGTGCACAGGGACGCGATCCACAGCGGCAGCAAGGTCGTTCTCATAGACGACCTCCTCGCGACGGGCGGCACTGCCAAGGCAGCGGGCGACCTCGTCCGTCAGCTCGGTGGAGAGATAGCCGGCTACTGCTTCCTCGTCGAGCTCACTGAGCTAGGCGGCAAGGCGAAGCTCGAGCCCAGCCCCGTATGGTCGGTGCTCAAATACGACCTATGAAGAAGATCGGCATTATATTAAACCCCTCGGCCAAGATTAACAGCAGGAAAACCGCGGGCGTTCTGAAGAGCCTCGGCGAGACGTTCGGCGACAAGGCAATCCTCCGCACGACGAAAAACGAGGGGGAGCTCCCCGGCGCCGTAAAGGCGCTCAGGAAGGAGAAGATAGACATTCTCCTCATAAGCGGCGGCGACGGCACAATCTGCAACGTGCTGACGGAATTCATAAACCAGCACGGCGAAGACAGGCTTCCGATGGTCGCCCCCCTTATGGGCGGGACGATCAATATGATAGGCTCCGACGCCGGTCTAAGGAACAGCCAGCTCTCTATAGCGAGGAAAATCAACGACTTCATCGAAAAGGGGAAGCCCCTCCCCTTCACAGAACGGAGCCTCGTCCGCGTCACGGACGCCGGCCGCGAAAGCCCCGCCTACGGGTTTACGTGGATAGACGGCCTCCTCTATAACTTCCTCATCGAATACTAC
Organism: Candidatus Dadabacteria bacterium; assembly: GCA_050247635.1. GTDB lineage: Bacteria > Desulfobacterota_D > UBA1144 > Nemesobacterales > UBA2774 > JADLGH01. The sequence goes on along the minus strand of JBFWTW010000288.1, from coordinate 2,117 downwards.
AGCCAGGGCGCCGGGATTCAGGTCGCCTCGGTGATGACGATGAAGATGCTCGTCGCGCTTATATCCAACTCCGACAGCAGCACATTTAAAAACATCGACTCCGTCGTGTATATGGACGGCGTAAGGCTCTCCCACGAAGGCCACGTCCTCCTCATAGCCTCCGGGCTCAGGAAGCTCGTCTTCGGCTTCGACATATGGGACGAAAAATCGAAACCCGGCGTAACGTTCAACGCCGTCTATATAAGAGAGGAATACCTCAGGAAAAACCGGCACATACTGCCCCTCGGGCTCTACAGGAGCCTCAAGTCCGACCCGGCCGGCAACTTCGTAAACAGGGCGCTCTCGTCCCTTAAGGTCGAAAGGAATATGGGCTATATAATAGACGGAGAGATATTCAAGCACGAAGAGCCGGTGGATGTCACAATGGAGCCCGGCCCGGGAATCAGGATAATATCATTCCATGGCGAGAAAAAGCTCCAGCCCGAAAACCGGATAGAAATCCCCTACGGAAAGATCGAATGAGCACAATAAGAGTCAACCTCAAAAAAGAAGAAGACAAATCCTACGACATAGTAATAAAGGAAGGAGCGCTCGGCGGCATCCCGCGCGACCTCGGCGAAGCCGGGCTTGCGCACAGGCTTGCGATAGTGACGGATTCCAACGTCGCCCCTCTCTACAGTGAGAAGCTCCTGAACGGGCTCGAAGGCGTGGGGCTTTCTCCACTCCTGATCACGTTCCCCGCGGGCGAGAAGCATAAGAGCAGGGAGACCAAGGCCCTTATCGAGGACCGCATGCTCGAAGCCAAATTCGGCAGAGACTCTGCCGTCATCGCGCTTGGGGGCGGGGTGGTGGGCGACGTCGCCGGATACGTGGCGGCCACCTACAGCCGCGGCGTCCCGTACGTCCAGATTCCGACCACGCTCGTCGCTTCTGTGGACAGCTCCGTCGGCGGCAAAACCGGCGTCGATACCCCTCACGGGAAGAATCTCATAGGCGCTTTCCACCAGCCCTGGCGCGTTTACGCCGACGTCGAGACGCTCATGACCCTCGACGTAAAGGAGATAAGAGAAGGCCTCGCCGAGGTCATAAAATACGGCGTCATAGCCGACTCCGCGCTCTTCTCTTACCTCGAAGAAAATATCGGCAAGATACTCGAATACGACCGCTCCGGGCTGGAGCACGTCGTAACCAGGGGCTGCGAGATTAAAGCCGAGGTCGTCGAGAAGGACGAGCGCGAATCCAACCTCCGGAAGATTCTCAACTTCGGCCACACTATAGGCCACGCCGTCGAGAACCTCTCGGGCTACGCAGTCACCCACGGTCAGGCCGTGGCCATAGGAATGGTCGCCGAGGGCAAGATAGCAGTCGGCATGGGGCTCTTCAGCGAAGCCGGGCTAGAAAGGCTCGTCGGGCTTATCCAAAAGGCCGGCCTCCCGACGGAGGTCCCGTCCGGCATGGATGCCGGTGAGATTGCGGAGGCGATGAAGCTCGACAAAAAATCCCGCGGCGGGAAGATAGAAATGGTCCTCCCCGAGTCCCTGGGCCGCATGGCCGAGCCCGGCGGCAGCTACGGCATAAGGATAGACGAAGCGCTGATACCGGCCGCGATAAAGAAAAAACCGTAATCGATACCGTAAGGATCCCGCAATTGAAAGAACCGAGCAATATTAACCCGATACTCGACGTATCGCTTCATACGATCCCGCTCGACCTCGAACGCTTATTCGGCAACACCGCCGAATGCGCCCTCGAAATAGGCTTCGGCGACGGGGACTTCCTCATAGAATGCGCCCTCGCCGATCCCGGTATGAACTTCCTCGGTATAGAGATAAAAAAGAGGCGATTCAACACAGCGGTAAAAAGCGCCCTGAGAAAGAAAGCCGCAAACGTAAAATTCCTCCACATGGAGGCCGTCATCGCAGCGAGGGAGCTCTTCCCGCCCGATTCCTTCTCGATCGTCTACATCAACTTCCCCGACCCCTGGCCCAAGGACAGGCACGAAAAACACAGGATAGTTAACCCATGGTTCCTGGCGCTCGTTTCCGGGATCACGAAAAAGGGCGGGATACTAGAGCTCGCGAGCGACCACAGGGAATACGTCACGAACTCCCTCGAAG
>JBFWTW010000287.1:0-3350 GCA_050247635.1 Candidatus Dadabacteria bacterium | reverse complement strand
CATGAACAGGAGCTGTGTCGTCGAGTGGGCGTCGGTCGATATGATTATCTTCACCCCGGCGTCCACGGCCTTTCTTACGTGAAGGTCGTTGAGGTCGAGCCGGGGATAGGAGCCGTTCACTTCGAGCGCCTTCCCGTACTCGGCGGCCGCCTCGATGACGAAGTCTATGTCCACGTCGTAGGGCTCCCTTTCGTTTATGAGCCTTCCGGTCGGGTGGCCTATGGCGTGGACGTAGGGATTTTTGATGGCGCTGATGATGCGGTTCGTCATCGCATCGCGGTCCATCTTGAAGCCGCTGTGAACTGAGGCCACGACGACGTCCAGGTTTTTCAATATCTCATCAGGATAGTCGAGCGTCCCGTCCATCTTTATATCCACTTCCGTACCCGTAAGGACGTGGATTTTCTTTCGCTTCTTAGCCTCGGCGTCGAGCTCGATCCTTTTCTCGGCGAGCCTTTCGATCGAGAGACCTTTCGCGATGGTCTGTGACGGGGAGTGGTCCGTTATGGCGATGTACTCGTATCCGAGCTCCTCGGCGGCGTCGGCCATTTGGGCGATGGTAGCCTTGCCGTCGCTCCATGTGGTGTGCGTGTGGAGGTCGCCCCTTATGTCGGCGAGCTCGATGAGGTCGGGGAGCCTGCCTTCCATTGCGGCCTCTATCTCGCCCCTGTCTTCTCTGAGCTCCGGCGGGATAAATGGAAGCCCGAGTGTCTCGTAAATCTCTTTTTCGGTTTCGCCGGCTATGATCTCGTCGCCCTTGAATATGCCGTACTCGTTTATCTTGAGGCCCTTTTTCTGGGCGAGCCCGCGGAGCCGGACGTTGTGGGCCTTTGAGCCGGTAAAATAGAGGAGGGCGGCTCCGTACGACTCGGGGCCTACTACCCTGAGGTCCGCCTGAATACCCTCCTGAAGTATTACGCTGCCCTTCGTGCCGCCGGACGCGAGGACGTCCTTTTCGGGACGGAGGGACGTGAACGCTTCGACAACCTCCGGCGGGTTGTCCGAGATCGTGAGGACGTCTATGTCCTTTACTGTTTCGCGCATCCTCCTGAGAGAGCCGGCGAGTATCGTGCCCTCCGTCCGGGGGATACTCGAAACCGCCTCGACGAGGCTTTCGCCGAGAGGCAGCACCACGCCGAGCCGCGACCTCTCCTTACTTTCGCGGAGGAGCGTGATCCCCCTCCGTATGTCCTCGATCTTCTTCCGGCCCATGCCCTTGAACTGGAGAATCTCGGGCCCGTCGAGCGCCTTTTCGAGGTCGCCGGCGTTCCTTACGCCGAGCTCGGTGAAGAGGAGGGAGAGGGTTTTCGGGCCGAGGCCGGGAATCCTCAAGAGGTCGACCGTATCGAGCGGTATCTTCTCCTGGAGTTTTTCGTACTCCTTCATGCTCCCCGTCTCGACGTATTCCTTGATCTTGTCGGCGAGCTCCTTCCCGACGCCGGGTATTTGCGTGAGCTCGCCGCGTGCGGCCGCGTCCTCGACGGGCTCCCTCAGCTCCAGTATATTCACGGCGGCTTTTTTATAAGCCCGTATCTTGAAGGGGTTCTCGTCGGCGATGCTCAGCATGTCGGCCATATTTTCGAATATTTCAGCTATCTCTCTGTTCTTGCTCATTTTTTCCCGTTCGGAGTATTTTTCTCTATAGTTCTTCCCATTCGGAATATGATAATAACACGGATGAAAAACGATTTCCGCCCGGCTAACGGACTGCCAGGATAGTGGCCTACAGAGGCGAGCGAGGCGCGGGATGGTACAATAACCCGGTAACCGATATCCGGTTCCTCCGCGGAAATCCCCGCCGCCGTCGGCCGGACGCTGAAGAACCATGACACTCGACGACATTCTCGGAAAAAAGCTCATCGTGATAACGGGGAAGGGCGGCGTGGGGAAGACGACGGTTTCACTCGCGCTCGCATATTTAAACGCCCGCCTCGGGCGGAGGCCCGTGTACGTCACGCTGAAGGAAGTCAGGCCCGGCTCCCCGTTCTTCGGTTTCAGGGGCGGCGTCGGGAGCGGCGAGACCGAGATCGACGAGGGCATCTTCGCGCATTATATCGACCCCACGGCCGCGCTCGACGAATACGTTAAAGAGCGTTTCGTGAGGCTTTATCCGCTCTATGCCGCTGTGCTCAAATCGAAGGCGGTGAGCGGATTCTTCGAGGCTGCCCCGGGGTTAAAAGAGCTCATAACCATCGGCAAGGTCTGGCACCTCGGCAACAGGCCGGGGGGATACGACCAGGTCATATTCGACGCCCCGTCGACGGGACACGCTGTGCCTATACTCGACCTGCCGTCGCGAGTCCTCGACATGGTGCGGGGAGGGGCTTTCCGGAGCCACATCGAATGGGTGGAGGGGTTCCTGAAGGACCCCGGGAAGACGGCGGTTCTCGCTATTTCTGCCCCGGAGGACATGGCGGCCGGGGAGACGCTCGATCTAGTTGGCTCCGTCCGCGAGGCCGGGATAAATGTGCTCGGCGCGGTGCTCAACTACGCCGTCAAAAGCCCGTTCACTCTCGCCGAGGAGAAGACTGTCCTCGCTGCCGCCGAAGGTGCAGATGACGATGTAATGAGGCTCGCGTATCTCACTATATCCCGCGCGCGGGCCACGGCGAAATACCGGAGGACGCTCCGCCGGAGCCTTCCGGGGGCGGTCCTTACAGCGCCTCGCGTGTTCAAAAAGGACCTGTCGTTCGAAGACCTGCGTGCGCTTTCGGTAGAAATCGAGAATCAGGCGGGACGGAAATGACGGCCCTCACGCGTCTCATAAGCGATAAGAAGGTTATCGTCTCGATTGGCCCGGGAGGCGTCGGGAAGACGACGATATCATCGCTTTTGGCGCTGGAAGCCGCGTCGCGCGGCAGGCGGACGCTCGCGCTTACGATGGACCCGTCGCGGAGGCTTGCGCAGTCGCTCGGCGTGCGCCCGGACGCCGAGCTCGGCCGCGTTACGGAGAGGCGGATGCGTGAGGCCGGATTCGCCCCGAAGGCGGAGCTCGATGTAAGGCTCCTCGACTCGCGGGCGACGTTCGACGCACTCGTCATGAAAACCGCCCCTTCGGAAGATGCGGCCCGTACTATCCTCTCGAACAACTATTACAGGAGCGTCGCCTCGTCTTTGGCCGGGGTGCACGAGTACATGGCAGGGGAGGCGCTGCTTACGTCGTTCGAGGAGGGCGAATACGACCTCGTGATACTCGACACGCCGCCCGCGGAGCACCTTTCCGGGTTCCTCTCGGCCCCGTCGAGGCTCGCAGCGATACTGGACTCGTCGGGTTTCAAATCGTTCGTCATGATGGACCGGCTGAGCTTCGGGTTCACGAAGCTCTTTACGTCCGTCTCGTTAAAGTTCAT
>JBFWTW010000286.1:0-3397 GCA_050247635.1 Candidatus Dadabacteria bacterium | reverse complement strand
TCTTTATGACGGGCTCTGGGTCCAGAGGGCGCTCCGTAAGCTCATGTTCGATGCGCTGCCTGAAGAATCGGGCCCGGGCTTCCTCCACATTATATTTACCGGCCGTCTTTTGGGAACGTTCGAAGGACGCCGCTACCACGCCCGCGTCGTCCTTCTCGGGAGCCCTGCTATAATCTCAACGTCCGGCCTCGTCGAGGCCCCCGCGCGTCCGCGCGAATACTACTTCATAAAGGGCGGGCTGATAACGAGCGGAAGGGACACCCGCGAGCTAGACGAGATGTACAGGGGCAGGTTCATAGACTACGACGACCCGAAGACGACGTCGGCAATCTCCTCCTACGCGCTTCAGGCGCTTTTTTACGAGCTCTCCGGCGAGGCTTTCTGCGACGACACGGAGTGCTGCCTCTTTAACTCGCACTGGCAGGAAGACGTCCTTAGGGTCCAGTACGAGGGAAAGCCCTGCGCCCGGTGCCTCGAAATTTCCGGGATAAACCCACTGGAATAAAACGGAAAGGAAAAAGAAAGGGGGAAAGCCGGCGGCCTTCCCCCTGGGATTTTTTATCTTATAAGGATAATGCTCAGGCCCTTGCCTGCTCCTGCTTTTCGAGAATGTCGATCGCTACCTGCGCGGCCTTCTTACCCGAAAGAAGCATTCCGCCGAACGTCGGCCCCATCCTCGGAAGCCCGTATACGCTGTTTACAGACATGCCGCAGGCTATGAGCCCCGGGTGTACTTCGCCTGTGTACTCGACGAGCGCCTCTTCGGACTTTTCTACCCACATCGAGCCGTGGCCGGGGAGCTTCTTGTAAAGACCCTGCTGCGAGAGCCTCGAAACACAGTACGCATCGTGCCCCGTTGCGTCGATTACGAGCTTCGACTCAATCGCTATCGGGTCGAGGCAGGTGATTTCCTTAGGCATGTTGGCGATAGGGGTCCAGTTTATGACTATGCCGGCCACCCTGCCGTTCTCCCTGTATACGAGGTCGTCGAACATGGTCATGTTCCTTATTCTCGCCCCAGCCTCGCAGGTCATCGCGATGAGCTTCGAGCACGCATAAGGTCCGTCTGCGACGTAGAGGCCCTTTTCGACCTCTTCATAGGGAACCTCGATTTCGTCGAGAACCTCGTTCCCGGGCTCCCTAACGGTAACCTTGTTCATGAGATAACCGCCTATCCAGAATCCGCCCCCAAGATAGTTCATCCTCTCCACGAGGAGAACCTTGTATTTCTGCTTGGCTATGTCCTTTGCAGCCACGAGACCGCTCGGCCCCGCCCCCACGACTATCACGTCGCTGGTAATATACTCGTTGAATTCATTGGCAAAGCCTTCTACTATGGCCTTTGTGACTTCCTTTTCTCCTATCGGTGCGAACTTCACCTTAAAATCGGACATGAAATTATCTACCTCCCTGAATATTGCGGTCTTTGGTTTAACCCGTTTACTCTATCACAGAATGGATTGGGGTCAATAGAAACTATTATACACGATATGCCCGCAGGGGGCCCCATTCGGCCCGGCTTATCTATGGCGGCGCGGGCAATTATAGGTTATCTTACAATCTGCCCGTGGCGGCGACATTCAGAAACTTACGGAGGTAATATACATGCTTCGTCGTGCAAGCTTTTTCCTTTTTTTTCTGGCCGTGATGTGCGCCCTGGGCGCCCTGTCCGAAAGGGCGTACTCTGGGCTCGTCATGCAGCAGGTAGTCTACGAAGAAGGCTCCCCCTCGAAACAGCAAGTGACGCTCTATATACAGGGCAATAAACTGAAACAGGTTGAAAATGCCGGCCAGTTCTCCCCCGCGGTTATATTCGATCTCAATTCCGGAAACATAGTATTCGTAAACGACGAGAAGAAGCTCTACATAACCCTCAGCAGGGACGAGTACCTCAGATATATCGAGTCCTTCATGTCCGAAAACAAGAACGCACCCCAGGAAAAAAGGGACGTCAAACTAAAGAAAACCGATGAGACAGGGACCTTCGCCGGCTACTCATCGAAGAAGCTCGAGATATACGACAACGGCAAGCTCCAGACGGAATACTGGGTCAGCAAGGAGCCCGGGTTCTCTGAAGAAATAGACCTTGACAAGATGTCCAAGCTGATGAACGAGGTAAAAAAGATAAGCCAGAACATCGGGGGCTCCGCATCTATTTCCGACAAGGAATACAAGGTGATCCAGGAAATATACGAGGAAGGCTATCCGCTGAAGACCGTATACTACGCCCCCGAAGGCGGCGGCTCGGTCACTGAAGAGATAATCTCCGTGAAAAAGGAAGACATACCCGCCACGGAGTTCCTTCCGCCGGCCGGCTACGAGAAGATAACCTACCAGGACATACTGAATCAGCAGTAACTATTCGGGATTGTATATCGAAAGGAAAGCGCATAAGCCCGGGGTTCCGGGCTTATGCGTGCCTAATTTCGTCTTAGCTCTCTTCCACTACTTCGACGGTTATGGTAGCCGTCACTTCGTGATAGATCTTTACAGGTACTTCGTGGGTGCCGAGCGCCTTTATCGGGTTTTCGAGATCGATCTGCTTCCTCGAAACCTCAAAGCCCTTTTCCTTGAGCGCGTCGGATATGCTCTGTGACGTAACCGAGCCGAATATCTTCTCTTCCTCTCCTACCTTGACGGCAATAGTCAGCTTAGTCCCCTCGAGCTTGGCCGCGTGCGCCTCTGCGTCCGCCTTTGCCTTGTCCTCTTTCTTCCTGAGGGATGCGCTCTTTTGTTCCCACGCCTTTAAATTACCGGGCGTGGCCTTTACGGCGAGCTTCCTCGGGATGAGGAAGTTGGTGGCAAGCCCGTTCTTCACGTCCAGCAGCTCGCCCCTCTTGCCTATCGATTCAACATCGGAAATCAGTATGACTTTCATTTTTGCCTGAACCTCCAGAATTTTTGTACGTCAACGCCTGTGCGCGGAAACCCGCCACCGCCGCTCAGTGGAGCACGGTGTAGGGGAGAAGCGCCATGAAACGCGCCCTCTTTATTTCCGTAGCGAGCTGCCTCTGACAGCGCGCACAGAGCCCGGAGTTTCTCTTGGGAACGATCTTCTTCCTGTCGGTTATGTACCTCGACAGCGTGTCGATGTTCTTGTAGTTCATCTCTATCGATTCGGTGCAGAATCTGCATACCTTCTTTCTTGCGAAATACTTTCTGTCTCTCGGTGATTCCATTAGTTGGCTCCTCCTTCCGTGGGTTCGGCCGTCGCCGGCTCGCTCTCTGGCTTGGTCTCCTGCTCGGGCTCGGGTGCAGCTTCCGGTGCAGCTTCTGAAGGCGCTGTTTCTGAAGGCGCTGTTTCTGAAGGCGCTGTTTCTGAAGGCGCTGTTTCTGAAGGCGCTGTTTCTGAAGGCGCTGCCGCCTCCGGCGTGCTGCTCTCTTCCGCCGCCTTATT
>JBFWTW010000285.1:0-3404 GCA_050247635.1 Candidatus Dadabacteria bacterium | reverse complement strand
GTACGCATAAGGTTGCCGAGAAGTTCTCGGCGTCGATAGACTTCGACAGAAGGCTCTATAAGGAAGACATCGAGGGCAGCGTAGCGCACGCCGAGATGATGGCCGCAAACGGCATCATCCCCGAAAATGAAGCCGCGAAGATAATAAAAGGGCTTAGGCAGATCGAAAAGGAAATCGATTCCGGGAAATTTCCGTTCAGGGAAGAGTACGAAGATATTCACCTTAACATCGAAAAAAGACTCATCGAGAAAATTGGCGAGGTCGGCGGGAAGATTCACACCGGCAGAAGCCGAAACGACCAGGTAGCCCTCGACATGAGGCTCTACCTGAGAAAAGAGATAGAGGAGATAGTCGAGCTCCTGGGTCTCATCACGGAACGGCTGGTTGATCTCGCGGAAAAGAACTTCGGCACTGTCCTCCCTCTTTACACGCACCTCCAGCGGGGGCAGCCCGTCCTCCTTTCGCATCACCTGCTCGCACTATTCGAAATGCTGAGGCGCGACATGGAGAGATACATAGACTGCTTCGGAAGGGTGAACGTGATGCCGCTCGGCGCGGGGGCCGGTGCGGGGACGACATTCCCCATAGACAGGGAGCATACCGCCTCTACGCTGGGATTTCCCGAAGTCACGCGGAACAGCATAGACACGGTAAGCGACAGGGACTTTATAATCGAATTCATATCCGTTTCAGCGAACCTGATGACGCATCTGAGCCGGATTTCGGAGGAGCTCGTTCTGTGGTCTACTAAGGAGTTCGACTTCGTGGACCTCGGCGACGAATTCACCACAGGCTCCAGCATAATGCCCCAGAAGAGAAATCCCGACATGGCCGAGCTCATACGCGGAAAAACAGGCCGCGTCTACGGCGACCTCGTGGCTATACTCACGATAATGAAGGGCCTCCCCTTCTCCTACAACAGGGACATGCAGGAGGATAAAGAGCCCATGTTCGACGCGGCCGACACGGTGAAGTCCTGCCTCGCAGTCCTTCACGAAATGCTGCACACGATAGAGTTCAAAAAAGAGAATATGGAAAAGGCGCTCGCAGAGGGGTTCATCACTGCAACCGATATCGCGGACTATCTCACGCGCAAGGGTATGCCCTTCAGAAAAGCCCACGAGGTTACGGGGAAGATCGTAGGATACGCAGAGGAGAAAGGAAGGGAGCTCATTAACCTCCACATCTCGGAGTACAAGATGTTCTCCAAGATCTTCGACGAGGACCTCTTCGATTATATAACGCTCGAAGGGTCGGTCGGGAACAGAAAGTCCTACGGCGGCACAGCCGGTGAGAACGTTCTCAAAATGATAGAGGCGGCAAAAAAAGATATCTCTTCCCTGAAAAAAGAAGGGTAGCGCCTTCGAACGAATCCCGGTCGAACCGGGTGGGAGGTTCCATATGCCTGAAATGACTGACGCAGAATTCAGGAAATTCCTGCTGGACGGCACCAAGACCGGCAAGCTCGCGACGGTAAGGAAAGACGGCTCACCGCATGTCGTACCCGTGTGGTATGAATTGGACGGCGACAGCCTGGTTTTCACGACCGGCGCCGAAACGGTCAAGGGGAAGAACATGAAAAGGGACCCCAGGGTTTGCCTGGCCGTGGACGACCAGACACCGCCCTACTCCTTCGTTATGATAGAGGGCACAGCCAAGCTGTCCGAAGACCCCGGGGAGCTCTACCACTGGGCGGTGCGGATAGCCGGCAGGTACATGGGAGAAGCGGAGGCCGAGGCATACGGGAGGAGAAATTCCGGGGAGGGCGAGGTGCTCGTCAGGGTAACCCCCTCGAGAGTAATCTCGTACCGCGACGTTACAGCATGGTAGATTGGCTCTGATCCCGGATTCGCAGCCAGCGGATTAAATTTATTGTTTTAACCCCGGAGGAATGGATGGAGATTCACTCTGAGCGGAAGACAAGCAGCGCAGGATTGTCAAATGTCCTTAAAAGATTTCTCGCGTCCGAGAGGAAATTCACCCCGCTGCTTTTTTGGGCTGCTATAGCCGGGGCCCTTACCGGGACTATCGGCGCACTATTTCAAATCTCGATAGACAAGATCGGCGGGCTCCGGCAGGTGTTTATGGACAGCCTGCCCCAGTCGCCCTACGTACTCGTCATAGCGTCTGTTCTATTTTCCGCGGTTCTCGTATTCCTGGCGTTTCTATTGGTAAGAAGGGTTGCGCCCGAGACGGGCGGCAGCGGCGTCCACGAAATAGAGGGCGCCCTCGACGATGTGCGTCCCGTAAGGTGGAAGCTCGTCCTGCCCGTAAAGTTCCTCGGCGGCCTTTTGTCTCTCGGCGGCGGCATGGTGCTCGGCCGCGAGGGGCCGACGATACAGATGGGCGGCAACATCGGAAAAATGGTCTCCGATATCTTCAGGACGTCCAAGGACGACTCCCACGCCCTCATCGCCGCCGGCGCGGCAGGAGGCCTGACAGCGGCGTTTAACGCCCCGCTCGCGGGCATATTGTTCGTCTTCGAGGAGATGCGCCCCGAGTTTAAATACAGCTTCCTCTCGGTGCAGGCCGTCCTCGTGGCGTCGGCTGCGTCCGACATTGCTCTCCGCGCGATAATGGGGCAGCAGCCCGACATATCGATGCAGATGATCTCCGCACCCGCCCTCTCTTCCCTCTGGCTCTTTTTAGTATTCGGAATAGTTTTCGGGGTATTCGGGGTGCTCTTTAATTTCCTTCTCGTAAAAACGCTAGACTTCTTTGCGGGCCTGAAGGGCCATATCTTTTCCATGACGGGCCTTCTGGTCGGGGGGCTTATAGGCCTCCTCGCATGGTTTTTCCCCGACACCATCGGCGGCGGATACTCTGTTATACCCAAGGCCCTTACGGGCACCTTCCCCGTGATGGTTCTATTGATACTGTTCGCGGCCAGGTTCGGAACGACGATGATAAGCTACGGCTCCGGTGCGCCCGGGGGTATATTCGCTCCCATGCTGGCGCTGGGCACCCTCTTCGGGATGTGGTTCGGTCACTATGCGGGCTTTTACTTCCCCGGTATCGACATAAGGCCCGAATCCTTCGCCGTGGCCGGAATGGCGGCCCTCTTCTGCGCTACGGTAAGGGCTCCGCTTACGGGTATCGCGCTGACAATAGAAATGACCGGGAATTATTTTCTAATATTGCCGCTCATAATCACGTGCCTTACGGCGACGGTCGTTGCGGAAGGTCTCGGTGGGAAGCCGATATACACGGTGCTTCTAAGAAGGACACTCAACCTGTCGAAAAAGGTGGAAGTAGGCAGCGGCGGCACATCAACCGGCTAGTTGACGTGATTTAATCAGGCGCGCGCCCCGGTTTCGTCGTCCTTGCATCCGCCCTCTCTCAATATCTCCTCAATCTCGTATCCGGCTGCAATGCTGGCTATTGAGGAGACAAGCTCATGCGCG
>JBFWTW010000284.1:0-3407 GCA_050247635.1 Candidatus Dadabacteria bacterium | reverse complement strand
CTTCCTTGTCACCTGTTACAGGATACCACCGGAACGGGCAGCTGAGAACGGAGAACCGGTTGTTCTTCAGCGCCCGCTCATGAGGTGGATGTATAAAGGGGTATGCTCTGATTACTGATTCTCTGTCGGTTCCGTCGGCGGCATGTTCTTCTTCATCTGCCCTGCGGAATCCTTAAGCTGCTGCTTCGCGCCCGACTTGTCGTACATGCGCTTGCCGTGCGGCTTGTTGTATTTCTCCTTAATCGCGTCGGCGAGAATCTGCCTCTCCTCTTGCGTGAGCTTGGGGGCGACTTCGGCTATGGCGTTAGAGAAATTCTGGAAACGCTGGGCCATGAGCGCCTGGAGCTCGCTTGTCGCTTTCGTGTATGCCGCCGCGTCGAACTCGGGCGCCGTGAGGGCCGTTCTGACGTTCTCCATAGCGGTCTTGATCGCGTCCTTCTGGTCCATGCTCTTCTGCCTGGCTTCGTCGATTGCGTTCTCGACGAGCTCTTTCTTTTCGGGCGGGAGCTTGTCCAGGGTTTCCTGGTCGAGCCAGCCCTTGTGCTTGTAGCCGTCGCCGCCTGCGTATGCGGCCATGGCGGTCGAAAGTCCGAGTCCGAGAATTAAGAGATAAGTGACTAATTTCTTCATTACTGCCTCCCTGAAATGTTTTAGCAAGCTTGCTTTTGAATGTATATACGTGCGAGGGCGGGAAAACCCTTCGGTGGGATTTGGAAATTGCCCGGATATAAACGAAAAAGGGAGCCGAAGCTCCCTTTTTGCTGCTTTTAATTATTCTGTTTTCTAGCGCCGGGTCAGGCCGCCACTTTCCTCTTTCGAATGGCCAGAAGGCATATTACGCCGAGCAGGCCCGCCATCGCCTTAAGGCCCCATTCCGAGAGGGTAGGGATTTTCGGAAGAACGATTTCTCCGGTGCAATCATCCTCGAATACGATCGCATCGAGTCCGAGAACCGTCTGCCCGATTATTATCAGGCTGCCGGTAGCGATGTTAATGGTAACGAGGTAACTTTCCCTGCTGCCGTTCCCGATTATATTATTAAAATCCTTAAAAGAACCGTACAATCTCCCCGAAAGAGGGTGAAAATCCATGGCGTTTATAGCATTCGGGACATTCCCTACGGTGGAGGGAATTACTGTGCCAGCGCCGGTATCGGGGTTTAGAATAACCAAGCCATGTGCATCGATAGGGGTGGCGTAGAAAATCGACGTTCTCGGATCGATGGCCAGGCCGTTCCCGCCATCGCCGAATCCGGAAGATCCGATAGGAGTTGCAACTGCATTGTCCGGGTTTATCAAGTTAAGGCCTTCAGGAATGTCAGAGCAATTATCTGAATAACCGTACAGAAGCTCGGAATCGCAGCTGAAAGCCAGGTCGGGCATTCTGCCGCATTCGCCCGGTATTCCACTATTGCCCAGGGTTCCTATCAGGCTCCCCGCACCAGTGTTTCTGTCTATTTCTATAAGCACCGCGATGTTGTCATCCTCTTGATCGCTGTTTGCGGAGCCAACGAGACGGCCGTCGGGCAAAGTTTCAAGCCCCGTAACACCGTCGAAGCCGATAGGGCCGATCAATTCGGCCGCCCCGGTTCCGGGATCTATCCTGTATAGGCTGCTCGGCGCATCACCGGAAATCTGCCCGGTCGCGGCGCCGTATAAAACCTGGGCCTGCGAAGCCCCGGACACACATGCAAATACAATTAATGTAATTACGAGATACCCGAATCTTTCCATCACTCCATTCCTCCTGTCAGGTAACTACCTCGAATGTAAAGCATTTTTAATGTAAAGAAAATGTAGCGAGTTATAAAAATTTTTCTGAACTGTATTCAACTAGTAGCACAATAATATATATTTTGTGCATTTTCAACCGGGATTTTGAAATTCATATCCCCAAAAGGCGCTTCTTGAAAAATCCCTATTCCGGCGGTTTTCTCCCCGGGCGGGCTCGCTTAATTTTTAGAGGTTTCCGATGCGATAAGGCCTATTGGAGCGGCAATCCTCTTTCGTTAAAAGAACTGCTGTGATTGATCGTGTAAATTATCTCGTGTGCGCTCAATCGCTCATCTGAAATAAGGAGAAATCGAAATGCCCAGACCGGTGCTCGTCATAGGAAACAAGAACTACTCGTCGTGGTCGCTGAGGCCGTGGATTATGCTGAAACACCTGGGTGTGGATTTCGACGAGGTGCGGATACCCCTATATATCGAGGGGTCGAGGGAGCGCATACTCGAATACTCGCCGGCGGGGAAGGTGCCCGTCTACATCGACGGGGGCGTGACTGTATGGGAGTCGCTGGCGATAATGGAGTACCTGGCGGAGAGCCGTCCCGGGGTCTGGCCTGCCGGCAAAGAGGCGCGCGCTATGGCGCGGTCGATCGGCGCCGAGATGCACGCCGGGTTCACGGCGCTAAGGGACAAGATGCCCCACAACTGCCGGGCCGTCGGCAGGCAGGTGACGGTAACACCCGGCCTCGCGAAGGACGTCGAGCGCGTCATCGAGATATGGGAGACGTCGAGGCGGGATTACGGCGGCGGGGGGCAGTGGCTGTTCGGGGAGTTCTCGGCCGCGGACGCGATGTACGCGCCGGTCGTGTTCAGGTTCCGCACGTACGGCGTCACGCCACCGGGCCTCGCCGGGGAGTACATGGAGGCCGCGCTCGCCGACCCGCACATGCAGGACTGGCTCCGCGCCGGGGAGGAAGAGACGGAGGTGCTGGAGTTCTGTGAGGTGGGGGTGGTGTGAAAACATTGAGGCGCGTATCTCTCGCAATCCTCGTGCTCGCGGCGGCGAATGCCGCGCTGCACGTCGTATTCGCCGGTATGACGGAGAGGGGAGGGGCGTATCCGATATCGCACAGGGGAGCGGCGGCTATAGCGCCTGAAAATACCCTCGCCGGCGTTGCAGCGGGCGTCGCGTCGGGCGCGCCGTTCGTCGAGATAGACGTGCGGGCGACCTCGGACGGGGCTCCGGTGCTTATGCACGACAGCACCGTCGACAGGACGACGGACGGGAAGGGGAAGGTCGGCGAGCTTACGCACGACTACATTAAAACACTCGACGCGGGCGGCAGCTTCTCGCCGGAGTTCAAGGGCGAGCCCGTGCCGGAACTGGCGAGCGTCCTCGAATACATGAAGGGGAAAGATTCGACTCTCGTCGTCGAGGCCAAGTGGCCCCGCAGCTGGCCTGGCGGCTACAAGACATTCTTAGACACGATCCGCCGGGAGGGAATGGAGCGGAGCGTCGTCATCATATCTTTCGACACGGGCTGGATAAAGGGCCTAGCGGGGACGCTGCCGAACACGTCGCTCGGCCTTCTGTACATCTATCCGTACAGCGCCGCGCCGGCGGACAGGGTGGAATACGTCAGCATATTCTGGCCCGCGCTCGTGCTCGACCCGTCGCTCG
>JBFWTW010000283.1:0-3440 GCA_050247635.1 Candidatus Dadabacteria bacterium | reverse complement strand
CACAGATGTGCAGAATCATGAACTTTCTCTTTAACGCAATCGCCGTAAAGGAATTCCTCATTTTTTCTGGATGCTATTTCCTGCTCACTGCAATATCTATCTATTACACGGACGAGCTCGTAAGGCCGGCGGGCTGCGCGGGCATTCTCTCGCTCGAGCTCGCGTTCACCAAAGGCGCGTTCATGGATATCGTAAACAGCTGCGGCGAGAAAGGCGTCCGTTCGCTGATCATACTCACATGGATAGATTTCCTCTTCATCATCGGATATATCGGATTTCTGGCGAACCTCCTGGGCGCTCTCGTGAAGGGACTCGAAAGGGGAACGGCGCTCAAGCTGTTCAGTATTCCCATAATTGCGGGCGTGCTCGGGGTCCTCGAGAATTCGATCTTCCTCACCCAGCTCGCCAACCCCGAAGGCGCGTCTGGGGCGGCCATTTTCCTCGGCTCCGCGGCTGCCGCGGCGAAACTTGTCCTTACGGCGATAACCGTTCTGCTGATCGTCTACTATCTCTACATCGCCATCACAAAAAAAAACCAGGCGGCGCCTTCGCAGCCTTGATTCCGGCGGGTTCTTTCTAACTTTTTTTATTCTTGACCCGGGCGTCGTCAAATGATTATAATTCGTATATGACGCCGCGTAAGGAATTGAAACGAGGGAGAGCCGGATGAAATCCACGCGCCGATGGATCGCCGCCGCCGCGCTTCTGCTTTTTGTGACGGCGCCCGCGCCGGGCGTTCGTGCGCAGAATAGTCCCGAGACCAATTCCGCAACGCTATTCCGGAATGTCCGTATCTTCGACGGCAAGAGCAGCTCGCTCTCGGCCCCTTCCAACGTACTCGTAAAAGGCAACATAATCGAGAGCATCTCGACGGCGGACATAGACACCGGACAGGGGACGATAGTGATCGACGGCGGGGGGCGCACACTGATGCCCGGCCTGATCGACGCACACTGGCACGCGATGCTGATCCGGCCAAACCCTCTGCAGTCAATAAACGACGACGTCGGCTATAACAATCTCCTGGCGGGCGACGAAGCGAATGACACGCTGATGCGCGGCTTCACCACAGTCCGCGACGTCGGGGGGCCGGCATTCGGCCTCAAGCGCGCCATAGACGAGGGGGTCGTGAGCGGCCCGCGCATATATCCCTCGGGGGCGATAATCACAGTTACTAGCGGGCACGGGGATTTCCGCCAGCTGTCCGAGCTGCCCCGTAAGCCCGGCACGCTCAGCCGCATGGAGGAGATCGGCGGCAGCATGGTCGCCGACAGCCCCGACGAGGTGCGCCTGCGCGTGCGCGAGCAGCTCATGCAGGGCGCGTCCCAGATAAAGCTTACGGCAGGGGGCGGCGTGTCGTCGCCTTTCAGCCCGATCGACGTATCGACCTTCACCGATGCCGAGCTTCGCGCGGCCGTCGAGGCCGCCGATAACTGGGGGACCTACGTCACCGCTCACGCTTTTACTACGAAGGCTATCCAGGGGGCCGTCAACGCCGGGGTGAAAGTCATCGAGCATGGATTCCTGATGGACGAAGCGACCGCCAAGCTTCTCGCAGACAAGGGAGTTTGGCTCAGCCTCCAGCCGCTCCCGGAGGAAATGCGGACCGGCCTTCCGCCCGGCTCCGTCCAGCGCGCCAAGGCCGACGAGGTCTGGCCGGGAATAGACAAGACATACAAGCTGGCAAAGAAGTACAAGATAAAGACGGCGTGGGGCACCGACGTCCTTTTTTCCCAGGCGCTGGCCCAGCGCCAGGGCGCGATCCTGGCCTCGCTCGCCCGGTGGTACACCCCTGGCGAAGCGCTCGCCATGGCGACGAGTACCAACGCCGAGCTCCTGGCTTTATCCGGCAAGCGAAATCCTTATCCAGGAAAGCTCGGGGTCGTGGAAGAGGGCGCGCTTGCGGACCTCCTGCTGGTCGACGGAAACCCGCTTGAGAACATCGAGCTAGTCGCGGACCCGGACAAAAATTTCTTGATAATCATGAAGGACGGAAAGATATACAAGAATACGCTTACGGATTGAGGACCGCGGCACTTGACTTTATAGAGAGAACGCTGTTTCTCACTCAGTTATCCGATCCCGAAAATCTTAGCGACCTCATAATCCTCGTCGCCTCCATAGCGGCGAGCATAAAGTTCCTACTGCTCATTGCGACAGTCGCGCCTATACTATTTTTTCTCTACGCAGCTGTGATAAAGAAGGTGCACCTAGGGTATTTAGTAATTTCGAGGTCTACCAATCTTTTGGAATCTACATCATAACAAACTCTACCATTCAAAATATAATGTATTTATAATTACTTCGAGGCTCATCAGAATATTCTTTCTTGAGTTTCAGATAGGTTATGTATTACAATAAAAGTTCAAACTTCACAATTTGAGCCTTTAAAGACATTAATATTGGCAAGAATTCTTTGAAGGAAAGAAATGGAAGACATCATAAAGCAAATAGAACTAGCTAGGAAAAACCTCCTAGATTTAACAATGCGGAATCGGCTCCTTAACTACCGTCCAACTAAAAGAAGAACTTTAAGAATAATAGATGAAATTCCGAGCGAAATATACGACATACTCATATTACAAGAAAATGTAATGGAGTTTCTGCCATTCCAAATTAAAAACGATTCAAACGATTCGAAAGAAAACTTGTTATTTCAAGCTCCGAAGCAAAGCTCAACTTCTTTAATTGAAAACAATGCATCGAATCTCTGGGAATTACCTTCAACTGATAAACAAGTAGCAGAAAAGCATAAGGATCGTTATTTGCAAACTGGGTTGGAACCCGAATCACTTCAAAAGAATTTATTCTACATTTATCAGCAATCAAATTCCGTTCTGGAAGAGCAAGGATATACAATTCTTTACCTGGCATTAGGATTTTTAGAATGGACAGAGGGGCCAGTCTCCATTGAAATAAAGCGGGCACCCCTTGTATTGATACCAACCGAACTTGTACGTTCTAATGTTCGCTCTAGATTTAAGCTCAAATGGACTGGGGAAGATATTATCACAAATATATCTCTAAAGGAAAAACTGAAGGAACAATCAATTTCGCTACCGGATTTTGAAATGCCCGAGAATAAAGATGGACTCACGGCATACTTCAACTCCGTATCAAAAGAAATCTCCCAGATGAATAAATGGAATCTATACAGTGATATTTACCTGGACTTCTTTAGCTTCACTAAATTTGTTATGTGGAAAGATCTCGATTTAAATGGTTGGCCAGAGGGTATTTCTATTCAGAATTTTCCTCTCATCAGAAGTATCTTTCAGCCTCAGAATGATTTCTATCATTCCGATAATGGTTTCACTGAAGAAGAAATTGACACGAAATTAACGGCCAGCACTACTTACCCTGTGCTAGATGCAGATCCTTCGCAAATTGTTGTTATCGAAGACGTTAAATCAGGCAAGAACTTGGTAGTTGAAGGACCA
>JBFWTW010000282.1:0-3445 GCA_050247635.1 Candidatus Dadabacteria bacterium | reverse complement strand
ACGAATGAGAAAATATGAAGAAGCCGATATCGGAGCACATATGATAAGAAGGCAATTTTTAAACATGGCGGAGGTGGAGCCTGACGGTTCCAGGGTGGTAAGGCTTAAGTGGAGCGACGTGCTCGAGAGCGCATTCGACTACTACTACACCGAATATATCCCCGCATGGACGCTGAATCCGACGCCGCTCAACAACTCGGGCGACAAGCTCTTCATTTCGAAACGAAACAGGGACTGGGTAAGCTGGGAGAAGATAGAGCCTATGAACAGGCCCGACATAGCCACGCTTTTCGATCTTCTGCCGGACCTCCCCGACGACAGCACATTCTGGCAGCTCATAAAGAAGCTCGAGAGCGAGGGCGTAAAAGAGGCCGAGGACCACTTCTGGGAAAACATCTTCACCTACAGATCTGTAAAGGAGCTGGAAGTCAGAGGCAGAAAGTACAGGATAGAGTGGGAGGCATAATTTAAGATTGCCGCCAAGCCGGTGCTTTAAGCTTTCAGTATTTCCACTTCGGGAAGCCTCCCGAAAAATTCGAAGGCGCTACCCTTGTTGACCGAGATTTCGAGGAACCCCGAGCTTCCTACGAGCGCTATAAGCTCCCCCTCTTTACCGTCCGCGTAGTTCACAGACAAACTGTTTATAGTCACGTCCCCGGCGCGTACGCCGGCAGAGTTTGTGATAACCGACCCTGGAATATTTGTAACGAGATTTCCGAACCTGTCCGCGTATATAGCCCTTCCGGTTACGACGTCCCCGCCGTCGTGGGCCTCTGGAACGTCGAGACTTTTATAGGACGTTAGCACGTCTCCCAGCTCTTCCAGCGCTATCCCCTTGGACAGATGAGCGGCGGCCGGCGCGAATATATCCCTGCCGTGGAAAGTGGCGCTTACCGTCGGGAGCATGAATTCGGGATTCGTTATCCGGGCCATCCGGTCCACGCCAAACTTATCGAATATCATCGAGAAAACGCCGTTATCCGGCCCCACGAACAGGTAGTCCCCGGCCTCGGCGGCAATCGCCCTTCGCGCGCTCCCGACGCCCGGATCTACGACCGCCACGTGGATGGCTCCTTCGGGAAAGTAGCTGTACGAGGCGTGGAGCTTGAACGCGGCCTCGGCGATGTTATAGGGCTCGATGCCGTGGGTTATGTCTATCACGACAGCGGAGGGGTTTATGCCGGCGATAACGCCCTTCATCACGCCCACATAGTGGTCGCCCGCGCCGAAGTCCGTTGTCAGAGTGATTATCCGCATGGTCGGTTGCCCTTTCCGGGAAGAGGTGCTGCATCGCTCGAATATTACAATAACCCAACCTGGCGGGATTTGAAATGAGGCTTACGATTCTGGGCTCGGGGACGTGCGTTCCCTATGCGAGGAGGGGCTCCTCGGGCTATGAGGTAGAGCTCCCGGACGCAAAGATCGTCCTCGACTGCGGCAGCGGCACGACGAAGCGGCTCGCCGAAGCGGGGATAAACTATCTCGACGTCGATTATCTACTCCTCTCACACCTCCACCCCGACCACACCGGAGGCCTCGCGGCGTTTCTATTCGCCACCAAATACGCGTACGGCTCGCCATGGGGCGACAGGGATGACGTCGTCGGGCGCGTATTGGGGAGGGCGCTGATGCTGAAGTAATAGGCGTAGAGGACCTCCTGACCATAGATGTTTGACCCCGTTTCAACCCTCTTTCCGGAAAGATTTCCATTGACAAGAAAAATTCGTGTTGTTAAATGGTTTATGACAAAACGACAGGAGGGAACACCATTATGGAACTGATGGAAGCGATAGGAAACAGAAGGAGCATAAGGTTCTTCAAGCCCTGGATGGATGTCGAGGACTGGAAGATACAAAGAATGCTCCAGGCCGCGCGGCACGCCTCGTGCCAGGGGAACTGCGGCTCGACGGAAGCGATAGTCATCGACAAGAAGACATACCCCGAAGACAAGTTCGAGGAGCTCATACAGTGCGCCTCGACGTTCAACGAGATTCAGCTCAGGACCGCGCCTATAGTAATCGCGTGGCTCGTCAACATGGACGCCTGGTATAAGGAGCTGGTCGAATCCTTCTCGGTCCTGTTTCCGGCGCGCGCTATCACCGCGGCGCACGGCTGGACCTACAAGATCCTGACCGAGAGCACATACCCCCGCCTTATGAGCTTCCCGAAGGAGAAGGCTGAAGATCTTCTCAGGGTCGAGGCAGGGCAGGCCATAGCGAACTCGCTCCTCGCGGCGACCGAGCTCGGGCTCGGATGCTGCCTCCTCGCGACGGGCAGAAAGCCGGCAGAGTTCCCGAAGGTGCTCGGTGTGCCCGACAACATCGTCCCGCTCTGGATAATGGCAGTCGGCTATCCCGCCGAAACGCCCGGGCAAAGGCCGAGAAAGCGCTTCGACAAGCTCTATCACTACAACACCTACGGCACCCCGCTCGCCGAAGACCAGGCGGTAAAGGAAGAGCTCATCGCCGAGAACATGATACAGCCCAAGGACCCGCTCCCGGGCAGGGAAGAAGAGCTCAGGCACGTATGCCGCATGTTCGGATACAGCGAAGAGATGCCGGACATGCCGAAGGACAAGATAAAGGCCCTTTACGAAGAGGACTCGATCTACTACGGCGAAGTGCCGCCGGGGCTGGTAGAAAAAGGGGTTTAACCGGAAAAAGCATTCGGCGAGGTCAGGGAGAGAAGGTCGAGTACCGATTCCTTAACCTCGTCCACGCTTATTTCGCGGAGGCATCTGACTCCGTAGGGGCAACGCGGCGTGTATCCGAACTCCGTACACGGGCTGCAGGAAAGGCGCTTGTTTATGACGGCGCTCCGGCTGCCGCGAGGAGCCCACTTTTCCTCGATGCCCGCGCCGAATAGAGAAACCGTGGGGGTGCCGGCTCCGTACGCAATGTGCATGAGGCCGGTATCCCCTGAAACGAGGACGTCCAGCATCGAGATAATCGCCGCCGTTTCCTTGAGCGGCGTCTTTCCCGTAAGGTCGAGGACGCTTTCATAGTCGAGGCCGCGTTTGACCTCCGCCGAGCTTTCCACGTCCCCCGGCCCGCCAAGGAGGACTATGCCGAGCCCCTCTTCGGCAAGCGACCTTGCGAGCCCGGCGAATTTTCGGGTTCCCCACTGTCTTTCCTTCACGGTGGCCCCCGTAAAAATGCCTGCTACGGCCCTCTTACCGGCCCTGAATTCGCCGAGCACGGCAGCGGCCTTCCCGTATTTATCCCGGTCGATCGTGAGAAACGGCTCGTCCTCGTCGAACGCGTATTCCTTTCCGGTGACGGCGGAGACGAGATTTAAAAAGCTCACCGCCTCGTAGTCCCCGCGGTTGTGTGCGACGGGATGAGTGAACTGCCGGGCCCTCTCGTTCGTGGCGAACCCCGCCCTCACCCAGGCCCGCGTAAGGTAAGCGAGGGCGGCCGTCATCCTGTGCCACTGCTCCGAATCG
>JBFWTW010000281.1:0-3487 GCA_050247635.1 Candidatus Dadabacteria bacterium | reverse complement strand
TTCATGGCTTCCAGGAGCGACAGGCCCTTTATCCTCTGCGCGGCCCACTCTGCGCTTATTTCGGTGCACGGGATTCCCCATACCTTTTCTGTGTAGGTCTTGAAGAATAGCTCGTAGAGACGCTTTCCGAACCGGTTGGACACCCACTTGTCGAACGTTTCCTCGGGCAAGTCCGGGAAGACCTGGGCCTTCAGATAGCTCACGACTATCATGAAGCTGTTCCAGATTCCGAGGCCGAATACGGCGTTCATTACCTTGAACGGATAGTGAAAGAACTTTTTGTTGTAATAGATGCGGGAAAGGCGCTTCCTTTCGACGAAGTCGTCCCCGAGCACCTCTTCCCAGAGATCCTCCACTGCCTTTACCTTGGTGAAAAACCTGTGCCCGCCGATGTCGAAGCGGTAACCGTTGTAGTTGACCGTTCTGGCTATGCCGCCTACGATGTCGTCCTTTTCGAGGACGGTAGACTTACGGCCCGCCTTGGAGAGCTCGTATGCGGCCGTGAGCCCGGCGGGGCCTCCGCCGATTATCACAACCCTCTCGTCTGTGAGGCCGTTCTTAGAACCAGGCCCGTCTGTCATTTGAGCCTCCGTTCGGAAATCGCGTTATTGCTGCTCTTTATGGCTTTGAGCATTGGCTCTGAACCATGGGGTAAGCCTGAGTATGCCGGATATAGCGGCCTTGAGCTGATTTCTTTCGGTAACGAGGTGTATCCCGCCCTTTTTCGAGAAAAACTCGGCCGTCATCGTCCCGGGATCGACCCCCCTGCCGCCGCTCGTGAGCTTTACGACCCTGTCCCCGGCGAAAGCTACGGTGGCCTTCCTCTCGGAGATTATGAAGTCGCCCTGAACGGCGTAGCTCGCGAGCGCCCCGCCCGTGGTCGGATGACCGAGGACGGATATAAAAGGCAGACCGGCGTTCTTGAGCCTAATGATGGAGGAAATCGTCTTCGCCATCTGGTAGAGAGCTATAGTGCCCTCCTGCATCCTTGCGCCGCCCGATGCCGTGACGACGACGAGCGGAAGGCCCTCGGAAATGGCGAAATCAACTATAAGCTTCATCTTCTCGCCGAATACCGCCCCCATGGAGCCGCCCATGAACCTGAATTCGCTTACTGCAATGGCGACCGGCAGGCCGTACATGTCTCCGTAGCCGGCAATGAGCGAGTCCTTCGACTCGGACCGCCCGGAGCTTTTTCTCCTGGCGTCGCCGTAATCGTAGAAATTAAAACGGTTGTCGATGTCCTCGACGCTGAGGTCCGAGTGGAGCTCGTGAAATGAGTCCACATCGAGAAGGATGTCGAGATATTCGTGCCCGCCTATCGGGTTCGGCTTTTCGCAGTATGGGCAGGCGAAATAGTTCTTCTGAAACTCTTCCTTTGCGAAATGTTTTCTGCACCCGGCCCTGACTATCTTGCCTTCCGGGTCCTTCTCGTCGTTACAGAAATGAGGCTCCGCCCCGTAGAGGGCGAGCTGCATGTGGGAAACTTCGGGAGTGGGCGCCTTGCCGAAGGAATAATGCGGGAGCCAGCTTCTTATCTTTTTGGCTATGGCCTGGTACGTATGCTCGGACGTTTCAACGCCGCCGCATTCCTGAATCTTTTTTATGAGGTTTTCCCGAAGATAATTTACGTCCGTCTTTTCGAGCTCGTCCGAGGCGGTCAGGATAGCCTTTTCTATGTTCGCGAGCACCTTATTTTTATAATCCGAAGATGTCAGAGAAGGCTCTTTTATAACGCTGTCAACGATGCCGTACTTCAGCATGTAGTCTGATGTTGGCTGAAGGACCTCGAGCGCTTCTTCTATCTTATCCGCGCTTCTGAAGAGTATCGCGGAGCAGCCCTCGGCCGTTATGACGGAATACTCCGCCCGGGCCAGCATGAACCTCCTGTGTGCGAGCTGAAACGCTATCGCGCCGCCGCTGCCACCGCTGCCAAGGACTATCGAAATTGTCTTCGTCTTGAGGGATATCATCCTGGCCTGGCAGTCCGATATGAGCCACGACTGGAGCTTCCCCGCCGAATATTCGAACGGGTCGCCGCCGATGGTATCGACGTACGTATGAAGCATGAGCCCGTTTTCCTCGGCGTGGGTCATCATGTTGAGGGCAAGGGCGTAGCCGTCCGCCTTTACGAGGCCGTAATTGAGCCTCGTCCTGTCGGCGTCGCTCGACGGCATCTGCTGGGCTATTATAGCAACCTTTTTATTGGTTTTTCTTAACTGCGCTACGCCCACTATGACGGCCGGGTCGTCAACGATGTCGATGATCTGCCCCGTCCTCGAGACGTACTGCATTGGGAAATCCTGAATCTCGTTATAGGGCACGAAATTCTTGTAAAGTGAGTCGATTATCTCACCGGATTTAATTTTTTCGTAGGACCTTGCCTGTTCGTGTATCGTTGTCAGCTTCGAAGTCATTTACTTAATTCTCCATATATATCCGGCCACGCTGGCTTTGTTGACAGGATGAGGTGAATTATTATAACCATAGATAATTCGATATGATACAGTGGGCCGGCCAAAACCGGATTGCGGACGCCGGCCCTTTTAACATTTCCGAAGCCTTTACTGCGCTTCCGTTTGGTTTAGGAAACGGCCGGCAGCACCTTCTCGACGAAGAGCTTCATCGACCTTACTGCCTCTTCGTGCGTTATACCCGGGAATTTGAACCTGCAAATTAGATTGTCGATAGGAAGCTCATCCTGATACTGCTTTATGGTCTCTATGCACTCCTCAGGCGTTCCGATTATCGACTGCTCCCTCGCTATGTCGTAGAGAATAGGATCGCTCGGATCCGACAGCAGGTTGCCGCTGCGGTCTACCATCGAGCCCCAGGATGCGTATCCCTTGGCCGTATAGGTAACGTGCTCCTTTATCTTCTCCCATGTGGCGTCTGAGCCCTCGTCGGATATATACATCTCCCGAACGAGCGGCTTCTCGAAATCCGCGGGGTTCCGGCCGTATTCTTCGAGCAGGCCCGCATGCATGTCGAAAAGGTATTTCACTATAGGGATAATCCCTATTGCCGGCACGAAGAGCGGAGCCCCTATCCTTGCGGCCCTTCGTATTGCGGGCTCGGTAAAGGCCCCTATCCATATCGGAATTGGCTTCTGGATCGGTTTCGGAGTAATGCTGGTGTTCTCCAGCTTATAGTACTTGCCGTCGAAGCTGAACGGCTCGTCGGCCCAGCCCTTCTGGAGTATTTCTATGCTCTCTTCCATCCTGCCCCTTCTTTGCTTAAGCGTCCTTCCGAAGGCCGAGAACTCCTCCTGGCGGTATCCGAGCCCTATGCCCAGTATGAGCCGCCCGCCGGAAATGAGGTCTACTACGGCTGCGTCCTCGGCGACCCTCACCGGGTCGTGGAGCGGCATGAGGAGAACGCCAGTCCCTATGCGGATGTTCTTCGTTCTGGCCGCGATGTCGGCGGCAGCTACGAGAGAGGACGGGCAGTACCCGTCTTCCAAGAAATGGTGCTCCGTCAGCCATGC
>JBFWTW010000280.1:0-3488 GCA_050247635.1 Candidatus Dadabacteria bacterium | reverse complement strand
CGACGTAAGACTCGTAATAGAGGGTCTTTTCGAGGTCCTTCAAGGTCATGTCGAGCAGCATCCCTATACGGGACGGTATGCTCCTCAGGAACCATATGTGCGCTACGGGCGAGGAAAGCTCTATGTGCGCCATTCTCTCCCTTCTTACCTTGGAGGAGATGACCTCGACGCCGCACTTCTCGCACGTGATTCCCCTGTGTTTAAGCCTCTTGTATTTACCGCAAGTACATTCGTAGTCCTTCACCGGGCCAAAAATCTTGGCGCAGAAAAGCCCGCTCCTTTCCGGTTTGAAGGTCCTGTAGTTTATCGTCTCGGGCTTTCTTACCTCGCCGTGAGACCATTCCTTTATCTTTTCGGGAGAAGCTATCGAAATCTTGACAGCCGAATACTCCGATGGGTTCTTCGGCTTTTCAAATAGTGTATCTACGTCCACGTTGTCTCCCTCCCTTTATTTGATTTATTCCCTTCCGAGCTCTTCTTCCTCGAGAAGGTCAATATCGAGCGCAAGCGCCTGTAGCTCTTTCTGCAGGACTTTGAACGATTCCGGCAGTCCGGGCTCGAAGTTCATGTCGCCCTTCACTATCGAATCGAAAATCCTCGTTCTTCCTATTACGTCATCCGATTTCACGGTTAGGAATTCCTGGAGCGTGTACGACGCGCCATACGCTTCGAGTGCCCACACCTCCATTTCCCCGAGCCTCTGTCCGCCGAAGTGGGCCTTTCCGCCGAGGGGCTGCTGGGTAACGAGCGAGTACGGCCCGATTGCCCTTGCGTGAATCTTTTCCTCGACAAGGTGATGGAGCTTCAGCATGTACATGACGCCGACCGTGACCTTCTGGTCGAAGGGCTCTCCGGTCTGGCCATCAAAGAGTATGGTCTTTCCGTCCTCGGGAAGACCAGTGTCTCTGAGCATGTTCTTGATCTCTTCCTCGGACGCGCCGTCGAACACAGGAGACTTCACCGGTACACCGTGGCGGAGCCTCTTTGCGACCATCAGGACCTCGTCGTCGTCGAGATTGTCAATAAGTTTCGTGACTTCATTCGATTTGTTATATATTTCCTTCATCTTGCCCTTGAGAGCCTGGGGGCTGTATTCCCTTTCGAGTATCTCGTTGAGCTGATTTCCGAGCGCCTTCGCCCCCCAGCCGAGATGCGTTTCGAGCACCTGGCCTACGTTCATTCGCGAAGGTACGCCGAGGGGGTTCAGTATCATGTCCACCGGAGCCCCGTCCGGAAGATACGGCATGTCCTCTTCCGCTAGGATCTTCGATATGACGCCCTTGTTGCCGTGGCGTCCGGCCATCTTGTCGCCGACCTGGAGCTTCCTCTTGACGGCTATATCGACCTTGACGACCTTGAGCACCCCGGGCGGGAGCTCGTCGGGCTTTGTAAGCTTGGATATGCGCTGCTCGTAGACAACGTTGGTAAGGTCTATCTGCTCGAGAGTCCTTTCGACTATGCGCTTTATCTCGGCCTCTATCTCGTCGCCCTTTTCGACCGTTATGTCGGCGAACTTTTCAAAAGGTATTGTGCCAAGAATCTCTTCTGTTATCTTGTCGCCTTTTTTGAGCACGGTCTTTCGCGAAACCGTGAGCTTGGCCGAGGATACCTTGCCTGCGACGAGGGCCTTTACCCTTTCGAAGGCGTCGTCCTTTAATATCTTGACCTCGTCTTCCCTGTCCTGCTTTAAGCGGGTGACCTCGAAGTCTTCGATGCTCTTTGCCCTTTCGTCCTTGTCGACGACGCGGGATATGAGCATCTTCACGTCTATAACGGTTCCGTAAATACCGGGCGAGGCCCTTAGCGAGGTGTCCTTAACGTCGCCGGCCTTGTCCCCGAATATGGCCCTTAAGAGCCTTTCCTCTGGGGAAAGCTGGGTTTCGCCCTTGGGCGAAATCTTGCCGACTATAATGTCGCCGGGCTTTACCTCTGCCCCTACCCTTATGATACCGCTCTCGTCAAGGTTACGGAGGGCGTCTTCGCTGACGTTCGGAATGTCGCGCGTTATTTCCTCGCGCCCGAGCTTCGTTTCACGCGCTATACACTCGACCTCTTCGATGTGTATGGACGTGAAGCTGTCTTCCTTGGCGAGCCTTTCACTCATTAGAATTGCGTCTTCAAAGTTGTATCCGCCCCACGGCATGAATGCCACGAGGACGTTCTGCCCGAGGGCAAGCTCGCCGAAATCGGTCGAAGGACCGTCGGCTATGACCTGCCCCGCCCTTACGGGCTGGCCTTTCTTTACTATCGGCTGCTGGTTCCAGCAAGTGCTCTGATTGGACTTCTGGAACTTGAGCAGGTTGTACATATCGACGCCCGCTTCGGTGCCGGACGTTTCGCCCGTCGCGCTTATGACGATCCTTGCGGAATCGACGTACTCGACGATGCCGTCCCTCTTCGCGAGGACGGCTACACCCGAGTCCTTGGCCACCGTGCTTTCAAAGCCCGTGCCGACGAGAGGGGTGCTCGTGCGTATTAGCGGGACGGCCTGGCGCTGCATGTTAGAGCCCATGAGCGCGCGGTTCGCGTCGTCGTGCTCAAGGAACGGAATCAGCGAAGCCGAGACCGAAACGAGCTGGGAAGGGGAAACGTCCATGAGCTCCACCTTCTCGCGCTCTACCATCATGAACTCGCCGCCGTGCCTTGCCGAAATGAATTCCGAGGTAAAATTGCCGTCCTTGTCCAGCGGGGCGTTGGCCTGGGCGATGATGTACTTTTCCTCTGCGAGTGCGTTCATATAGACGATTTCGTCCGATACCCGGGCGTCTTTGACGACCCTGTACGGCGTCTGTATGAAGCCGAACTCGTTAATTTTTCCATATGTGCTGAGGCTCGAAATAAGACCGATGTTCGGACCCTCAGGGGTCTCGATCGGGCATATCCTGCCGTAGTGAGAGGAGTGCACGTCCCTAACCTCGAAACCTGCCCTTTCCCTTGTAAGACCGCCCGGCCCGAGGGCGCTCAGCCTTCTTTTATGCGTTATTTCCGAAAGCGGGTTCGTCTGGTCCATGAACTGCGAAAGCTGGCCCGTGGCGAAGAACTCCTTCACCACCGCGATGACCGTTTTCGGGATCAGAAGCTCGCTCGGCATGAGGTTCTCGACCGCCTGGTAACCCATCTTCTCCTTGACGGAGCGGGCCAGCCTTTCGAGGCCGTGATAGAAGCGGTCTTCTATCAACTCGCCTACCGTGCGGACCCTTCTGTTGCCAAGATGGTCGATGTCGTCCGTCGTTCCCCTGCCGCCCCTGAGATCGAGGAGATACCTTACGGTCTCCATTATGTCTTCGGTGGTCAGAGTGGATACGTCGTCCGGTATGCCGTGGTTGAGCTTGTAGTTTATCTTAAGACGCCCGACCTGCGAAAGCCTGTAGGTGTCGGGGTTGAAAAACATGTTGTCAAAGAACGACTCCGCCACGCTCAGCGTCGGCGGGTCGGTCGGCCTGAATTTTTTGTATATCTCGGTTATCGCGTCTTCTCGGGTCTTTACC
>JBFWTW010000279.1:0-3508 GCA_050247635.1 Candidatus Dadabacteria bacterium | reverse complement strand
CGATCTCGTTCCGACGAAGGTTGACGGGAAGGCCATGAAGCCCGCCAAGCTCCTGGATACGTTGAACAAAATCGGCGGGGCGAACGGAGTGGGCCGCGTGGACCTGGTGGAAAACAGGTTCGTCGGAATGAAGTCGAGGGGCGTTTACGAAACCCCCGGCGGCACCATACTCCACACCGCGCACCGGGCGCTCGAATCCCTCACGATGGACAGGGAGGTCATGCACCTCAGGGATTCGCTCATCCCCAAGATCTCGGAGCTCATATACTACGGCTTCTGGTACTCCCCCGAAATGGAGATGCTGAGGGCCGCAGTGGACGAGTCGCAGAAGAAAGTGACGGGCACCATAAGGCTCAAGATTTACAAGGGCAACATCATACTCGCGGGAAGGCGCTCGCCGAACTCGCTTTATAACCCGGACCTTGCGACGTTCGAGGAGGACAGCATCTATAACCAGGCGGACGCGACGGGCTTTATAAAGCTGAACGCTCTCAGACTCTCGATGCGGAAGCTCCTCGAAGAGAAGAAGAAATAAAAACGGTCACAACATGAAGACCTCGGATTTCGATTACGACCTCCCGGAGGAGAGGATTGCCGTCCGCCCCCTTCCCGGGAGGCAGGATTCGAGGCTCCTCGTACTCGACAGGGAAAGCGGCTCTTTAACGCACCGGAAGTTCCTCGATCTGCCGGGTCTTCTAGGCCCGGGGGACCTTCTCGTACTCAACGACACGCGCGTTTTGCCGGCGAGGCTATACGGCAAAAAACCTTCGGGAGCGGAGATAGAGGTGCTCCTCGAAGAAAGGACGGGCGAGCGGACGTGGAAATGCATCGCGAGGGGCCCGAAGCAGAATCTCATAGTGGATTTCGGGAAGGGGCTTACGGGGACGCTCGCGAAGTCGGGCGAGGACACATGGCAGATAGAGTTCAGCGACGACGTCCTTTCCTTCCTCGATTCGCTGGGGCACATGCCGCTCCCGCCGTACATCAAGCGAAGAGCAGACGAGGGTGATAAGAAGACGTACCAGACTGTGTACGCCGAGAGGGAAGGGGCCATAGCCGCACCGACTGCCGGGCTGCACTTCACAGAAGAGCTCTTGTCGGAGATAGAGCGTAAGGGCGTCGGAGTCGCACGGGTTACGTTACACGTCGGGGCGGGCACGTTTCTCCCCGTAAAATCGGAGAATATAGAAGAGCACCGGATCCATTCCGAATGGAGGGAGGTCTCGCCCGAAACGGCGGAGATGGTGAACGATACGCGCTCGCGAGGCGGGCGCGTCGTGGCCGTCGGCACCACCGTCCTCCGGTCGCTCGAATCGGCCGCAGGAGAGGACGGCACAGTCGTACCGGTAAGCGGCAGGACGGACCTCTTCGTATACCCGGGCTATAAATTCCGCGTGACGGACGCGCTGGTGACGAACTTTCACATGCCGCGCTCGACTCTGCTGATGCTCGTTTCGGCCTTTGCAGGGCGGGAGCTTATACTTAAATCGTACGGCGCAGCCCTCGGGAACGGCTACAGGTTCCTCAGCTACGGCGACGCGATGTTCATAACCTGATTCAGGGAGAAAAATTTGCAGGTAGAAATCGAGAGTATAGCATTCGGAGGCGGCGGGGTCGCGAGGGAGGAGGGGAAGGTTATCTTCGTCAAGGGCGGCGTCCCGAAAGACGTCCTCGAAGTCAGGATAATAAAGGACAAGGGAAGCTACGCCGAGGCAATAATTGAAAGCGTGATAACTCCCTCGCCCGAAAGGGCGGAGCCCGTTTGCGAGGTTTTCGGAACGTGCGGAGGATGCCAGCTCCAGAACCTCGGCTACGAGGCCCAGACGAGGGAGAAGGAGCATATGCTCGAGGATGCTCTCAGGAGAACCGGGGGCTTTGCCGACCTGACAGTAGAGCAGATATTCCCCTCGGGGAGTGAGTATTCCTACCGGACTCGCGTCAGGCTCGCCGCGTGGTATTACGCCGGCAAATGGCACGTCGGATATAACATCGGCGGGACGCGAAGGAAGATCGGGATCACGTCCTGCCCCATATCGGACGGGCCGATTAACGGCGCGATAGGGAGACTCTCCGCCGTTCTGTCAGCCTTCGGCGAGCCCAGGTTCCCGCTCGAATTCATACAGATATCTTCCGACGGAAAGGACGCGCACATATCCCTCGTCGCCAAAACCGGGAAGCAGCCCGGTGCGCTCAACGCCCTTGCAAAACACCTTGCCAGGTTCCCCGAAACGGAGAAGGTCTCGATAAGGGGAAAATCCGAAGGCGAGTTCGAGTTCGATCTCGCGGGGATGAAATTCCTGGCAAACCCGTCCGTTTTCACGCAGTCGAATCCGGGAGTGAACGAGGCGATCGTCCGCACGGCTCTGGAATGGGCCGGCCCTGTAGAAGGGCTCTCTGTCCTCGACCTTTACTCCGGCATAGGCAATTTTTCGGCGCCGCTCGCGAAGGCTGCCTCGAAGGTCGTTTCCGTCGAGATAAACAAGTTCTCTTCTGCGCTCGCACGGAAGAACGCAGGGATAAACGGCCTGACTAATATATCGTTTATAACCGCCGGCTCGGGCGAAGCTGTAGGGGAGCTACTCGAAAAAGGCGAGACGTTCGACGTAGTGGTCCTGGACCCGCCGAGGGAAGGGGCGAAGGAAATCCTGGAAGGGATAGCGTCGCTTGCCACGGGAAAAATAATCTACATCTCGTGCGATCCGGCGACTCTCTCCCGGGACTTAAAACGCCTGAATGAGCTCGGCTGGAGCCCGCGGCGCGTAAAGCCATTCGACATGTTCCCGCAGACGTATCACGTGGAAACCGTGGCGCTCCTCGAAAAGGGCTGACATTACGCAGGTTGTGATCGGAGATTCCCGGCTGGTATTCCTAAAGCGCGGCGGTTTGCGCTTCACCGCTCATTCCCTCGCGGCTGCCTTTTTATCCTGCTCGATTACTCCGCCGGCATATTCGGAGCTTATTGCACTATATACATTATCCGATAGGTCCTTCCTGGATCCTGTGGACAAAACGCTGAGCGGCTCTAAAATAGTGACCTCGACGTCTATTCCCTTCACTTTGAGGAGCTTTCCGACATGCGAGAAAAACTCCATGTCGCCGTAAAAGTAAACGAGGTCGCGGTTCCCTGGACCTATATCCTCGCCGTTTATCTTCATGTACTTGATGCAGATGGGGAGGACCTCGACGCCCGCCTTCTCGGCCGCGTTTATGAGGGGCGTCTTGAACGGGAGGACCTTTTCACCAGTGGACGTCGTGCCCTCGGGGAAAAGCGCGACGTTTATACCGAGCCTGAGGATGTCGGCTATCTCATCTATGTCGGCCCTCAACGTAGAGCGGTTCCTCCTCTCTACGAAGTAACCGCCGCTAAGCGCCGTAATCCTTCCCAGTAGAAACATCTCCCTTACCTCATCGACACTGGCTATGAACGACGCAGGGAACTCGGAAAAAAGTATGAAGATGTCGAGGTAGGAAAGGTGGTTCGAGATTATGAGGTAGTTCTTGTCTTTCG
>JBFWTW010000278.1:0-3526 GCA_050247635.1 Candidatus Dadabacteria bacterium | reverse complement strand
AACCCCGCCTCGGGCGTAATGCACGTCATCCATACGCCGGACCTTGCCGGTGAGGCGCGTGCAATTCTCGATAAACTCCGAAAAGAGCTGGAATTCGAAGAGGTTATGGAAAACGTACAGACAATATCAAAGCCGGGCTCAGGCCGGGATGAAAGATAAGAGGGCATTCGCCCGCTCGGCCGGGCTCATAGGCTCCCTTACGTTTCTCAGCCGCATAACGGGCTACATAAGGGACATGGTGATGGCCTATTTCTTCGGGGCGACGGCCTTCACCGACGCCTTCTGGATAGCCTTCAGGATACCGAACCTTCTCCGGAGGCTCTTCGCCGAGGGCTCGCTCACGATCTCCTTCATACCTGTTTTTACGGACACGCTGGAAAATAAATCGAAGGAAGAGGCGAAAAAAGTCTCGGACGTCGTTTTCACGATTCTCATCATTTCCGTGTCTGTGATATCCATACTCGGGATCATATTTTCCCCGTACATCGTAAAGCTCTTCGCGTACGGCTTCGACCAGCCGACATTCGAGCTCGCAGTCAGCCTCAACAGAATAATGTTCCCCTACATATTCTTCATATCGCTGACGGCGCTCGCGATGGGCGTTTTGAACTCGCTCAGGAAATTCTTCGCACCGGCCTTCTCTCCAATTCTTTTGAACGCCGCGATGATAGGCGCGATATTCTTCCTCTATAACAGGTACGAGCTCCCCATATACGCCGCAGCCGTCGGCGTGATAATAGGCGGCGCGCTCCAGCTCGCAATACAGCTTCCGTACCTGAAAGCCAAGGGGTTTCTTTTCAGCTTCAGCACTAATCTCCGTAACCCGGCCGTAAAACGCATCGGCCTTCTCATCGTGCCCCAGCTTTTCGGCATGGCCGTCTACAACCTTAATCTCCTCGTAAGCTCGCAGTACGCGTCCTTCATGCAGGAAGGAACGGTCTCTTATCTCTACTTCGCCGAGAGGCTTATTGAATTCCCGCTCGGCATAATCGCCGTATCGATAGCGACGGTGCTCCTGCCGAGTCTTTCGAGCTACGCGAGCCGGGGGGATTACGATAACTTTCACGAAACGTACACGTTCACGCTGAGGCTCATGCTTTTCATACTCATTCCGGCCCTCGCGGGCCTCATCGCCCTGAGCGTGCCGATATGCAGCGTCCTATACCAGAGGGGCGAGTTCACGCACGAGGCTGCGATATTCACGTCGCAGGCGCTCATGGGATACTCGTTCGGCATATGGGCCGTCGGAGGGCTCAGGGTCACGGCCCCGGCGTTCTACGCCATGCAGGACACGAAGACCCCGGTCGTGGTCGCATTCTTCGCATTTCTCCTGAACGCGGCCCTCGGGTACATACTCGGGTTTACGCTCAATCTCAGCCACACGGGCCTTGCGCTCGCGAACTCGGCGTCCTCGATATTCAACTTCCTCCTCCTCATCTACCTTCTCGAAAGGAGGACAGGCGAGCTAAGGGCCGGGCCGATAGTCCGGTTCGCGGTGCTCGTAACCATAATCTCGGCCATAGCCGCGGGCGCCGCGTGGAAGATATCGACTTACGCCGACTGGGCGGCCCAGGATCTCACGATCGAGAAGGTGCTCGTCCTTCTCGCGGCTATATCGGCGGCGGTTCTAGTCTACATTCTCCTGGCTAGGGCCTTCAAAATAGACGAGTCTCGCTTCATCTTTACCATACTCAAAAGAAGAAGACCCCCTATCAGCCAGGATTAATTACCGGCGCTCGGGCGACTAACGCGTAGCGCAGAATCCGAAATTCACCGTGCCGTTCGCCCTCACGATGTTATTCCACGAAACCCCTCCAGCCGTTACCTTGTTCCCGTCCTGCGTGTAGACGGCGTTCCAGATATTCCTCATCCTGCCGTCTATAGGGAATGTCACGAGCCAATCGACGTTCGACGCGGACGAGTTCGCTACAGTCACCTCCGCGCAGTATCCCGTACCCCAGTCGTCGTTGATGTGCACCGTCGTCGTGAGGTTTCCACCCGGAGTGGGAGTCGGGGCCGGGGTCGGCGCCGGTGTTGGAACCGGTGTTGGGGCCGGAGTAGGCGCAGGGGTAGGAACGGGCGTCGGAGCCGGTGTCGGTACTGGTGTGGGTGCAGGTGTCGGAGACGGCCCGGTCCTGTCGGCGCAGAAGCCGAACTCGACAGTCTGCGACGGGTTTACGATGTTATTCCACGAAACCCCCTCGGCCGTGACAGTGCTCCCGGACTGGCTGTACTCCGCATTCCAGAGGTCGCGTACCGTGCCCTCGATGTCGAAGGTGACGACCCAGTCTACCGGCTGAGCGCCGTCGTTCGTAACAGTAACCCTCGCACAGTATCCCGTGCCCCAGTCGTCGTTGATGCTGACGTCCGCGGCAACCCCGCCGCCTGGCTGTTCATCCCGTTCGTCGTCATCGTCTGGAGAGGAGCATCCCGGATCGTCCGGATAGTCGGTAAACCCGTCGCCGTCGTTGTCCTCGCCGTCCAGGCACTCGGGCTCGTCTGGCGGGCCGCCCGTCGAGCCGTCCATAAGCTGTGAAAGGAGATCGACCTTATCCTGCCACACGCTCCGCCAGTCGTCTTGCAGTATGCCGCCGGTGTCGCCGCTGTTGGGGTTCCACGACCAGTAGAAGAAATCGGTCATGCCCTTTTCTTTCATATAGTCGATGAGCGCGTCCTGCCATGCCTTATCCCTCGCGTCGCCCCCATGGCCGTACCTTCCGCCGAACTCGCCGATTATGACCGAGTAACCGAGATCGCTCAGATATCCGAAGTGCATGTCCCAGATGTCTGGCATATTGGCGGGGAAATCGGATTCATTGAAATATGGCTGAACGTAAACGTCCGGGCCGTAAACGTGAGGGCTAAGGACGAGCTTATCCGAGGGGATGTCGAGCGGATAGCATCCGGCAGGCTCCAGATTACCTCCCCACCAGTGGCTCGTCTGGCTGCTGCACGTGGGATTGTCCTGTATGCCCTGAACGAATATAAGAAGGTCCGGGTTCGCATCGAGCACAGCGCCGGCGGCCTTCTCTGCGGCAAGCTTCCAGTCCGTTGACGCATTGCCGGTGCCCCAGGTGGCCGGGCCGTGGGGCTCGTTTTTAATGTCTATGCCGACGAAACGGTCGAGCCCTTCGTACCTTTCGGCAACGAAGACGAGGTCTGAAATCCATTCCTCCTCGGAGTAGCCGGACCAATACCAGAGCTCGTTAATGGAGCTGCAGTCGTAGTTGTGAAAGTCGAGAAGGATGTAGAGCCCCTGCCTGTCGAGCTCTGCCAGCACACTGTCGAGAATGTCGAGCGACCTCAGCCCCGAGAGGTCGGGGTTAAGCGCATAGTTTATGCTGGACACGCCGGTGTTATCGAGCGTAGCAGGGCAGAACGGCACCCTCACGGCCGTGAATCCGAGGCCCTTGATCTGGGTTATCATGTCCTCCCAGTTCCTGGTCCAGAGCCCGTGGACCACGTGATCCCCCGTCTCGAACCCGAACCAGTTTACGCCGTACAGATTGACCCTGTCCCCATCTTC
>JBFWTW010000277.1:0-3534 GCA_050247635.1 Candidatus Dadabacteria bacterium | reverse complement strand
CCCTTTCTAAACGGGCTATTGCGACTTGTTTTCGGGGCGTCCTCCGCGGCCCGATATTAATACGCGCTTCACACTTTATACTTATAATCTTATCCGGCCGCCCGAAGGCGCCGCACACTGCGAGAACGGAATGAAAAAGATACTTTCGGTTCTAATCGCCGCATTCATTGCGGCTGTATTTATCTCATGTGAAAGGACGGGCGACACCGCCCCGGCGGGCACCGAAGCTCCGCCCCGGGTGACGGAAGGACCCGCCGCGAAACAGCCCCGCCCGACGCTAAAGCCCGACGGCGGCAACCCCGAGAACGTCCCCCCGAGGCTCGTCGTCGGAATAGTCGTCGATCAGATGCGATACGATTTCCTGACGCGCTTCTGGGACATGTACGGCGACGACGGATTCAAGCGCCTCGTAGGCGAGGGGTTCAGCTTCGGGAACGCGTGGTTCGGCTACGTCCCGACGACGACGTGCCCCGGGCACGCCTCCGTCTACACCGGCACGACCCCGTCCGTCCACGGCATCATCGGCAACGACTGGTTCGACAGGGCGTCGGGCGAGGAGATGTTCTGCGCCTACGATCCGGACGCCGCGCTAGTCGGCGGAGTTGAGGAATCCGATCCCGAATCGGGGATGCGCTCGCCGCGCAATATGCTGACGACTACCGTCGGCGACGAGATAAAGCTCGCGAGCGGAATGCACTCTATAGTCATCGGCATAGCAGAGAAGGAGAGGGCTGCGATCATGCCGGCGGGGCACCTGGCCGACGCGGCATATTGGCTCGACGACGCGAGCGGCGAATGGGTGACGAGCACGTACTACTACCGAAATAAAAAGGATGCGGGCAAGCCCGAGCTGCCGGGGTGGGTTAACGGCTTTAATTCGGAAAACTCCGCGGAAAAGTACCTGGCCAGGCCCGGGATAAACGGCGAGTGGAAGACGCTCTACGATATCTCTACTTACGAGAAAAGCGTTGACGACGACAGCCCGTACGAAAAGCCGATAAGCGGGAAGGACGAGGCCACGGGCGAGTACAGAAAGCCGGTGTTCCCCTATGTTCTCGCGGACGCGCTGGCCGGGAACCCCGACGAAACGAAGGGCATGTACGGGAGGCTGATCACGGCGACCCCGTTCGGCAACTCGCTGACGAAGGACTTCGCCGAGGCGGCGGTCGAGGGGGCCGGGCTCGGGAAGGACGGCGTAACAGACTTCCTCGCGGTTAGCTTCTCTTCGACGGACATCATCGGTCATTATTACGGCCCCCGGTCGATAGAGGTCGAAGACGCATACCTCCGCCTCGACCGCGACATCGCCCGCTTTCTGGAGTCGCTCGACAGCCTCGTCGGCGAGGGCAACTACCTCGTATTCCTCACGGCGGACCACGGCGTCGTTGATGTGCCGCTTGCGCTCGAGGACGCGGGCATACCGGCGGGCTACTTCATGGAGGACGACGAGCTGATAGACGGGCTGAACGCGCACCTCGCGAAGGAGTTCGGCCCCGAGGGCGGGAAGCTCGTACTCGCCTACAGCAACCAGCAGGTCTACCTCGACCGCGATCTGATACGCTCGAAGCTCCGGGCGAGCGTCGCCGACGTTCAGCGCGAGGCGGCGGACTATCTCCTGACGCTTCACGGTGTGGCCGACGCCGTCACGGCAGCGGAGCTCAGCGGCGCGGACTTCACGACGGGCCCGCGCGCCCTCGTCGAGAACGGTTTTAACCGCAAGCGCTCGGGCGACGTCGCCGTCATAATGGAGCCCGCGTGGATCGAGTACAAGGCCCGCATCGGCAAGAGGGGCACGACGCACGGCGCGCCTTACGCGTACGACACGCACGTGCCGCTCATATTCTACGGGTGGAAGATAAGGCGCGGGTCGTCTATGCGCCGGGTGGACGTGACTGACGCGGCCCCGACAATCTCGGCGCTCCTCGGCGTCCCGTTCCCGAACGGCGCGACCGGTCAGCCCCTGGTCGAGCTGTTCAGGTAGCATGGTTTGCTTTAAGCGCTCTGTCCGTATATAAATTTAATCATGTCGTAATCCATTAAGCGGCAAATCGATAAAATCGCATGAGAGAGAACGAACGATGAACATTCCCAAAATTATCCGGACACTGGCCATAGCGGCGCTACTCCTTCCCGGCATAGCCCGGGCGCAGGCGGGGTCTTCGATCCCCGAATCGATAACGACGCCCGACACCGTCGAGACGCGCATCGGCACGCTCGATTTCACGGACGGGGCGCCCAGCGCCGAGACAGCCGAGAAGGTTTACGACACGATGGATTTCACCCGAGCGCTTAACGCGTTCAACAACAGCTTCCGCGGCGCGTCGGCCTACGCTATACGTAAGGGCTTTCAGAGCATCGGCGCCGAGGATAACACGGTCGTAATTTTCTCGGAGCTCATGGACTCGAAATCGCTGTTCCTTACAGCGAACGCCGACACTATCTACTACCTCTCCGTAGTGGATCTGACGAAGGGGCCGATGGTTATAGAGCAGCCGCCCCTCGGGCTCGGCACCATCAACGATATGTGGTTCAGCTGGATCATCGACATCGGTTTCCCCGGGCCCGACAGGGGCGAGGGCGGGAAGTATCTCATCGTGCCGCCGGGATATGACGGCCCGCTTCCGGAGGGCGGGTTCTATGTCGCGAAGTCGCGCACGAACCGCGTGCTCTACGCCGCCCGCTCGTTCCTCAAGGACAACGACCCCAAGCCGACGGTCGATCTGATAAAAAAGACGCTTAAGATATATCCGTACACGCCCGGGGGATTCGGCACGAGCATAGCGACGGCGCTCGAGGGCGAGGTAAAGCTCGCCAAAAACCCGGCGGCCCCCGAGACGAAGTTCGTCGAAGCGAGCGGCAAGGCCTTCAACACTATCCCGCCCAGCGACTACACATTTTTCGAGATGATAAACGAGAACATACAGGACGAGCCCGCCGACAGCTACGACGTCGAGCTCGCCGGGCAGCTCGCCGCGATAGGCATCGCCAAGGGCAAGCCGTTTAAGCCGGACGAGCGGATGAAAAAGATACTCACCGACGCGGCGGCGGTGGGCAACGCCTTCGGCCGGGCGCTCAACTGGCGCTTTGGCGAGTCGCATCCCGACTGGGCTTACTATAAGGATTCCGCGTGGGGAAGCATGCTCTGGGAGGGCGGATACGATTTCGAGACCGCGCCGCCCGAGTTCACGAAAGAGGGCATGTTCAAGCCGTTCCCGCCGTCGGGCGCGCGCACCCTCGATTCGCGGGCCGCGTTCTACTACGCCTACACCCTCGACTCCCCGGGGATGATAATGCGAATACCCGGCGTTGGATCGCAGTATCTCATGGGATTCCTCGACGCCGGCAAGAACCCTTTCGACGGCGGGAAGACGTATAAGGTGACGCTTCCGCCCGACATTCCGGCGGCGGCCTTCTGGTCGCTCACCGTGTACGACAACCAGTCGCGCTCGATGCTCGACACGCCCCAGCGCTATCCGAGGGCCGGGAGCCAGAGCTACCCGACCCCGGCGGCCGAGGCCAATGCCGACGGCTCGA
>JBFWTW010000276.1:0-3542 GCA_050247635.1 Candidatus Dadabacteria bacterium | reverse complement strand
GAGCTTCGAGCACCCCGCGCCCTATCTCGTACTTTAGCGGGTCGTATCCGAAGAGCCCGAGGTGAGCCGCCCCGCTTCCGGGGGTTATGCCGACGGCGACGGGCATGTGGAGCCCGGTCGCCCCCGTCCCTGCCAGCGCGTCAAGGTTCGGCGTCGATGCCGTCTCGAGCTCCGTTTTTCCGTCCTTAGTCAGCCCGCCGAGGCCGTCGAGGACGCAAAAAACTATCTTCGTGTCGTTCTTCTGGAGTATTTTCTTTATCACTTCCTGCATTGTGCACCTCTATTTAAGGGTAATAGAATTTTTCCAGCCTCCGGGCCGGCAATCAAGTGGCAGGCTCTTCTAAGGTAAGCTCCATGCCGTCGTAGGCGGGCGTGACGCCCTCGGGAAGCTCCGCGGAAAGCGCGTCGTAGTCTAACTCGTGGCCCATGTGGGTAAGGACCGTCAGCCGGGGTTTCAGCTCCCCGGCCGTCTCTATAGCCTGCTCCACGTTAAAGTGCGCCGGATGGGGCCTGTACCTGAGTGAGCTTATTATAAGCGCTTCGAGGCCCGTCAGCTTCTCCATGGTCTCGTCCGGGATGCCGCTGCAATCGGTCAGATACGCGAGCCCCCCTATCCTGTACCCGAGTATGGTCCAGTCGGCATGGAATATAGGCAGCGGCGTCACCTTCACCCCGTCCGCCTCGAAATCCCCGGACACTGTATTCAGTATCAGCTTGGGCTTCCCCCCGGCGGTAACCCCGCCGTCGAATATATAGCTGAAATTTTTCTTTATATTACCGATGGTTCTGGCGTCCCCGAAGCATGGGATCACCTTCCCGTTCATGAAGTTATAGACCCTGAGCTCGTCTATCCCGTGCGTGTGGTCGGCGTGCGAATGGGTGTAGAGGACGGCGTCGAGATTCGTTATGTCGTGCCTGAGCGCCTGGAACCTTAGATCGGTCGAGGTATCGACGAGTATATTCCTCCCGCCGGTGTTGACGAAAAGGGAGCATCTCGTCCTGTTATTTTTGGGATTGCCGGATGTGCAAACAGGGCACGGACACCCGACTATCGGAACGCCCGTGGAAGTGGCGCACCCGAGAATAATTACCTTCATTGTTATGAATTTAGCATTAAGCGACGGTTATTTCAAAAAAACACCCTTTAAAATGGGGGATCGTCCGGTAAAATGTTAAAGTAGTTTATAAAATACCATTTACAAAAGGCCAGCAAACTAATATAATATAGATTAATGTGATGAAAAGAACGGCTCTTTACCTCACAATCGTTGCTCTTATTGCCATGTTTTCATCATTCGGAGATGTGCACGCCCAGGACCGGGGCGAAAAGCTCTATACCCAGACCCTAGAGCTCTACAAATCCCTGGCCGCCGACCCTTCCAAAGTCAATAACAAGGAAATATGGAACACCATAGCCCGCGCTTTTTATAGTATTTACAGTAACTACGGCAACAGCGAGAAGGCCCCCAACTCCCTTTTTCTGTCCGGTAAGATGTACGAGGAGATGGGCGACCGCTTCAAGTCCCGGGACGACCTCAACACCGCGGTCGAATATTCACGACTTTTCGTAAAACGCTACCCCGACAGCAACCTCGCCGACGACGCCCAGCTCAGGGTGGCGAGGATAATAGAAAAGGAAAGTAAGCCCCAGGCCTATGTCGAATACCAGAAGCTCATAGACGAATACCCCAACGGCGACATGGTCACGGCCGCAAAGAACAAAACAATGGATCTTGCGCCGTTTAAGCCGAAGGCGCCGATCGAGACAGCCGACTCTTCGGACAAGGCGAAATACGAGCCGGAATCGGTCGGAAGCGGGCTGGTAAAGGTAAACCAGATACGGCACTGGTCGACGGAAGACTACACACGCGTCGTCATACAGCTCGACAAGGAGATGCCGTTTAAGCCCATTTTCCTCAAGGAAGACCCCGCCAACGGCATGCCGCCACGCCTGTTCGTGGACATATACGGCACGCGCGTCGATAAGAACCTCTACGTCGAGCCCATTTCGTCCGGTCTCCTCGAAGAGATAAAATTCGCCAGGAACACAAAGGACAGCGTAAGGGTCGTTCTTTACATAAAGAGCTTCGACGACTACAAGGTTTTCGCGCTCCAGAACCCGTTCAGGATAGTCATGGACATCAAGGGCTCCGGCAAGACGTCCGAGGATTACAACATCGCCAAGAACGAGCCCGAGCAATATAAATACGAAACCACCCTGCCCCAGGACAAGGTATCGTCCCTTTCGCAGGCCCTTGGCCTCAAGATAAGGACGGTCGTAATCGACGCCGGGCACGGCGGGCACGACCCCGGGGCCATAGGACCGTCAGGCCTCAAGGAAAAGGACGTAAACCTCAAGATCGCGAAGGCCCTCAAGGAGAAGCTCGACAAGGAAGGCGGCAAATTCGGCATTACGAACGTCTACCTTACGAGGAGCGACGACAGGTTTATCCCCCTCGAGGAAAGGACCGGCATAGCGAGGAAAAAGGGTGCCGACCTTTTTATCTCGATTCACTGTAACGCCGCCCGGAGCAGCGAGGCCTACGGCATAGAGACGTTCATACTGAGCTTCACGAACGACCAGAAGTCCCTCGCCGTGGCCGCGAGGGAGAACGCGAGCTCCAACATGTCCCGGAGCCAGATGTCGAGCGTCCTCAAGCAGTATCTCCTGAGCGCAAAGATAGAAGAATCCGAGCGCTTCGCGACGCACGTCCAGAGCTCCGTCGTCGGCAAGCTCTCGGCCAGATACAAACCCGTCAAGGACAAGGGCGTGAAGAAGGCGCCCTTCGTCGTCCTCATCGGGGCCGATATCCCGAGCATTCTCGTCGAGACCGCGTTCATCACGAACCCGAGGGACGAAAAGAGGCTCAAGGACGGCGATTACATCGACCAGATCGCCGACGGCATAATGGCCGGCGTAAAGCGCTTCTCCTCCGAAATGCAGACCGCATCCATTCAGTAATTCTTTCTTTAATCGCTGAGAATATATTAGAAGAGGTACTTGCGGAGACCGTGAAGGTCCGAGAGCGCGGTTATGTCCGAGCCCGCGTCCGGTACAGGAGAGCAGCCGAATTCCCGCCTCAGACGGTCGAGCGCGTCATGCTCGGCGGCGGCGATCTCCGAGTAGCGCCTGTAATTGGATTCGAGCTTTTGCGCAAGCTCTTTACGTTTCGAAAAGCCCTTGGGGAGCCTGCCCGCTGGCCGCCTTTCCTCCGGGAAGAGCACCCTGTTAACAACCACGCCCCCGACGTCGTACCCGCCCGCCCGAAGCTCCCCGCGCCACGTGGCGGCGTTCGCCATCGAGTCCTCCCTAAGGCTCGTCACTATCACGAAAG
The DNA here is from genome assembly GCA_050247635.1 of Candidatus Dadabacteria bacterium. GTDB lineage: Bacteria > Desulfobacterota_D > UBA1144 > Nemesobacterales > UBA2774 > JADLGH01. Next base: position 207 of record JBFWTW010000276.1, on the reverse strand, counting down.
ACGCCTCGGGCGACTTTAAAAGCTCGTCCGTCTTCCGCGCCCTCGCCTTCATCCCCTCGCCCACGCCCTCGAAGCCCGAGAAAAACTCCCACATGTCGTGTAGGACGTCGATGCCGACTATCTTCTCTATGAACTTTAACGAGACGGACGTAAAGAGCTTCGTGAACCCGAAGCTCAGCCGGTCCATCATGACGAACGATTTGAAAC
>JBFWTW010000275.1:0-3548 GCA_050247635.1 Candidatus Dadabacteria bacterium | reverse complement strand
ACCGCGCCGTGGGTGAAGGCCGTGATACCCATAAGGCCTGGAAGGGAAGAGGCCGCGATTAACTGGCTCAAGGGAGTCGAGGGGATGAACGGCATAACGGATGATGTCGTCTACCACGCAAGCAACCCGGGCGAGAAGGACATCAACGGGAACCCGCTCGACGGGCAGAAGATGATAGACGTGCTCATGGACCTCGCGAAGAAGATCAAGAAGAAGTACCAGGAGGGAATAGAGACCGGGAAATACCCGAAGCAGGATGAAGTTTCGGACCCGGCGCTGGTCGATCCGGACAGCGTCGTCACATCGACGCCGATAGACCGCGTCTACGAGCACGGGTTCTTCCCGCTCGAGGGGAGCTTCAGGCTGAACGTCGGGAAGAACTACGAGATATTCGACCAGTGGATCGAGATTCTGCCGACGGACCAGATTGTGCCGGTCGAGGTGAAGTACGACCCCAAGACCGGAAGGCAGATTTGAGCCGCCGCAATGGCTAGCAGATGGGCCAAGATAATCCCCGGGGCGACGGGGAACAAGGCCGACTTTCTCGTCGATGGCACGGCCGCATTCAAGAGCATCTACGATGCGATAAAGACGGCCAACAAGGACGGCCATTATATATACGTCATGGGGTGGATGCTCGACGCCGGGATGGAGCTCATAAAGGGGGACCCGGGGTCGGCGTTCATAAAGCTGCTCGAGGATGCGGCCAAGAAAGGCGCGGAGGTCCGCATCCTCGTGTGGGACAACCCCATTCCGAACGCCAATCCGCCCGAGAGCTACATCCAGATGAACCGGGACAACATCCCGAAGTTGAACAAGCTGCCGAACACCTTCGCCTTCATCGACGACAACACCTTCGCGACGGCCGCCACGCAGAACTTTCTATCGCAGGCCGTGCCGCATATTCTGAAGCAGGTGATGAAGTTCCAGACGATATTCAAGGAGCTCGACCTCTTCTTCACGATACTCAAGTACGCGGCGACGAAGAACGTCGGCAGCCACCACGACAAGGTGATTATCGTGAAGGGCGAGAAGGGGCTCATCTCGCACTGCGGAGGGATAGACATAAACATCAACCGCTTCGAGTGGTACCAGAAGCAGTGGTGCTCGTTTCACAAGGACACGCATTCGGCGTATCACGATACACATATAAGAGTCGAGGGGCCGGCCGCGTACGACATACTCCAGAAGTTCATCAAAAGGTGGGACTATCACCCGGCGGCGAAGTCGAAGACCCTCAAGGGGCGGAGCGAGCCCAAGCCCAAGGAGATAAAGACCGGGGATTTTCACTGGGCGAAGACCGTCGGCACCTATAACGACCCATCGGGGAAGGACAGGGACAGGAGCCTCAAGGACGCGTACCTCGAAATCCTCCGGAACGCGCAGAAGTACGTTTACATCGAGGACCAGTACCTGGTGAACCTCGACGTGGCGAAGGAGCTAAACAAGCGCATAAAGGACCCGAATTTCGTTTGCGTCGTTATCGTGACGCAGGACTGCGCGGAGACGACGGATATATTGATACCGCTCCGGCGGAGGTCGGAATTTTACAAAGAGCTCATAAAGGGGGCCAGCGCAGCCGAACAGGCCAAGGTGGGGGTTTTCGTCGTCGATATGGTGAACGGGAAGAAGAACGGATGGCACACAGGCGTTCACGCGAAGACGCTTATAGTCGACGACGAGCTCGCGATAATAGGCTCGGCGAACGTGAACCAGCGCTCCTTCACGAACGACAGCGAGACGTCTGTCATCGTTTTCGACGACCCGGAGAAGAAGACGATGTTCGCCAAGGCGCTCAGGATCGCGATATGGAAGGAGTTTATAAGGGTTGCCGTCGCGCCGCAGGGTTACGAGAGCTGGTTCACGTTCATGTACCTTGTAAAGAACGTTCCCGGGTTTTCGATACTGCTCGACCTTACGAAGACGCCGCAGCAGGAGGACCTCGACGAGAAGATTATCGCAATGATAAAGAAGTCCGGGGTCATCGCGCCGATAGTAGTCGGCGGGCTTTTGGGGAATAATCTTCAGCAGACTACTGTTGCGCTTAGTCCCATTACTCTCAAGATGATATTCGATATGTTCTGGGAGAATGTCGTGGACCCGGAGGCGCCGTAAGGCACATTGTACGCACTTAGGAGAAGAAGCGGAACTCGAAGCCCCAACCTCTTTAAAATTACAATGGGGTTTCAGGTTAGCATGGGAACTTCGTAGGGATTTGAGGAGAATTAATGCGCGCCCGGAGGAACGATTCCGAGCGTGCGCAGGAATCGGGGTAACTGTCCCGAAGTCAGCGTGGTTTGTAAGTCCCCGCCAAAGGAGAAGAAGTCGCAACTCGAATCCCCAACCTCTATAAAATCAGAATGGGGGTAACTCGTTATTGGAGTAGTCTGCGAGATTCAAAGGAAAGGAAATGCGCGCCCGGAGGGAGTCGAACCCCCAACCTCTTGATCCGTAGTCAAGCACTCTGTCCAATTGAGCTACGGGCGCGTATTTCAGAGTCGTATAGTTTACCGAAACCAGCCGGTTCATCAATAGAGAAAAGTAGAAGGGCAGGGTGCGACGCACGGCCCATGGGATTTCTTACACTCGCTCGAAATCGTTCGGAATGACAAATACTTGGGGTGACCCCCACCTGTGTCTGATTTGGTGTCATCTGTTTTCGAGCGGCACTAGATTGGCTCCCATGCAGTCGACCAAGGACAACCGAATGCTCACTTGTTCGCATTCGTTCCCCTTCGGGAAGGGGGAGGATGGATAAGCTCTGCCGTTAGCCGAGGCAGTGCTTAAAGAGCCGCACTCAGCGGGCGGTCTCGAAGAAGTAATCCGCGAGTCTGTCCCGGAGGAAGAGCCGCGCCCTGTGAATCCTGGACTTCGCTGCGCTGAGGGATATCCCCAGCACTTCGGCCGTTTCGAGGTCGGAGAGACCTTCCTCGTGCCGGAGATGGAACACGTCTTTATACTGCTCGGGGAGCTCGTCTATAGAGTCCCTTATTTTCTCGAGCGCCTCGCGCGTCATGAGCTCGCTGTCGGGCCGGCGGCTGAAGTCCTTGTCGGCGACGCCGTGAAGAATGCCGGCCTGGTCGTAAGGGGCATAGCCGTCTAGGCTCGACTCGTTCGTGCTTATCTTCTTCTTTGTGCGGATGCGCATGTAGCTCGAATTGAGCGCGACGCGGTAGAGCCACGTCGAGAACCGCGACTCCATCCTGAACGTACCGGCCTTGGACGTGAGTATGACGAACACGTCCTGGAGCACGTCCTCGGCCTCGCCGGGGTCGCGCGTGATCCTTAGGGCGATTCTGTAAATCCTGTCGGCGTAGCGATTGACCAGCTCGCCGAATGCGTCTTCGTCGCGGTTTCCGACGAATAGCGCGACGAGGTGCTCGTCGGGGATTGCGCAGGGCGTCTTGCCCTCGGCGCACGCGCGGGCAGCCATCTGCCTGCAAGCGCCGTTATTCTTCGTATCGTACCGCATAATAAAAGCCTCCTGGGTGTCTTTGAGTGAATCTCCCCCGGCTCCGTCAGGAGCCTTTCTCCTCGGGGCCCTCATG
>JBFWTW010000274.1:0-3551 GCA_050247635.1 Candidatus Dadabacteria bacterium | reverse complement strand
CATACTTTCCGGCGCGGCGGACGCCGTCATTGCAGGCGGCGCTGAATGCGCTTCCGAAGGCTCCTATCTATTCTCATCCGGAAGAAGGCCAGCCGGACTCGAATCGGCTAAGGGAAAGAATCTCATAGGGAAGGTGAGCCCGCTCTTCAGGATGGGCGCTTCGGGGCATGGCCCCGTGCTCGCGGTCATGCCAGAGCGCTACGCCGGGCTCACGACGGGCGAGGCTGCCGAGAAGACGGCGAGCGAATACAAGATAAGCCGCGCCGAGCAGGACGGCTTTGCACTCCGGAGCCACTCGTTCGCCTCACGCGCCGAGGACGAAGGGATTTTCGAAGACGAGATAATACACACCTTCATCCCGCCGCATTTCAAAGAAGCGATAATAAAAGATAATTCGATAGACGAGAACGCGAGCATGGATACGCTCGGTGATCTCCCGCCCCTTTTCGACAGGGAGTTCGGCACGGTCACGGCAGGCAACTCGGCCCCCATAGCGGACGGCGCCGCGGCTGTGCTGCTCATGAGCGAGGAAAAAGCCAGGGCACTCGGCTACAAGCCGCTCGCGTACATAAAGTCCTATGCATACTCGGCCTCGAATCCGGACTCCGAGCTTCTGATGAGCTCAGTCTACGCCATTGCAAAGGCGCTCGACAGGGCGAAGGTAGCGCTCGGCGACATTGACCTCGTCGAAATGCACGAGGCCTTTTCGGCTCAGGTGATATCGAGCATAAAGGCGCTTTCGTCGAAGAGCTTCGCCAAGGAAAAGCTCGGGCGCCCCCAGGCCGTTGGCGAGATCGACATGGAGCGGTTTAACGTCTCGGGCGGCTCTATAGCCCTGGGCCACGCCCTCGGGGCCACGGGGGCGAGGCTCGTCACGACCCTCGTCTACAGGATGGCCAGGAGAAAAGGACAATTTGGGCTCGTCGCTCTACCCGCCGCGGGTGGGCTCGGTGTTTCGATTGTCCTGGAGAAAGAATGACGACTAAAGAACGTGAGCAGACAACGGGGAGCCTTTCCTACACCGTTGACAGCGACGGGATAGCGACGCTCGTCGTCCATACCCCGGGAAGCGTCGTCAACAGGCTCAGGCACGAGGACTATCTCGCCATGGAAGAGCTCCTGGACAAGATAGACAAGGACCTCGACATGCTCGAAAGCGACGACGAGATAAGGGCCGTCGTGATAGTCAGCGACAAGGACTGGAGCTTCATAAGCGGGGCCGACGCGGGCGAGTATCTCGAATTCACGCTCGCCGATGAGGGGCGGTCGTACAGCCTTAGGGCGCAAGAGGTGTCAGAGAGGATAGAGGCTTCTAGGGCCCCATTCGTGGCGGCCGTCAACGGGGCCTGCCTCGGTGTCGGGCTCGAGCTGATAATAGCGTGCAAGTACAGGATCGGCTCCAACGGAAGGGGCGTCGAGCTCGGGCTGAATCAATTGGAAAACGGCCTCATCCCATGCGCGGGCGGCATGCCGAGGCTGGCGCGGCTCGTCGGCACGAAAGAGACCATCGACATGATACTGACTGGGGAGCCGCTCGACGCCGAATACGCGCGGCAGGCCGGGCTCCTCGACGAAATCGTGCCCCCCGAGCTTCTCCGCGAAACGGCCCGGAAGAGGGCGCTCGAGCTCTCGGCCAAGGAGCTCAAGCCCCGGAGGTTTAGGTTCGGCGGGGTGGCGAACGCACTATTAAAAGAAAACCCCGTGTCGAGGAAGATGTCCTTCGACAAGGCTAAAAAAGATATAAGAGAGAACGGCGGTCTCCACCTCACAGCATCTAGGATGGCCGTCGAAGCGCTCGAAATCGGGGTCGCGAGCTTTAACCGTGGCCTCCACGTCGAGTCAGTTTACTTTGGCGAGCTCGCGGTAACGAGCTACGCGAAGCAGCTCATAAGGACCGCCGTAGCGATAGATGGAGTGAGGAACGACGGCAGGTTCTCGAAGACGGCCGGCAAGGCCGCGAAGAAGCCCTCCAAGCTCGCCGTCGCGGGCGGCGAGCCCTTCGGCCAGGGGATAGCATGCCTCGCGGCCGAAAGCGGCATACGCGTCAGGCTGAAGGCCAAGGATGACGCCACCGTGGGCAAGAGCCTCAAAGAATGCTACGACTACTTCATGGGCAAGGTATCCGGCCGCGAAGAGGATTCCATACACGCCGAGAGAAAGTTCGACCTCATAAGCGCCGCCTCGGATTATTCGGGCTTCAGACGCGCAGACATTATCATCGAGTCGGCGGGGGAAGATCCCGAAGTGAAGCGGCGCATCCTGACCGACGTCGAAGCCCTTCCCGGCGGCAACTTCGTCTACGTTTCAAACTCCTACGCCGTTCCGGTCTCCAACATTTCGGGCGGCTCGAAGAATCCTGCCAAGGTAATAGGAATGCGCATGTCGGGGTCCGTCAGCGATTCCGACCTCATAGAGATTTCGATAGGTGAGGGCACGTCTCCCGAGACTGTCTCCGAGACGTTCGAGCTCGTAAAGCTCCTCGGAAGGACGCCGCTCGTCGTAAAAGACAAGGCTGGCTCCTACCTTACACGCGTCGAGCTTGCCTACTTTGCCGAGGCGCTTCAGCTCCTGGGCGAGGGCGTAGGCGCGCAGGACATAGAGGACGCGATGGTGCAGTTCGGGTTCCCCGAGGGGCCGCTTTCGGCAATGGACGACGTCGGGCTCGACGTCGTGAAGCAGGGCGCAGTCGCGATATACGGACATTCGTCCGAATACGCCAAGCCGCGGGCGATGCTCGATCAGATGGTATCCGAAGGGAAGACCGGGGTCAGGAGCGGGACGGGCTTTTACAGGTACCACCGCGACGAAAAGAGGCTCGACAGGTCGGTGAGCAGGCTCCTGTCGCTGCACGAAGACGACACGGACGGCATATCCCAGGAATATATACAGGACAGGCTCGTGCTTGCGCTCGTTAACGAGGCGATGAGCTGCCTCGAAGAAGAGGTCATAGAAAGCGCGAGGGACGGGGACGTCGGCGCAGTGCTCGGGCTCGGGTTCCCGGCCTACAGGGGCGGGCCCTTCAGGTACGTGGACACGGTCGGCACGGGCGACGTATTAAAGAAGCTCCACAACCTGAGCGTAAGGTACGGAACGCGCTATTCGCCTCCCGTCTCGCTCAAGAACACGGCGGTCGGCGGGGGCAGGTTCTACGAGGACTAAAAAACCTTTTTGTTGCCTGTGACGGCGCGCCGGTTATCATATTTCGGTATTAATTTCCGCACCGGGTTATAAATAATCGAGGAGCCCATACATATCCAAGATGAGCCAAAAGAGAACCGAAAAGAAGAACTATAATCTGCTTGCTATCTCAATACTCTCCGCCATCGGCATCCTGCTGTCTTTGTATCTTACATACGTTGACGTGGGCGGCGGGCACGCCGCGTTCTGCACGGCTGGCACGGACTGCGACGTCGTAAGGCAGAGCGCCTTCGCCAAAATGCTCGGTATCCCCGTGGCGGCGTACGGTGTGGCCGCATACGGCGCGATATTAGCGGTATCTCTCCTATCAATGGCCCGCAAAAAAAGGTGGCTGATACTCTTCGTCCTTTCGC
>JBFWTW010000273.1:0-3552 GCA_050247635.1 Candidatus Dadabacteria bacterium | reverse complement strand
GCGCTGTTTATGAGCCTCCGCCCGTATGAGGTGCTATACTAAAGTTTATTCGGGAAATTATCCCCCCAGGCCACAGGGGACGAACGTATGAGCAGAGACTACACGCTTTCGGTATACGATTCCATCGGGGCCCTCGACAGGGAGGAGTACAACGCTCTTATAGACAGGGAAAACCCGTTCCTCGAATACGAGTTTTTGGAGGCGATGGAGGAGTCGGGCTGCGTCGGGCCGCATACGGCGTGGATACCGAGATACCTGGTACTGAGGAACGGGGACGCCATGGCCGGGGCGGTGGCGGCCTATATAAAGCTCGATTCTTACGGTGAGTACATATTCGACTGGGAGTGGGCGCGTGCGTTCGAGAACGCGCGGCTCAGTTACTATCCCAAGCTCGTCGCGGCGGTGCCCTTCACGCCGGCCACCGGCACCCGGATATCAGTCCACCCCGAATACCCGTTCGAGGAGTGCGCCGGGATACTGGCGAGGGGGCTTGCCGAGCTCGCGATGAGGGAGGAGTGCTCGTCCGCGCACGTGCTCTTCCTCACAGAGAGGGAGTGCTCGCTTCTGGAGAGGCTCGGGTTCCTTAGCCGGGTCACGCATCAGTACCACTGGAAGAACAGAAATTACGGGAGCTTCGAGGACTTTCTCGGGGACCTTCGCTCGGGGAGGAGGAAGCAGATAAAGAAGGAAAGGAGAACGCTCGAAGGAACTGGCCTCGAAATAAGGATCGTCGAAAAGGACGATATAAAGGAAGAGCACATAGACGCCGTATGGGATTTTTACATTGACACCCATTCGAGGAAATGGGGGAGCGCTTATCTCAACCGGGAATTCTTCGATCTGATGTGGAAGAAGTACAGGCACAGGCTCGTACTGGTGATGGCAGGGGACGGGGAGAGATGGGTCGGGGGCAGCTTCAATATCGTCAAGAACAACAGGCTTTTCGGCCGCTACTGGGGGTCTCTGGAGTCGTATAGTAACCTCCATTTTGAGTGTTGTTTCTACAGTTTGATAGATTATTCTATAAATAACGGAATCGATATTTTCGAGGCCGGGGCTCAGGGCGAGCATAAATTCCTGAGGGGATTCGGGGCGGTTCCGACGTACAGCTCACACCTGATTCTGAACGAGTCCGCAGGACGCGCAATCGGCAAGTATCTCGACAGGGAGCGCGGGTATACGGAGCGCCTCATAGAGCAGTACAATTTGCAGTCGCCTCTCAAATATTTGCACGGGCAGTAGAAAAACGAGGGGCGTATGATTAAATTTTTTAAATAGTACGCGGCGAAGGAAACCCAAGCGCCGCCGAGAGACTTTGGTTATGACGGAAAGAGATATTAAACGGAGCGATCGCGACGGGGAGCTCCTTACAGAAAAACGGGCCAGGCTCAAACGGCCCGACATGTACAGGATAGTGCTCCTGAACGACGACTACACGCCGAGGGAATTCGTGGTGTGGGTGCTCATGAGGATTTTTTATAAGGGGCAGGAGGAATCGACCAGGATTATGCTCGAAGCGCACACAGCGGGCAGAAGCACGGTGGGCGTTTATACTTATGATGTGGCTACAACAAAGATAGCGCAGGTGGACAAGCTGGCGAAGGAGTACGAGCACCCGCTCAAATGCATACTGGAAGTGGAAGGGGGAGGCGAATATCAATGACACTTTCAAGGGAACTGCAGGAAACACTTAAAAGGTCTTACGAGCAGGCCAAGGCCAAGCGGCACGAGTTCATAACGCTTGAGCACATACTGTTGGAGCTGACCTACGACCCGGACGCTTCGGAGGTTCTTACCGGATGCGGGGTCGATCTCGAGCGCCTGAGAACGAGCCTCGAGGATTTTATCGACGAGAACATGCCGCCGATAGATTCCGAATACCTGCCGGAGCCCCAGTACTCGGCCGGGAGCCACTATGTTCTCAGGCTGGCCGCCATGCATGCGGAGTCGGCCGACAAGCAGCAGATAGACGGGGGGAACATACTCATCGCCATGTTCAGGGTGGATGAGTCTCACGCCGTGTATCTTCTGAACGAGCAGGGCGTAAACAGGTACGACCTAGTGAGATACATCTCGCACGGGAGGTCGGGTTACGAGCAGCAGGAAAAATCCACCAGCATCGCCAAGACGGACACGCAGACCCAGGAAGGGGCGAAGGACCCGCTCTCCGAATTCTGCACAAACCTCGTAAAAAAGGCGCGCGACGGAAAGCTGGACCCGCTCATCGGCCGCGAATCCGAGATAGACCGCACGATACACATACTCGCCCGGAGGCGGAAGAATAACCCCATATTCGTTGGGGACGCCGGGGTCGGGAAGACGGCGATAGCAGAGGGGCTCGCCCTCAGGATCGCGAAAAACGAGGTCCCGAAGGCGCTCAGGAACACCGCCATCTACGCCCTCGACATGGGCTCTCTCACCGCGGGGACGCGGTACAGGGGGGATTTCGAGGAGCGGCTCAAGTCCATCATAGACAACGTGAAAGGGGACGATAAAAAGATACTTTTCATCGACGAGATACATACCGTCATCGGGGCGGGGGCTGTTTCGGGAGGTACGCTCGACGCGTCCAACATGCTGAAGCCCGCGCTAGCCAACGGCGAGATAAGATGTATCGGGACGACGACGCTCAAGGAATACAGGAGCGTCTTCGAGAAGGACCACGCGCTCGCCCGAAGGTTCCAGAGGGTGGACGTTTACGAGCCGAGCGAAGAGGAGTGCGTGAAGATCCTCCAGGGGCTCAAGAAATACTACGAGGAGTTTCACGGGGTAAGGTATTCGACGCCCGCCCTAAAAGCGGCGGTGGAGCTCTCGGCGAAGTACATGAACGACAGGAGGCTCCCGGACAAGGCCATCGACCTCATCGACGAGGCCGGGGCAGCCGCGAAGCTCAGGAATTTCGACACGGGGATAAAGCAGGTAAACGTGAAGGATATAGAGGCGCTCGTGTCGAAGATAGCGAAGGTGCCGAGCCGGACAGTCAAGGTTGACGACAGGAACAGGCTCAGGACACTGGCCTCTGACCTGAAGAAGGTTATATTCGGGCAGGACGAGGCGGTCGAAAAGCTCGTGACGGCGATACAGATGTCGCGCTCGGGGCTGAGCGAGCCGGATAAGCCCGTCGGCAATTTCATGTTCGCCGGGCCGACCGGCGTCGGAAAGACCGAGCTCGCAAAGCAGCTCGCCGAGGCGCTCGGGATTGGGTTCATACGATTCGACATGAGCGAGTATATGGAGAAGCACACTGTTTCGAGGCTCATCGGATCGCCGCCCGGATACGTCGGATACGACGAGGGCGGGCAGCTCACGGAGGCCGTTCACAAAAACCCGCACGCAGTGCTCCTGCTGGACGAGATAGAGAAGGCGCACGAGGACATCTATAATGTGCTTTTACAGGTAATGGACCATGCGACGCTTACGGATTCTAACGGAAGGAAGGTCGATTTCAGGCAGATAGTGCTGATATTGACGACCAACACCGGATCCCGCGAGAGCAGCCAGAGGACCCTCGGCTTCGAGAAGGAGGAGTTCGAGGACAAGAGCGTCCAGTCC
>JBFWTW010000272.1:0-3570 GCA_050247635.1 Candidatus Dadabacteria bacterium | reverse complement strand
GAGCCTTTGCCTGAGCTTGGCCATGCCGGCGCGCATCCAGCTCTTAACCGTGCCGAGGGGCTCGTTCATGTGGGCGGAAATTTCCGTCTGGCTCATACCGTGGAAATAGGCGAGCTCTATCGACCGCCGCTGGGACGGCGGGAGCTCGGAAAGGGCGCTCTCGATTAGCTCACGCTTCTGACGGGTTTCCGTTTCCTCGTCGGGCGAGCCGGAATTGTCGGGCAAGTTGTCGGGGAGAGGGTCCTGAAGGAGCCTTCTCTTCTTCCCGGACCTGAGCTTGTCTATTGCCCGGCTGCGGGTAAGCGTGATCAGCCATGCTGAAGGGGAGCCCCTGTCGGGGGAATATTCGAGGGATTTCTGCCAGACCTGGTTAAAAACGTCGAGCGAGACCTCGTCTGCCTCGTCATAGCTCGACAGTATTTTCGCAGCGAGCCCGTAGACCTGGGAAATGGTTTTGTCGTAAAGCTTGCCAAGAGCCGACTCGCATCCCCGGGCTATCTTGGCCAGCAGCTCGGCCAGCTCCTGTTCTAGTTGCGGCAGGCGGCCTCGGCCGCCGGAAGTGTCAGACATTCCTCCTCCAAAGCTCCGGATACTAAATTTAACCTAATCGAAGTTTCTTTACTACTCAATAATCGTTGTAAATTTAAGCGCGCGCTTTCTGTTCCCTCTCCCGCGCTTTTGCGCGGTTATAATATTTTGAAACGGGTCAACCGAAACCGCATCCGCGTTCGTATATTTAAATAAGCAGCGGATTTATATATAATGTCAAAAAGTCCCGAAGGAAATACCCCGAGAAAATGCCCGATCAGATGAGCGAAGTGTCGAGAGAAGAAGAACTGATCCTGCTGTACGTGCTCGGCGTGCTCGAAGGCGAGGAGCTCGAAGAAGCTGAGCGCCTTATCGATTCGAACACCCCCGAGGTTAGGAGAATGCTCGCGGATTACGAATCCGTGGCCAGCCTCCTTTCCTACTCGGCCAGGCCCGCCGTTCCCTCCCCCGATATCAAAAAAAAACTCCTTGCTGACGTAAGACGCAGAAAGTCGCGTGAAATACGGGAAAGGATGGCCCCCGCGAAGGAGGGCTTCCTCGCAGGCTTCCGGCCGCTCTGGCTCGGGGCGGGCGCTCTCGCCTCTGCGGCGCTCGTTTTTCTGGTCGTGACGAATATTACACTCAGGACAACCGTAGGCGAGAGGGACGCCGTGATATCGTCGCTTAACGACAAGCTCACGGCGAGCGAGGAAAGGGTGGAAAGGCTCGAAAACCTGATCGCGACGAAAGAGGGCGAGCTAGGCGGCCTGGAAACGAAGCTCGCGAGCCTCGAGCAGGTGACGGACTTCATGAAGGACCAGGACATAGTCCTCATTCAGCTGAGCAGCAAGGCTCACGACCTGAAGGCTTCGGGCAGGGTGCTCTGGGACAAGAACGAGCACGACGCGCTTCTTTATTGCCTCGACATGCCGAACGCGCCGGAGGGTAAGACGTACCAGTGGTGGGTCATCATAAAGGGCAAGCCGCGGAGCATGGGAATATTCGATGTGAACGACGAGGGGGACAGCATCGTGCACATAGATTCCCTGAAGAAGTTCGGCGACGTGAAGTCGATAGAGGCGTTTAAAGTGACTCTGGAGCCCCAGGGCGGAGCAGAGACTCCCACAGGGAAGGATCTCATTGCCGGCGCGTCCATCTAGCCAGCCGGGGTTTTCAAATTTGCGGGACGGGCCTTCAGGTCTGCACCCGCAAGGCTTCCACAGCTTCCCATTATAGCCAATCATATCGTCGATTCAGGCCTTTCCCCGGCCCAAAACACCTTGCATTTTCTATCTACATCTTTTAAATTCTCTATTGGGTAAAGGTTCCGCTGTAAAACCATATCAGCATTGGAGGGATTGTAATGGCAAGAAGCGCCGACGGTAAGGACAATAACGGCAAGACGAACGGAAAATTCAAATTGGGGGAGCGTTACGAAAAGGCGCTCAGCTACCCGCTTTTCGATTCGATATTCAACCGCCGTTCGAGGAGGTTCGGCCTCGGGATGAAGCTCGAAGACCCGACGCTCGGGTTCGAGTCGAAGTACGACCCTGTGCCGCTCGAGGAGATGGAAGAAGCGCTGCTGGTATGGTCGGGCACGGGACTCACCGGGCTCTGCCTTGCGGACCTGCCCCCGGAAACGGGCATCGACCTCCTTTGCCAGTGGACCGGACGGACATGGCCCTCCGCATGCAACAATCACGGGACCGAGCTTTTCTTCACGAACGACAGCGGGCTCTACCACGTTAACGTCAAGAACATGCTCCCCAAGAAGCACGAGCTGGACATGTTCTTCAAGATGGACAGGGAAGAGCGCATGGCGAGGATCCTGGAGCTTTACCGCGAGAGCCTCGTAAAGCTCGAGGACGGAAGGGCCGATCTGCCGGACAAGATGCCGGGGCTCTTCGAATTTAACCAGTGGAATACAAACAAGCCCGGGACATCTGTCTTCATACCGGTGACGGACGTGACCGAGGAATACATAAACCTCCTTCACCTTTACTGCAGCAATTCATACGGATTTACGATAATCGACGACCTGACCGGGAAGCCCGCGGGCGTCGACAAGTGGATAAAGAAGGGGAGATTAAAAGACGGCGTCAAGCTTTCGCTGTTCGACCTCGAAACCAGGATTCTGACGGGGCTTAACGTGGAGCAGGCTTTTATCTGCCAGAACATGAGCCTCGCGCTCCAGGCGCTCGGGCTCGCCGGGTGGACGTTCAGCGGCTTTATACCGAGGTTTGCGCTGGGCGGCGCGCCGCAGCTCTTCAAGGGGCTCGGGTTCAGGTTCATACAGCCGAAGAAGGGGACTATCGATCCCCCGACGACCGTGCCTGTAGGAAAGGACGGCGTCTTCCAGGCGTATTGCCCGCCGTATTATAAGGATATGAACGAGGCCATAGACGCCTTCCACGAGCACAAGGAAGCGGCATGGAAGCCGGAAAAGCCGTTCCCGTATGCCGAGCCCGACAAGCATCTGATGCGCGCGCCGAGGCCGACGGAGACTACGATACAGATCGTGAAGGACGTCGCGAATTATATTTACGATACGTACGGCAGGTTCCCGGCTTTTGTAGACCCGATGTACATGAGGCTCGTTTTCCAGGCGATGAATATAGACGTCGAGTTCTACGACAAGTACTATCCGCAGGGTTCCTATTCGGACAGGCATCTCGAGGCGTTCCAGAGCCACACCGGGGCTTCGCATCCGACGGCGCCCGGACGCCCGGACGCGAAGAGGGCCGAGGAAAGGGCCTCGGGCGGAGACAAGATCAAGGCTTAATTAAATTCCGAATGCTTTTTGACCACGCATGCGCCCGCCCGTACACGGCGGGCGCAATTTATTCCCACTCCGAGTATAACACTTGACAAACACTGAATAATTATCTAAATTGGAATTGTAGCCGGGGGTATGTGCTACGGCTTACTAAAACGGTTGGGAGTTCCAAACATGAAGCGTTCAGACATTGAAAAGGATTTAGCGGATAGATTCAATCTTCAACCTTCCCAGTCCGAGCAGATTCTCGATACGATCATCGAGCA
>JBFWTW010000271.1:0-3575 GCA_050247635.1 Candidatus Dadabacteria bacterium | reverse complement strand
AGGGCAGGTAGTCAGGATCTCGGACCTCGTGGCATACGCAAACCACGACCTCGACGACGCCATACGCGCGCGGATAATAACGATAGACGATGTGCCCGAAAGGTGCATAGACGCGCTCGGCCGGACCAATTCGGAAAGGATCAACAGGATGGTTACGGACATAGTGACCGAGACCATCAGGAACGACGGAGAGAAGGTTGCCGCGAGCGACGAGGTCGCCGAGGCGATGGTGGACCTCAGGGGTTATCTCTTCAACACCGTCTACATGAACGAGAAGATTAAGAACAATTTCCTCAAGGCGACAAAGGTCATAAGAGAATTATATGAATACTTCTGCGAGAACGAGGAGGAATTCAGGAAGTACGGCGGACACACCCCCAGAGACGGGGAGACGCACGAGCGGGCAGTATGCGATTTTATCGCCGGCATGACGGATTCGTACGCGATTTCTGTTTACGAGACGATATTCCTGCCGCGTAGATGGCAAGGAGACCTGAGCACGCTGTAGCCCCCTGCCCTGCCGGCGAGCCCGGGGAGCGGATTTCCACCGGCGCGCGGCTTCCGAGAACAATATTATATGAGCGCAAAAAAGACCGTAATAAAGTTGGGCTCCGTATCCTTCCTTAACGCAAAACCCATCACACACGCGATAGAGAACAGCCTCGTCGAGCACGATTTCAGCATAGTACAGACGCCGCCCTCGGAGCTTTCGGGCATGCTGTCACGAAAAGAGATCGACCTCGGCCTGATTCCCGTCGCGGAGTTTTTAAAGAGAGGTACGTACAGCGCGGTGCCCGGTATATCGATTTCGTCATACGGAAAGGTGGACAGCGTCGTACTCCTCACGAAGGAAAAGCTGAAAAATGCCAGGACTGTTGCTGTAGACCTGAGGTCGCAAAGCTCGACCGCGCTCCTTCGCGTGATACTCGAAGTGTTTCACGGCTTAAAGCCGTCCTACACGCCGAGGGACGCGACTAAGGGCGGATTCCTGGACGGTGTGGACGCTGGGATGATAATAGGGGACCTCGGGCTCGAAATGATGTATGCGCCGCCCGCGGGATATAACGTTTACGACCTCGGGGAGATATGGACGGCCGAGACGGGGCTCCCGTTCGTGTTCGCCGTCTTCGCCGTCGGCAGGGGCATTTCGCTCGGAAGGAACGTCGCGGCGCTCGCGGAATCGATGGCGTACGGCCGCGAGCACGCGGCCGAGATAGCGCGGATCGAAGCGGCGAAGCTCGGCATGGACGAGGCGATGTGCGTGACATACCTCACGGAGAGGATACAATATGACCTCGGCCCGAGGGAGCAGGAGGGCATAGTGAAGTACAGCGAGCTACTGTCAGAACTCGGGATTTCGAAAAAGATTTCGGGCGTCGATATTTACGCCGAAGAGAAAAACTAGGAGGGACAATCACCTGTGAGTAAGCAGATAATGAGGCTCGGGCACAGCCCCGACGCGGACGACGCATTCATGTTTTATGGGGTAGCGAAGGATAAGGTAACGTCCGACAAAATAGAATTCGTACACGTGATAGAAGACATACAGTCGCTTAACAAGAGGGCGCTCAACAAGGAATTAGAGATGACGGCCATATCTGCGCACGGGTATCTGAAGGTGCAGGACGACTACCGGATACTCGCGAGCGGCGCAAGCATGGGCGAGGGATACGGGCCGATAGTCGTGGCGAAGGAGAAGCTGGACAGCCTCGCCGGAAGGAAGATAGGCGTTCCGGGGATGCTGACCTCGGCGTATCTCCTCCTTTGCATTTACGCCGACGGGTTTATCCCCGTAGAAATGCCGTTCGACGAAATAATGCCCGCCGTCGCGAACGGAGAGATAGAGACCGGGCTTCTCATACACGAGGGGCAGCTCACTTATAAAGAAGCGGGGCTCGAGCTTTTGTTCGACATAGGCGAGCTGTGGGAGAAGGAAACTCCCCTTCCGATGCCGCTCGGGCTTAACGTCGTCAGGAGAGACATCCCGGAGGACCTTCAGAAAGAAATCCTCCGCGTCCACAAGGGTAGCATCGAGTACGGGCTCAGCCACAAGGACGAGGCGCTCGAATACGCGCTCGAATTCGGTCGCGGGATGAAGGAGGACGTCGGAGAAAAGTTCGTCCTCATGTACGTGAACGATTACACGATCGACCTCGGCGAGAAGGGAAAGGCCGCCCTCGAATATCTCTTTAACAGGGCGCACGAGAAGGGAATCATAAAAGAGCAGCCGAGGCTCGACATACTGGAATTATAAATCACCCGGCTCCGGGCGGAGAGACG
This sequence comes from Candidatus Dadabacteria bacterium, assembly GCA_050247635.1. Taxonomy (GTDB): domain Bacteria; phylum Desulfobacterota_D; class UBA1144; order Nemesobacterales; family UBA2774; genus JADLGH01. The sequence continues at coordinate 1,295 of JBFWTW010000271.1, read as the reverse complement.
TTTCGCCCGGAGCTTTCCTTTGCCCGCGTTTCTTCGCGGCAGCACCCGAGTCAATCCCGCAATACTTAAAGCACACCCAAACATCGACGCCGTTTCATCCACTGTTGCAGTTGGTAATGGCGGATGCGTCTCCTATAATTAGAAGTAGAATCTGTACACAAATGGAGAGAATCATGCCGAAAGAGTTCGGGTATCTCGTAAACGGAAAATGGGAGACGGGGGAGAAGAAAAGGGAGATAAAAAGCCCCTACAACGGAGAGGTCGCCGGTGTTATAAACATACCGTCGAAGGAAAGTGCGCTCGAAGCGATAGGCTACGCCGAGGAGGCGTTTAGGAAATTCAGGACGAGCCCGAGCCATGAGCGGAGGCGGATACTGAGAGATATCGCCAATGGCATCGAGAAGAGAAAAGAAGAGTTCGCGAGGACCCTCGTCCTCGAAGGTGGAAAGCCGCTCAAGACGGCGCGCGTCGAGGCGGGGCGCGGGGTGGCGACGTTCTCGGCCGCCGCGGACGAGGCGGGAAGGTTCGGCGAGGGGGAGCTCGTGCCGATGGACCTCACCCCCGGAACGGAGGGAATGTTCGGGATGGCGAGGCGGTTCCCGCTGGGGATCGTCGCGGGGATATCTCCCTTTAACTTTCCGCTGAATCTCGTTGCGCACAAGGTAGCCCCGGCAACGGCGTCGGGGAACGTGATGATACTGAAGCCCGCTTCGCAGACCCCCCTTTCGGCGCTCATGCTCGGCGAGGTTGCCATAGAGGCCGGGCTCCCGGCGGGCGTGCTCAGCATACTGCCCCTTCCGGGCGGGGACATAGAGCCCGTGCTCGAAGACGGGCGGATAAGGAAGATATCGTTTACCGGCAGCGACGAGATAGGCTGGGAGCTCATGAAGAAGTTCTCAAAGAAGAAGGTGACGCTCGAGCTCGGCGGGAATGCCGCTACTATCATAGACGAAGACCCGCCGGACATTGCGTTCGCCGCGTCGAGGAACGCGTGGGGCGCGTTTTACCAGGCGGGGCAGAGCTGCATCTCCGTACAGAGGATGTACATCCACGAAAGGGCGTTCGACGGTTTTATTGAGCGGTTCGTCGAAGAGACGCGGAAGCTCAAGACCGGTGACCCGATGCAGGAAGACACGGACGTCGGCCCTGTTATAGATACCGGAGCCGCAGACAGGATAATGAAGTGGATCGAAGAGGCCGTCGAGAGCGGCGGGAAGATTCTCACAGGCGGAGAGAGGGACGGGAATATCATACAGCCCACCGTGCTCGTGGACGTGCCGCCCAATTGCAGCGTC
>JBFWTW010000270.1:0-3629 GCA_050247635.1 Candidatus Dadabacteria bacterium | reverse complement strand
TCCTCCTGAAATGTTTAACGGCTATGAAAGCCGAATCGATGCTTGCGATTTTACTTAAACCTAACACCTAAACGCGCGGAATTAAATAGGGTATCGCTAATGCGGATTCCCTTTTTTGTTATTCCACTTGACGGCGTTCTCGAGGGTGAGACCCTGGACAAGTATGGAGAACACGACGACGATGTAGGTCATGAGGACTATCAGATCCCTTTCCTCCGAGTCCGGCAGAGACAGCGCGAGCGCTATGGAAACGCCGCCCCTTATGCCGCTCCACGTCATTATGAATCCGGAGAGGTTCGGTATCTTCCTCACGTACCTCAGGAGAACCAGCGGGAACTCGACGCTGACGAAACGGGCGAAGGTGATGAGAGGAATCGCAAGAAGCCCGCAGATGATGTAGGATTTTTCGAAGTCGAGTATGAGCACTTCGAGCCCTATGAGGACGAAGAGGACGGCGTTCAGGACGTCGTCGATTATCTCCCAGAAGCTCCCGACGTAGGACCTTATATGATCGGCCGAGCTCGGCATGAGCCTTCTCCTTCTGGCCAGGAAGAGCCCGGCGACGACGCAGGTAAGCGGCCCGGATACGTCGAGCAGCTCGGCGAGGGAATAACCGCCCGAGACGAGGGCCAGGGTTATAAGGGCGACGACTATGCTCCCCTCCTTTCCCCTGACAACTATCTCCAATATCATCCTGTAGCTAAGGTAGCCGAGCGATACCCCGAGCAGGAGCCCGCCGACCGCTTCTTTAAGAAAGAACTTTCCTATATCGATTCCCGTGAGGGTCGTTTCTCCCGAGGCTACGTCCAGGAGGAGGACAAAAATGACGACGGCGACTGCGTCGTTGAAAAGCGATTCGCCCGTGATTATGGATTCGAGCGTCTTGCCGGCGTTTACGCGCCTGAAGAGCTTCAGCACGACTATTGCATCTATAGGCGAGATTATCGCACCGAATATAAGGGCGTATACTAGCGGTATGTTTATGCCCAGGAGACCGAATACCCACCAGATAACAAGGCCCGTAAGGAAAGTCGCGATTATCATTCCGAGCGTCGCGAGGTAGGCTATAGTGCCCTTGTACTCGCCGAGGTCGTCGAGGTTGACCGTGGACGCCCCGGCGAAGAGAAGAAAGCTCAGCATGCCGTTCATCATGAGGTGGTCGAAATCGGCTGCCGTAACGAGATCCACGGCCCAATGCACGTGGCCGAACCCGAAATATCCCGCGACCAATATAAAAAGGGATGCCGCCAGCGAGGCAAGCATGATGCCTATCGTCGTCGGCAGCTTCAGGAACACTTCGTTAAAGAAGCTGAATACCGCCGTAAGTGTCATGAGAATCGTAAAGACTGCGAAAAGGTCCATTATCGCCCGGCGAGTCGGCAATGGGTAGACATCGGGAAACCGATCACCTCACCGCATTATACAAAGCGCCGGAGTGAAAGTCCATATCCGCCCGGGCTACGAAGCGCTGCTCCCGGCGAGCTTTACTGCGGCGCTCTTTTCCGGCTGCTCGATCGTCGAAACGAGCGATGATATTTTCGACAGGGAATCCAGTATGCCGTCGACGCTGCTCGCCATGAGGATATCCTGCTCGACTTCCTTTACGGTAAAACTCTTCCAGATCCCCGACGCCCTGAATTCCTGCCTTCTGCTTTTTATCTCTTCCATGAGGCCGGAGATTTCCTCGCACAAATCGCCGCGTGTGTCGAACCCGGAAGACGCGTCGCCGAAGACAGCGCTTATTTTTTCGTAGCTCGGGGCCATGTGCTCGATATATTTCGCCAGAAGAGCGGTGTCTTTTCCCGAATAGACTGTTTTCTTTATGGTTTCGAGCTCGGAGAATATCACCTCGAGCGATGCGATTATCTCGACGAATTCCTCGCCGTGAAGCCTCTCGTCGCCGATCACGAAGCGGGCGTCGAAGAGAAGGGACGAGCTCGTCGGCAAAGAGGCGGCAAGGGGCGTGACCATGGATTCGATCCTCTCCCGGTCCTTTTCGTCTCCCGTCAGCAGCCTGGCGAATATCTGCCCGCTGATCCTGAGCGCGTAGGATATCTTCTTCTTGAGCTGCTCGTAGGGGTTCACGGGCCAGAGGTTGTGGAGAATAATGAGGCCTATCGCAGAGGCCGCTAGGAGCGCGCAGAGCCTCGTGAACGCGAGGTCGAGATTCACCTCGGGGCCGATGTTCACCAGGAACACGTACGGTATCATGAGCCCCGCCTGAATACCCGAATAAGCTATCTTCATGCCGCCCGTGGCCACGTAGGCGGCGACGAAGAGCCCGAGACAAAAGAGGAGAATAAGGATAGAGAAGTGCTCAGTCTGCGACACTATTATAAGCCCGAGGAGACCATAGGCGAGGCCGGCGAGGACGCCCAGAATGGCGAGCCTGCCTTTGAGGTGGGCCTGGCCTGTATTCGGCATCGAGCCGAACAGTACGCCGTAGAAGGAGGCCTGCGAGCTCCCGGGGAGGTTGAAAAATTTTTCGCCGAGAAGTAATAGCATGATGATGACCACCGTCTTTACGGACTGCTTCATGTTCTCGCGCGTAAAGAGATCGCCGAAGAAGCTCTTTTCCTTTTCGACTTCCGGGGCGTGCGTAACCCTCTTACCGCGAAGCTCGGCGTAGGAGCCCTCGCGTATGACGCCTAGCACCTGAACGGAATCCTTTAGGAGAGTGAGCATGCCGTCAAAGAGCGGAGGCAGCGCCCCCAGGGCGAGAAGGTCCTCGAAATAATCCCTGTCACCCTCGACCTCATGGAGCTTCATGTAGAGTGCCCCCAGCGAGGCTGAGGCATTTCCGAGCCCGGCGTCCGGGGCGGACGGCGCGCTTCCGGCTTCGACAGCGCGGGCGAGCGCGTCGAATTCCGAAGAGAGGCCCGTGAAGATATCGTGGAGTATTTTTTTCGCTTCCTCTACTTCGAGGCATTTATTGTCCTTGGACATGAAGTCCTCGAGGACGTCGAGCCTTATGTATATGCCCTTGGCATAGGCGGCGAGCTTCATGAAAGGCTCGGGATAAAATGTGCCGTCCCGGCTCTCGCGCCCGGTGCGGTCTACGAGGTTTACGAGGTTATTGAAGACTTCGAGGGATATCGTGTCCTCGCCCCTCTCCGTTATCGTGCCGTCCGCAAGGCCGGCGAAGCGCCTTGAGAAATCCCTGTAAACGGACGTGAGCGTGGTATAGAGGGCGGCCTTACTCCGCCGGGGCCATATGATCTCGTCGATTATCCAGGCGGTGAAGACACCCAGGAACATTTGAATGAGATAATTCTCGATCGTCACGGACGCCTGGCCCAGCGAATCGAATATCACCACGAACATCGACATCGAGGCGACGATCGCGCTAAGGAGTGCCGGGAGAAAGTATTTACTAAGTAGAAGCATGACCAGGAAAATCAGGCTGCCCATGAGGAGGAGATAAACGATCCCGGATTGGACAAAGACATTCGCGATCAAAAGGGACAGGGCCCCGACCACCACGCCGCCGGCAAGACACTGAATGCCGGCGATTAAGGTTTGCCCGTCGTACATGAGCATGATGAGATAGAGAAAGAGAACCGAAAGGTATGCGGATTCGAGGTGGAAAATGTTACCGACGAGGAGGCATATGAACCCGCCAAGGGTTA
>JBFWTW010000269.1:0-3631 GCA_050247635.1 Candidatus Dadabacteria bacterium | reverse complement strand
CGCCCGGCGCAGGCACAGATAATATACAGCGACAATATCCCGCGCCCCCTGCCTGCAGTCCCCGTAAACGAATCGTCTTACGTAGACATCACCGACTACAGAAAGCCCTCCATAGAGCTCAGGCAGCAGGACGACACCAAATCACTGGCCGATTTCGGCGACTTTCTCAGAAACACGCGTAACGTCTATTTCACACTCTGGCTCATCCGCATAGCCCAGGTCAACATGATGGACAACAATAAAAAGGAAAGTCAGGTGCTGATAGACCCGGTCAGGTGGTGGAAGAACTTCTTCGGGTTCCAGAACGACGGGAAAAGAAGGGGCCAGTTCGAATGGAAGGACGGCGACAGATTCACAACTAACTGGATAGCCCACCCGGCTTTCGGGGCCTATTCATATCTTTATTACAGGGCCAAGGGATACGACCGCTTCACGTCCGCCTTCGGCTCGGTGGTTCAAAGCACACTCTTCGAATACACGATCGAGGGCGTTATACAATCGCCCTCGATTCACGACCTTGTAATAACTCCGGGGATCGGGGTTCCGGCGGGAATAGTGCTCGAGGAAACTTCCAACTGGCTCGAATCGACAAACAGCGGCGTCCTCAGGGCAGTAAGCTACGTTATAAACCCCGTGAAGATCATCGTCCCCGACCAAGAAAACGTTAACGTCGCCCCTCTCGTGAGCGGGCAGGTCGTAATAGCATTTCACTGGTGACGTTCTCCGTTTCCACGCAGCACGGAAATCAATATGAGCAAGGAAGAAGCATCCGCCGTAGCCGGCACTTTCTGGTCGTTGTCGCCCGTAGTGGTGATAACCAGCGCGGCGGGCGAAGACATAAACGGCCAGGTCGCGGTAACAGCCGTCACATCCTCGATAGTCCATTCCGTCCCGAGGCTCATCGTCGGCATATGGAAGATAAATCACACGCACAGCTTCATAACCCGTAGCGGCGCATTCACGATACACCTGCTCAGGACCGACCAGCTCGGTCTCGTAAGGAACTTCGGATTCTACACCGGAAGGGAAAGAGACAAATTCCAGGGCATAGACTACAAGACGGGCATCACGGGGAGCCCCGTACTTCTCGACGTGCATTCCTATGCTGAATGCAGGGTTATAAACGCAATGGACGGCGGCGACATGACGGCATTCCTAGTGAGCGTCGTGGACGGCAAGGTCTTAAGCGGCGGCGAATGGATGACGCTCAACCATTTTTATACCTACGCCCCGGAAGAGTGGATAGATCAGTACGGCGAGAGGCTGTCCCAGTCCGTCGCCAATTCCATGGGAATAATTCACAACATCGACTACACGCCGTGGAGAGGGAAATAACCGGCGCGTTGGCATAGTGCAGAGCGCCGTCGGCAGAGCCCGCGTCATCTCTTTTCGGGGACTAGTACGACTGAAACAGGCCGCCCTTCTCTTTCGGCGATCACCTGTATCCGCTCCCCCGGTGACATATCCCTTACGGCCCGAACGTAATCATCTATTCCACTGATTTCTTTTCCGGAGACGCTTACCACCCTGTCCCCGGTTTTGAGCCCCGCACTCTCGGCGGGGCTGCCTTCGACGACGCCGAGGAGCGTAACCCCCGGGCCGCCGCCGGAATAATCGGGGAGCGCCCCGATATAAACCCCTTCCACGGAAAGGCCATCCCCCGCGAACGCGTCGCCGGGGAATTCGCCAGCCTCCCCGGCGCTCACGAGGTATTCCACGAGCACCGCCGCTGCCCTCAGCACCGCCGCAGTCCCCTCGGAGTTTATCTTTGTCCATTCGTCGTACGGCGTGTGGTAATCCCCATGAACGCCGGTCGAAAGATTAACAGCGGGTATGCCGTTCATCTCGAACGCAGACTCGTCGCTAGGCCCGGGGGCCATGACGCCGTAATTCGCTTCGAGCCCCGCGGTGGAGCATGCGGCGTCTACAAGAGGCCTCCACCCGGGCCAGGACGTCCAGCCGAAAACCGCGAGGCTATTCCACCTGAGCCTGCCTATCATATCGAGGTTCACCATCGCTACTATCCGTCCCGGCATCCGGCTCCGGTTGGCGACGAAATAAGTCGATCCGAGGGTGCCTTTCTCCTCACCGGAAAACGCGGCGAATACGAGGCTCCTCCTCGGCCTTTCGCCGGACGAGGCAAAATACTCTGCGAGTTCAAGCAGCCCCGCCACGCCCGAAGCGTTGTCGTCCGCCCCGTTGTATATATCGTCGGTTGTCCCCTCGTACGTGCGCCTTCCGAGATGGTCGTAATGCGCACCTATGACTATCACCTGTCCTCTCAGCTTCGGGTCGCGCCCTTCTATGTATCCGACTACGTTCGACGCGCTGTCCCTTCCCCTTACGATCTCCGTATTTATCTCGGCCCGCGTTTCGGCGAGGGGCAGCGGGCTCCCCTCCTCTCCCGCGAGCGCTTCCTCCACGTCGTCAAGAGAATTCCCCGACGCCTCCAGGATATCCTCGGCCACGTCCCGCCTCACGATAAGCGCCTGCATGCCTTGCACAGCTGGCGGCGTGTCGAGCGCGGCCGCCGTGATGTCTTCCTCTTCGCTCATGGTGGTAGGGGTCGTGAATATCACCGCCCTCGCCCCCTTCTCCATGGCCGTCGCGATCTTGTACCTGAGCGACGAATATTCGTAATACCTCCCCTGCCGGTCGAGTCCCGGTGGCGCATATCTCAAAGCAAGAACGATCTTTCCGCGTGTGTCGAGGCCCCTGTAATTGTCGTATCCGAGCTCGGGCGCGCTTATCCCGTATCCCGCGAACACTACCTCTCCGGCCCTGAGCCCGTTCTCCGTCACTCCGAGCGGGGCATAATCGACGCCGGGCAAGAGCCCTTCCTTTTTCCCTTTTATATAAATGTAAAAATAGTTCGACTTTCCGAGGCTTATCTTGGGCGTTATCGGGAACTTCTGGAAATACGTCCCGCCGTCGCCCGCCGGGCGGAGGCCCGTTTCCTCGAACATGCGAGCGACGTAGCGGGCCGCTACCTCCGAGTCCTCCGTGCCCGTCTCACGGCCTTCGAGGCCGTCCGACGACAGATATTTAATGTGCGACATTATTTCCCAGGTCGTAATAGCCGGATCCTTCACAGTGTCCCCGGTCTCCTCCGCAGGAGACGGGAGCGCTGCAAGCAGGGCGAACAGTGCCGTCAAAGCTATAAACCTGACCATCAAGAGATAAATTACCACAGCTTTTTCCCGCGCCGCGCCGCCTTCGACGAAGTTTGCGGACAAGCGCAAAGCATGTAAGACTTATCCCCAGTCCAGTTCAAAGGAGAGATGGTTGTATCCGGTACTATTCACTGTCGGAGGCATAGCCGTATCCTCGTTTTCGGTCATGGTCCTCCTGGCTTTTCTTGTTGCGTACATACTGGCCGAGCCCGAATTCAAACGTAAGGGCCTCGACGCAGGACTGGTGGACCTCCTCCTCATAGCGGCCGTCATAGGCGGCCTCGGCGGGGCCAAGATCATGTTCCTCTACCAGCAGGTCCCCCTCACCGACTTCATTCACGACCCACTCCGTTATATGTCCTCCGGGTTCACGTTTCTCGGCGGGCTCATAGGCGCTGTATTCCTGGCATGGATCGTAACGCAGATGAAGCGCGTTCCGTTCCTAGTCATAACCGATC
>JBFWTW010000268.1:0-3656 GCA_050247635.1 Candidatus Dadabacteria bacterium | reverse complement strand
GGAGCTGGGTCGGGTCGGCGTTTACCGTCCAGAGATTCTGCGGCGCTGTGAGCGTGAAGTCGATATTCTTGGGAAAGGTATCGTTGATTATCCTCTGGATGTCCCGTACGACGTACATCGGGTTCATAGAGACACGGCAGCCCTCGACACCGCGCGCGAAGGACAGCACCTGGTTTACCATGTCTGCCCCGCGCTGTGCGCTCGACTCGATGCTGGAAAGGAGCCGGAGCCGTTTCTCGTCCGTTTCGTTAAGCTTGAGTATGCCGATGGACATCATTATCGGGGCGAGGACGTTGTTGAGGTCGTGCGCAATGCCGCCGGCGAGCGTGCCGATGCTTTCGAGCCGCTGGGCGCGGAGGAACTGCTGCTCGAGCTTCTTGCGGGCGGTAATGTCGGTGTTTATAGTGAGGATCGAATCCGGCTCGCCCTTTTCGTTCCGGACGAGAGTCCATCTGCTCTCGACCGTGAGATCCCAGTTGTCCCGGGTCCTGTGCTCCATCTCGCCCGTCCATTCACCCCTGGCGAGGGTTGTTTCCATAGCTGTATGATAGTCGTTCGTGCTTTTGTGTAAGAGGTCCTTTTCGGACTGCCCGACCGCTTCGCCGTCGGACCAGCCGTAGAGCCTTTCGGCGCTCCGGTTCCAGTAGAGTATCCTGTGGCCGAGGTCGCGGACTATAATCGCATCCTGCGCCTTGTCGAGTAGGGCCGCCTGCTCGCGGAGCTTGTCTTCACTCCTTTTCCGCTCGGACTGGTCCGTCATGCCGCCTATCATGCGGACGGGTTTGCCGTCGTCGTCCTGGATGATGTAGCCGCGGTCGAGCACGTAGGCCGAGGAGCCGTCCTTTCTGAAAAAGCGGTACTCGTCCCACCACTCCTCTTCGCCTGAGTCTATCGCGTCGTGTATGCCGACAGTGACGCGCTCCCTGTCCTCGGGATGAATCCTGTTATACCAGGATTCGATGCCGGACTCGATCTCGTTCGGGGCGAACCCGAAGAGTGTTTCGAATCCTTCGTTCCACCATAGCGAGTTTGTTTTGAGGTCCCAGTCCCATATGGCATCGGTCGTGGCCTTGGCGAGGAAGCGGAAACGCTCTTCACTCTCCCTGAGCGCCTCGCGGTGCATGTGTTTTTCGGTCGCGTCACGGAAATAAATCGTGAGCCCTTCGGCCGAGGGATATATTTTGACTTCGAGGAGAAGGCCGAGGGCGGGATAGAATTCTTCGAACGAAGCTGTTTTGCCTTCTGTCAGAGTCCTGCGGCATTCCTTTTCGAGCCGGGTACCGGCGGCTGCCGGGAATTCTTCCCAGATCGAATGGCTCAAGAGCCTGTCGCGCTTGCGGCCGAATATGCGCTCGGCCTCGGAGTTGATATATGTGAAGCGCCAGTTCTTATCGAGTGTGAAGAATCCATCGGTGATGCTTTCGATCGTCCCGAGAAGCCTTTGGGTGAGATCCCTGGCCTCTTTCTTAGCGATCTTTTTGTCGGTGACGTCGAGGTGTATTACCAGTATGCGCGCTGTCTGATCCTGGGAGAGCGACGTAACGATCGTGCGGAACCATATTTCGCCGCCGGGGGAGCCGACCGAGTATTCGAGGGAGAATTCGGAATGCACGCCGCCCAGGACCGAACGGATGCCGGATGCTATTTCGCCGATGGCCTCGGGTTCTTTCCCGGAGGCCTTCTCGCATGCCTCGATGTAGTTGTCGCCCGGGCCGGAAGCCGCGGACTTCAGGATTTTCGATTGGGCGAAGCTCTTCCACGCGCTGTTGGTGGAGATGATTACGCCGCGCGAGTCGAGGGTAGCCGTCGAGGCATAGTCGCCCCCGTATGCGGTCTTTATGGCCGCCGTTTTTGTCGATTTATTGTTTTTGCGCCCGGTTTGCTTGTAGCTTTTACCGGCCTTCGCGGCCGATGCCTGCGGGGTTTTCCCGGACGTGTCCGAAGAATCGTTCATTCCATTGCCTGTTCCGCCGGGCTCCATCCGTGCGGTTAATAAGCCGAGAGTTGCGGTTTATAAAGAGATCTTCGGCAAGGCACTCAGCGCGAATACCTGGAAAATCGTTGCCCCCGGACTTAACCAAGCTTCTTCGCATGTTGCTGAATTGGAGCCAGCCTGGGAGAATGACCAATAAAATACTGCCTTTTCCGATACCATAATTTAAAAATTTTTAATAGTCAATGATTCGTATGAACGGAAGCGAATCAGCCGCGTCATACTCCGCTATTAGTTATCTTTCCGGTCTGTCTAGGGGACGATGGTGCCCAGGCAGTCGAAATAGTATTCGTTATCGCCTATGAAAATCGGACCTTCCGGAAGGCCGGAATTTATTTCGCCCGCGACGTCCTCGCCGACCGTTATGTCGTTAACCGTTTCTACCGTGAATATTGCGTCGCCTATTCCCGACGAGATATTATTGCAGTCGAGGGTGAAGCAGTCGAGCGCTGTGCATGTTTCGCCGAAGCGCAGGGTTACGAATTCATCCACCACAACCGGCTCGGGGCCAGAGTTGTCTATAACGTCGTAGACGTAGGTGAGGCATACGGAGCCTTCGAGGCTTACGGCGGGGCAGCTTAGGCTTACGTCGAATGTCCCGTCGCACGACGGCGGGAAGCCCGTGCTGCCCGGTGTTCTCGTTGGCGTGGGCGAGCCGGCGCCCGAGCTGCAGCCGCCGTATATCATCATGCCGATTATCGAAAGCGACGTCACGATGATTATAAGGCTCGATACTTTTCTGAGAAATGCATCTCCCGTCGTTCTCATATCGCTCTCCGAAAGTATAGATATAAATCTATAAGCGGATGATAACATGTATATCCACGGATTTGAAGACCAATTCCAGTCTAAATATCCAGACCTGCGGGGCGTCGTATGGGGTTATGGACGGACGCTGTTTATGAGAGCTAAGTAGGATTCGATGTGGGCGTCGGGGTTCCATTTGCGGAGGTACGCTTCGTGGCCCAGCGCGCCGAGTTTGTCCCGGAGGGCAGGGTCGTCGAGAATGGCGTCCATCGAGCGGCGGAGCTCCTCGGGGGTCCGGTAGATGAACCCGCCGCCGCTTTCCTCGACGAGCTCTGGGAGCCCGCCTATGTCGTTGACAATGACCGGGGTCTTTTCCCTCAGCGCCTCGAAGACGACGAGCGTCGAGATCTCGTACGCTATGGACGGCACGATGAGGGCCGCAGCGTTTTCGTAGAGGCCCCGGAGGCGGCTGTGGTGTATGTGGCCGAGTATGTGGATGTTGCCGGCCCCCGCCGCGAGCTTCTTTATATACGCTTCGTCGTCGCCCTTGCCGACTATGACGAGGTCGGCGCGGGGATAGTTTTTGAAGACAGGCATAAGAGTGTGGACGCCCTTCAACCTTTCGACGCGTCCTACGTAGAGGAAGTATGGACGCCCGGCACCGGGGAGCTCCCCGGGAAATCCGTTTTCGGACTCGGGGCCGTCATACGGGACGGCGAAATGCGGGATGTGGACGATCGGGGTTTTGACGCCCATGTCCTCGTGGATTTTCTTCGTAAACCTGCTCGGGCTTATCATTGCGTCCAGGTTCCGAAGCGAGCGTTCGAGGAGCCCGGTGTAGCGCCAGAGCTGGGGCGGTCGGCCGTGCGCGAGCTGGCACGCGAGGCAGTGGGGCTCTGTACATGGGGCCTTGCCG
>JBFWTW010000267.1:0-3650 GCA_050247635.1 Candidatus Dadabacteria bacterium | reverse complement strand
TGTAAAACCTGTAGGGTTATAAATTAAGCGGGGAAGGATCCAGGACGTCCGCGAGATAGCGAGGATTCGTCACCGCCACCGGAACGGCATTTTCCATACACAAGGAGAGCTTTTAGCTTTCGAGCTGTTTCTCTATATCGAGCATTAATTCGAAATCGGCGCTATCTTCGGTGTCGCTACCAAAAAGAGTTACAGTTTTAAGGTGCTTTTTGCCGAATACTTGAGAAAATGCTTTAATTATATTTTCCTCGACACCGGCCATATCGACCTCGTCCTGTCTTGCCTGCCACCTCTGTATGGAGGTCATCCTGACATCCTGAATACCGCACGGAACTATGAGGTCAAAATATGAAAGCTCAGTATTAACATTGAGTGCAAACCCATGATAAGTAATCCATTTTTTCACACCAACGCCTATTGAAGCGATCTTGTGCCACTTCGCCCAGACGCCCGTTACGCCCTCGATGCTCCTTGCGGGTATGCCGTAGGACCTCAGGGCAAGGATTATGGCGTCCTCGAGCCTCCGGAGGTATTTATGAACGTCCTTTTCCGCGGAAAGATCGAATATCGGGTAGCCGACGAGCTGCCCCGGGCCGTGGAACGTCACATCCCCCCCGCGGCTTATCACCTCGAAATGAATGCCCCTTTCGGCCAGGAGCTTATCCGAAACGAGCAGGTTGGCCATGTTGCCCCTGCGCCCGGTCGTGAGCGTTGGAGGGTGTTCCAGGAGCAAAAGCGTGTCCCCGATTTCCCCGTTTTTCCTCTTTTCGAGCATGCTCAACTGTATGTCGAGCGCCTTCCTGTAGGGAACCATGCCGAGCTTATAGACTTTAAAAGTGTTCATTATTTTATTATATCCGGAGTGACGGGAATGTATACAGGATCTCACGAAATCCTTTCATGCCTGCCCCGAAAGGCGCCCTCAGATATTCCTGGCCCGGCCCATAGCCGCAAGCGCGGCTTCCATCACGGCTTCAGAAAGCGTGGGATGCGCGTGGGATGTTATAGCTATTTCGAGCGGCGTCGTTTCCAGGGTCCTTCCGACGGCTATCTCAGCGATGAGCTCAGTCGCGCCGTGGCCGATGATATGAGCACCGAGTATCTCGCCGGTCGCCTTGTCGGCGATGATTTTTACGAATCCATCCGTCTCGCCCGTGCCGACGGCCTTGCCCGCTGCCTTGAACGGGTACTTGCCGACACTGTAGTTATAGCCGAGGTCCTTCACCTGCTTCTCGGTCATGCCGAGCATGGATATCTCGGGCTGACAGTATACGCATCCCGGGATGTTGTCGTAATGGACCTTGCTCGTGAGCCCGGCCATCATCTCGACCGCCGCGACTCCTTCTTCGGATGCCTTGTGGGCGAGAAGAGGAGGGCCCGCAACGTCCCCTATGGCATAGACGCCAGAGCAGGTCGTCATGTAGGAATCGTCGGTCTTTATAAACCCGCGCTCGTTAAGTTCGATGCGGAGATCGCTAAGGCCGATGTCCGCCGTTTTCTTGTAGTAGCTGAGAGAAGTCGGCGCGTCGTTCGCTATGGGGCGCCTTCCGACGGCCACCAGGACCATAGCGGCTGAAACCGTAACCTCGCTCTTGTCAGAGAGCTTTTCGAGGACGACATCTACCGTCTTTTTCTTCTTCTTTACCTCTTTGAATTTCGTCCCTGTAAGGACGTCCATACCGGCCTTCTTGAAGCTCTTTTCAAGCTCTCTCGATACGTCCTCGTCGGCCCCCGGAATGAGGTGGTCGAGCATCTCGACTATGGTGACCTTGCTTCCGAAAGAGTTGTAGACGTAGGCGAATTCGGCGCCGATGTATCCGCCGCCAATGACGACGACCGAGGGGGGGACCTCTTTATAGAAAATCGCCTCGTCGCTCGTCATGATGAGCTTGCCGTCCACTTCAAGGCCCGGAAGCGTTACCGGGACGGAGCCCGTGGCTATCAGTATCTTGTCCGACTCGACTTCGATCTGGCCCTTTTCCTGGGTGACGCCTACTTTATTATTGGCAATAAGTTTTCCCGTGCCGCGTATGAGCGTGATCTTGTTTTTCTTTAAGAGGAATTCGACGCCCTTGGTGAGCGTATCCGAAGCGCCCCGGCTCTTGTCGATAACCTTCGAGAAATCATACTTGAGCCCGGTGTGCTCTATGCCGAATTGCTCAGAGTGTTTGAAGTACTGATACACTTCGGCGCATTTGAGTATGGCCTTCGAGGGTATGCACCCCCAGTTGAGGCAGACGCCCCCCGGCCTGTCCCTCTCTATAACCGCTACGTTCATTCCAAGCTGTGCGGCCCTGATGGCGGCGACATACCCGCCGGGGCCCGTTCCGATGACTGTCAGATCGAATTTTTCCATAGTGGAACTAGTATATATTTTATTGTTATAGCGTCAATCGTTTTCGCCCTAAAATAATCGATTTTAACGCCCCGTAAACCGAATTCACGAGTCCGTGCAAATAACGCTATCCCGCGAACCGCCATAAGCACCGCAGAGGTTAAATCGGTTGACTTGAAGACGCGGGGTGCTTTAATATCTAGTGTACCCGAGACGCCTAAATTCACTCGACCAGAGGTCCCGCCGATGCCTGAAAAATCCGACGACAGAAAAGCGAAGCTCGAGGAAATAGAGAATAAAGAATGGCTGGATTCCCTCGACTACGTCCTCGAAACGGGGGGCGAGGATCGGGCCGCGAAGCTCATAAAGATCCTTCAAATACACGCACAGAAAAAAGGCGTCAGGCTCCCGTTCACTGCCAACACTCCATATATAAACACGTTCCCGGTCTCGAAGCAGCCGCCTTATCCCGGCAGGCAGGACATCGAATGGAACATACGCAGCATCATCCGCTGGAACGCGATGGCGATGGTCGTCCGCGCCAACAGGATCGAAGAAGGCATAGGCGGGCACATTTCGACCTACGCCTCGGCGGCGGCGCTCTACGAGGTCGCGTTCAATCATTTTTTCCGCGGGCCCGACGGCAGGAGCGAGGGCGACATGGTCTACTTCCAGGGCCACGCGGCGCCCGGCATATACGCGAGGGCCTTCCTCGAAGGGCGCCTATCGATCGAAGACCTTCAGAACTTCCGGCGTGAGCTCTCGCCCAACGGAGGCCTTTCGTCCTACCCACACCCATGGCTCATGCCGCGCTTCTGGCAGTTCCCCACGGTGTCTATGGGCCTCAGCCCCATAATGGCGATATACCAGGCGCGGTTTAACCGCTACCTCGAAGACAGGGGGCTCAAGGAGCCGTCCGACACGCGCGTTTGGGCGTTTTTAGGCGACGGCGAATGCGACGAGCCCGAAACCCTCGGCGCCATAACGCTCGCTTCGAGGGAGAAGCTCGACAACCTCATATTCGTCATCAACTGTAACCTCCAGAGGCTGGACGGCCCCGTAAGAGGAAACGGCAAAATAATCCAGGAGCTCGAAGCCATATTCCGTGGCGCGGGATGGAACGTCATAAAAGTCATCTGGGGCAGCAACTGGGACCCTCTTCTCGCAAAGGACAAGGACGGACTCCTCGTAAAACGCATGGGCGAGGCTGTAGACGGCGACTACCAGAAATACAGCGTCGCCGACGGCGAATACATACGTAAGCACTTCTTCGGAAAGTACCCCGAGCTTCTGGAAATGGTGAAAGACCTCTCCG
>JBFWTW010000266.1:0-3705 GCA_050247635.1 Candidatus Dadabacteria bacterium | reverse complement strand
AAAATCCGAAGGACGTCTCAGTACGAAGAGATTTTTGGGAAGAGCAGAAAGCTCAACGGAGAGCATTTCCGAATACTATACGTCCGGAATCCCCTTGGACACCCGAGGCTCGGCATGGTTGTTGCCAAAAAGAGCATTCCGGGCTCCGTCGGGAGGAACCGCGTCAAGAGGGTGCTCCGCGAGGTCTTCAGGCGGAACAAATCCCTTTTCGGCTCTATGGATTTGGTCATAATAGCCAAAAAGGGTAGCGAGGAGCTCGATTATACTCAGGCTAAGGGAGAGATCGAGGCGATAATCGGGTCCAGATTCTCATGACATCCAAACTTTTCGCATACCCCGCATTTCTTCTGATAAGGACTTACAAATATTTCATATCGCCGTTTCTGCCCCCTTCGTGCAGGTTCTATCCCAGCTGTTCCTGCTATGCGGAGGATGCGCTCCGGAAGTATGGATTCATCAAAGGATCGTGGCTTGCGATAAAAAGGGTGTGTAAATGCCATCCGTTTTCGGCTGGCGGGTACGATCCGGTCAGGTAAAGGACTATTTAATGGGTGAAAACAAGTCTAATTTCGTAATATTCCTTATATTATCTGTGGCGATTATCTTCGGGTATTCGTATTTTTTTATAAAGCCCCAGCCTCCGAAGCCCGAAGTGCAGGCCGAGAGCAGCGGGGCGTCTCCGGCCCCGGGCGGGGCCCCCACGCCTCAGGCGGACGTATTCGACGGGAGCGTGCCGGCGCAATCCGTTCAGCTAGAGCCCGTCGGCAGGGTGATTACCATAGACACGCCCCTCTACACCGGAACGATAGACACGTCCGGCGCCCGCATATTCAAATGGGATCTCAAGAAATATAAAGACAGCACGAACCCCGACTCAGGACCCGTAGACCTCTTCAAGGGCTCGCCGCTCGGGTTCAGCACGCTTCTCAGGCTCGACGGCTACAACATCCCCGAGTACATTCCATTCGAGTTCAGCGGCCCGGACAAGGTCAGCGTTAACGACGGCAAAAAGGAGATTACGTTTTCCTGGACATCTCCCGAGGGCATCATCGTAAAGAAGATCTACGAAATAGACGCCGCCTCGTACACACTTAAACAAAGATTCGAAGTCACGAACCCCACATCGGCTTCACTTCGCG
The DNA here is from genome assembly GCA_050247635.1 of Candidatus Dadabacteria bacterium. Taxonomy (GTDB): domain Bacteria; phylum Desulfobacterota_D; class UBA1144; order Nemesobacterales; family UBA2774; genus JADLGH01. Next base: position 2,566 of record JBFWTW010000266.1, on the reverse strand, counting down.
AGAAGCTCGATATCGTCTGGGACGGACATATTGAGCACCACGACAGGGGCGGGAACACGATGAGCTTCGTCGCTCTCGTGTCGAGCGACCTCGAAAGGGTGGACAAGGCGCCCAAGTCAAAGAACCAGTATTCGGGCGTCGTGGAGTGGTTCGGCTATTCCCAGAAATATTTCATATCGACGTTTCTCCCTGAAACCGGGGCTGACACCACACTATCCGTCGACGGGCTCCCTGAGGAAGGCCTCGTAAGGGCCGTCTACAGCTATCCAGAAGACACGATACCGGCCGCCAAAACATCCGCCAGGAGCTGGGAGGTTTATCTCGGCCCGCTCGAATACGACATAGTAAAAGCCGTCGGCTACAATCTCCAGGAATCGGTAAATTACGGATGGGTCGAGTTTCTCGCAAAGCCCCTCCTCGACTTCCTCAAATGGCTGAACGGCTACTTCCATAATTACGGCGTCTCCATCATCGTCATAACCATAATCATAAGGCTCGTCTTCCTCCCGCTCACCATACGGAGCATGATCTCGATGAAGAAGACGCAGTTCCAGATGGAAAAGCTTAAGCCCAAGATGGACGCCATCAAGGAAAAATTCAAGGACGACAAGGCGAAGCAGAATGCAGAAATAATGAAGCTGTACACGAGCAGCGGCGTAAACCCGCTCGCCAGTCTCGGCGGATGTTTCCCGCTCCTTATTCAGCTTCCGGTCTTCATAGCGCTCTACGATGTTCTCCTTCACTCGATAGACCTCAGGCACAGCGCGTTCCTCTGGATCCAGGACCTTTCCGAGCCTGAAACGCTGTTCGACATACCGGGCATAGGGATTCCGTTCAGGATACTCCCGCTGCTCATGGGGGTATCGTGGTTCATATCCCAGAAAATGACGCCCATGACCCCGGCGGCCGGCGGCGAAAACATGCAGCTCCAGATGAAAATGATGCAATTTATGCCTATAATTTTCACTGTGATGTTCTGGGGCCTGCCATCGGGCTTGATACTCTACTGGACTGTGAGCAATATACTTTCCATATTCCAGCAGATGTACGTGAACCACAAGGTCAGCACTATGCAAGGAGTATCCTAAATGGCAATTAGTATAGAGAAAGAAGGCAAGACAGTTTCCGACGCCACGATCAGCGCCTGCGAGGCCCTCGGCGTCGCCAGGAGCGAAATAGAGGTCGAAGTACTCGACGAAGGCTCAAAGGGTGTGTTCGGCATAGGCAGCCGGAACGCCAAAGTCAGGGTCTCATTAAAAAATCAGAATCTCAGCGACAAAGGCCTTAAATCCAAAAAAGCCCTCGAAGATATTCTCGGTTATCTCATCCCGACGTTCCAGGTAGGGCTCCGTGAAAACCAGGACAGGATAAGGCTCGAAATCCGCGACACCAACGACAAGGGCCTCCTTATCGGCAGAAGGGGTGAGATGATAAAGTCCCTCGAATACCTGGTGGGCAAGATAGCCGGCAAGGACTGCGAAACCGGTAAGGAAAAGAGAGTCTCCATCGATATCGACGGCTATAAAAGCAAGAAGGACAACAAAGTAACCGATCTCATCAGGGAAACGATACACAAGGTAAGAAAAACGAAAAAGCCCATATCCCTGGGCCCGCTCTCGGCGGCCGATAGAAGGACGGCCTACCTTACACTCAAAAGAGAAAGGGGCGTCAGCTACGAGACAAAAGTCGAAAACGATGAAAAAACCATAATAATCACCCCGTCGTCCAAGGGCTGAGAATCCGTCGGCGTCCGGGGCTCTGCCCGAATTCATGTTGAACGGACGTAAATCAGGAGATCAATATGAGCGATAAGCACAACAAACCCGAAGAAGAATATTTCGCCAAGGAAGAGGCTGAAAAAGCCAAGAGGCTAAAAGAAAAGCTCAAGGAAGAAACCGAAGCCGAGGAAAGGGAGCGCATAAAAGCGGCTTGCTATATGAAATGCCCGAAATGCGGGGGGCAGCTCCACGAGGTCACGTTCCGCGGCGTCAGCATCGACCGCTGCAGCTCCTGCGGGGGCGTATGGCTCGACGCGGGCGAGCTCGAAAAGCTGGCGGGCGAAGAGGACAAGAGCGTAATAACCGACGTCCTCGGATTCTTCAGCGGAAAGAAATAATTCACTTATCTCTGGTTCTGAGCATTCTGAAAAACCCGCGGAGGAGGGAAGAGCACTCCTCCTCCAAGACGCTTTCGCGCCATTCTACCCTGTGGTTTAAGCCCACATAATCATCCGGGTTCATCACCGACACAACTGCCCCGGCCTTGGGGTCCCTTGCCCCGAAAACCAGTAGCTCTATCCTCGCATTTATAATCGCACCCATACACATCATGCACGGCTCAAGCGTAACATATATGGCCGCTCCCTCGAGCCGCCAGCTTCCCATGGCGCGCGAGGCTTCGCGTATTGCAATTATCTCTGCGTGATCTGTGGGGTTCTGGGAGGATTCCCTCAGGTTTCGCCCGGTGGAGAGGACTCTCCCCGAGCCGTCGACGATTACCGCACCTACCGGAACTTCGCCCATGCGCCCGGCTTCCTCTGCTTCCGCGAGGGCCAGACGCATGAGCT
>JBFWTW010000265.1:0-3706 GCA_050247635.1 Candidatus Dadabacteria bacterium | reverse complement strand
TGGTTTCCCATACCCGGCGGACTCGCCGGATACTCTTTATTTTCGTCGGAAACTAAAGCCAAATCCTCGTTTCGGTAAAGCTTCTTATGGTTGTTGCCGACAGCCGAAAGCCAGGCCCCGGACAGGTTAAAAAAGGCCCGGTCCCGAATACCCCTCACATTCCCCATGATATTACAATCGGCCTTTGAATTCAATGTAATAGACTCCCTCTCCATTTCGTTCATATGGGGCTCAGTGGACTATCTCCGTTCCCTCCTCTCCGTTTATCGCCCGATCTATATTTTCGAGCGAGGTTATGATCGTTTTCTTTCCGCCGGCTCTCAGGAAATTGATGGACGCCTCTATCTTCGGCCCCATGCTTCCAGGCGGGAAATGCCCTTCGGCGAAATAGCGCTCGGCCTCCGCCAGCGTCATGCGCGAGATCATCTTCTGATCCGGCTTGCCGAAATTTATCGCCACCTTGTCCACTGGCGTTACCAGCATCAATATCTCTGCGTTTACGAGGCTCGCCAGCCTCTGGGCGGCAAAGTCCTTGTCTATGACGGCGGCCACGCCCTTAAGCCCGCCGCGCGCATCCCTCACTACCGGGATGCCTCCACCGCCGCACGCTATGACGACGTAATTGTCGTTCGCCATTCTCGATATCTCGTTCTTTTCGACTATATCCACAGGCCTCGGCGATGGCACGACCCTTCTGTACCCCCTCCCGGAATCCTCCTTCATTACCCAGCCTTCCTTTTCCTGAAGCTCCTTCATCTCCGCTTCGGTGAAGAATGGCCCGATGAACTTGGTCGGGTTCTTGAAGGCCGGGTCGTCTTCCGAAACGACGACCTGCGTAATGAAGGCGGCGACGGACCTGTCCATCTTCTTCTGGACGAATATGTTCCTGAGCCGCTGCGCTATCATGTACCCTATCTGCCCCTGCGTCATGGCGTTACACACGTCAAGCGGCATGGGGGGGATCTCCGTCGAAAGAGATTCCTGCTGCATCAGGAAGTTCCCGACCTGCGGGCCGTTCCCGTGCGTGATGATGATCTTGTACCCCATGTCGAAGAGGCCGATTATCCTTCTGCACATCTCATCGGTTTTGAGTATCTGCTCGGAGTAAGTGCTCTTTCCAGTGTGGCTCATAAGAGCATTGCCTCCAAACGCCACTACAGCCGCTTTCATATATTCTCTCCCTTGTTTCTTTTCACTGCAGGCGTTTTACCTCCGGAGGCGATGTATCCCGCAGCCCTCGACGCCAGTGCATTCGTCGGGAACACGAGCACGCCTTCCGATTCCAGCTTTTCTTCCTGCTCGCGGAGCCCCTGCGGGTCCTTCGCCGTCCCGCAAACGTGCGCGACGAACGCGAGATTCCGCCCCTTCTTCGCGGCGGCCTTTTTCGCTTCCTTTATCGCGGGCAGTATGTCCCCCGCGGGGTCCGGGCTCGCCACGTATCCGAGGACTATGTCGAGCAGTATGACGCCGACCTCGGCATGCGAGGCCTCGCGGACGAGCCTTTCGTTCCGTAGCTGCGCGTCTATCATCGGATGAGGACGCCCTACCGTGAACTCCTCTTCCCCTAGGTCGAGGCACGTGTGGCGGACGCTCTTCCCCGAATCCTTCAGCTTGTATTCTTTATTTAACGGAGCGTTCGAATAAACGCCGCCGAGTATCGGTTCGAGCACCTTCTGCGCTTCGTAGCAGAGCGTCCCGCCGGAGAATAATCCCCGGAGGTACTTCTGCCCCGGGGCCAGGGATTTCACCAGCCTGTCCGCGCTCTTCTTCCAGCCGTCTCCACCCTTGATACTCTTGAGGTCGCCGCCCGCGATCTTTATCGCGCCTATGGCGGCGTCTTCCAGAGTAGACGAGAAGAAGGTCTTCCCGTTCCCGTGATTGATGTCGCTCCCGAGGAAGCATATGACGGCCGGCTTACTCGAAGCCTCTATAGCGCTCAATATCTTTTCCGCGACGTTCTTCGAGGGAGGCTTCGAAACGAGAACCAGAAACTCCGTTTTATCGTCCGCTTCGAGGAGCTTTAAGGCTTCGAGGGTCATTATCCCGCCCACGTCCTCCGAAAGGTCGCGGCCCCCGACGCCTATCGCGTGCGAGATACCGACGCCAGAGTTGTTTATGAGGCAGGAGACCTCCTGGAGCCCCGTTCCGGACGCGGCTACCATGCCGACCGGCCCCCTGTCGAGCACATTCGCGAATCCGAGGCCGACGCCGTTCACTATGGCCGTGCCGCACCCCGGGCCCATTACGAGGAGGCCCCTCTCTCTCGCCCTCTCCTTTAACTCTATCTCTTCGTCTATAGTAAGATTGTCGCTGAAAAGGAACGTATGAAGCCCCGTGTCTATGGCCTTTCCGACCTCGAGCTTTGCGAACTTGCCCGGTAGCGATACCGCGACCAGGTTGGCTCCCGGAAGAGCGCCGTACGCCGATCCGAGGCTCTTGTACTTCTTCTTGAGCTCCGCCCCCGCGTCCGGCGGCGCGAGGAGCGAATCGAGCATGTTCACGGCCTCCTCGGCCTTCTCCTTCGAATCGGCCTTCACGGCCACTATAAGATCGTTCGCCGTCGCCTCGGGCATGCCTTCAAGGAGGCCCGCATCTTTAAGCATCGCGAGGTTGGCCTCGGTCGCCATGATGGCGGCCGCGTTCTTAACGCCCGGAGCGCCCGAAAGCTTCTGGCTTATCTGCATCAGCTTCATCGAATCCTGATAATGATTTTTTTTAACAACGTGTAAAATCGCCATTACGTATAAATCCTTTTATTCCCTATCTTATGCAGCCAGTTTATGCCGTTTCCCGAACGCCATTATCGCCTTCGTGAAGCACTCGTAGGGGGCATGGACTATCCCCGCGCCTATCTGCCCCGCGCCCGAGCTTTTGTGGACCACGGCGCTGTTTATGCTGGGCAGAATCCCCGTCTCGACGACTTTTCTCAGGTCGATGCCCGTGGACGTCCCCTCGAAGTCGAGCGATGGGATCCCGAACTTGGGATTCTTCGCAGTCGTTATCTCCCCCATAGCCTTCGTGATAGCGACCGACTCCTGGAAACCGCCTCCCGCGAACGACGCCATCGAAGGCGCTGCCGCTATGGCGAACCCGCCGAGGCCCATCGTCTCGATTATGGCGCTGTCGCCTATGTCCGGCGCGCCGTCCTCGGCCGTGTAGCCGGGGTTATAGAGCGCATCCATCAGGTACGGCGAAGGAGCGATGAACCATTCGTCCCCGAGCCCGCTCACCCTGATTCCGAATTCCGTCCCGTTCCGGGACATCGCGGTCACAATGGTGGAATTTTCTATGTCCCTCGCGGCGTCCATCGCCAGCTTGGCGGCAGTCATAGTAAAATTGAGGAAAAAGTGGCTGTTCCCCGCTACGAACCTGAACGCACGAATCGCCCGATCCACGGGGAGCCCGAGCGAGAAAAGCGGCTCGGTGATATTTTTCAGGAACAGGTTGGTCGAAGCGGCGTGCCGGTTGTGGCACTCGTCCCCCATCTGTATGCCCTGGGCCAGGACGCTCCACACGGGAATGCCGCCCATCTTGGCGACGACCTTCTTCATCACCGGCGCGAATTCGTCTCGCATGAACCTTAGGCGCGTTATCGTCTCTTCCTCGACCGCACCGAACCAGAGCACCTTCCCGCCGCCCTCGTTGAACGTCGAATACGCGAGCCTGCCGCTCGCCGTGTCCTTCGTGACGATTACAGGCATCGACG
>JBFWTW010000264.1:0-3712 GCA_050247635.1 Candidatus Dadabacteria bacterium | reverse complement strand
GCAATCGTCGCGGCCCTTTATCCACCCGCGCTGCTCGGCCTTGAGGACCGGCGGGTGCTCGTTCGTGGCCTTCGCGAGGGCTTCCTTGTAAACCGCCGCGAGTTTTACGTCGAGGGCCGTGAGCCCCGGGTCGTTACAGATCATCTCTTCGATGCTGCCCGCCTCGGCCTTCGCGCAGTCGAACGACGGCCCCGCCGCGAGGGCCGAAGATGCCGCCAACCCGGCTGCCGCGATTATAACGAATGAGCCGTAAACCAGGAATTTTTTCATGCTGCCACCCCTGTCGTTCCTTATGGAATTACGCGATAAATGATAAATGATATTGATTAAAAACAGAAAGGAGATGGTGCGGGAAACAATCTGACCCGGCCTCGTTGACCGGCGGAAGAAGGAAACCTATACTTGGGTTCAGGGGAGTATGGGGCCCCGAAACGCCGCGCGAATTCTCCTCTGCCGAACGCGGCGGGGAGAGAGCGCTGCGTTAATCGATAACGCGGTTCTCGAACACGGGCAAGAGCAGTTTCCACGCAGTGAACTATCACATCTTAAGAGGAGCAGGCCATGGTTCCGGTTGTAGATTCCACGAAGCTAAAGAGAGCGGAGGTTTGGGGAGAGGACGATTCAGCCGTCCACTGGGCGGGGGCGTTCGCCGTTTACGGCGGGCACGGCACGGTGCAGTCGTCTACGATCGTTTACGAGATAGAGCCGGGGCACAGGCTCGGATGGCACACGGACGCGACCGAGGAGACGCAGTACATAATCGCGGGGAAGGGGAAGCTGTTCCTCGAAGACGGGACAGAGCATGAGGTCGGCCCGGGGAGCGTGTTCGTACTGCCGACGGGGTTTAAGCACGACCTTGCGAACGTGGGCGCGGAGACCCTCAGGGCGGTGGCGTTCTTCGCGGCGGCGATGTTCACGCAGACGTTCGATGATGTTATGATGCCGCCGAAGTCGCATGTGCTGGGCACGCCGAATAGGGAGGGGTAGATATCTCAGGTTTAAGGAGAGGGGCCCTAATCTGTTAAACGGCCTGTTTATAAGTATGGACACCGTTTGGCATTTCGTCGTAGGTTCGCCCCCCGAGCTCTCGTCCGGTCCTGTGCTTCTGTACGCCTCCCCACTGCTTAAAGAAGAAGGGGACATTCGACTGACGGCATTGGTCCAGAATAGAGGTGACCCATTCGGGATGCATGTGACGAGCCCTTGGCCCTGACTCACCACCTACGATGACCCAGTGTATACCGTCGAGGTTTAATGAATTCAGCGGCCCAATTAACGGCTCGCACGAGAGGAATCTCACTTGTGCGGGTACTTCTCTGAGATCGTCGATTCGATCGACTACTCTCTGATCTTCTACGCTTACTCCCATCCAAACGTTATTCGGCCACGGCAAATCCTGCGAGAGCTCGCGAAGCCTGTCGCTTCTCTTGGTGAGTATTTGGTATATATGGCGAGGCGATTCACTCATCGTGCGGAATACTTTCTCTATGAAAGCAAACGGAACGTCTTTGTGAAAGAGGTCGCTCATTGAATTCACAAAAATCACTCTGGGTTGTTTCCACTTAAGAGGTAGAGTGATAAGGTCTTCATGAAGCGTTACCTTAAATCCGTTTTTATAGCGCGGGTTGTCCATGGCTTTGAGCCGCTTGGCAAGACGTTCAGCGTAGCAGAATTTGCACCCCTGACTTATCTTGTCGCAGCCGGTGACCGGATTCCAGGTAGTTTCAGTCCATTCAATTTTTGAATTGGTGGCCATGGCGTTCCTTGTTATTTGAAGATAATTATATCTTTTTCTGCGATGCTGGTCTTGTTTGGGTTTGTCCTTTCGATTTTCACTTCCCTACCTTCCATTTGTTTTATTGCCTCGATGTATTGTTTCTTTGTGAACATTAACTTGTAGGTCTCGATTTGTAGCTTTAAAAATGAAATTCTTTTGCCTGTTCCTACATATAGCTGCTTCAAATGTTCTCTTAGTTCATCTGTTTGTGGAGTAGTGCTAAAAAGTAACCCCTGTTTAGAAGCTGAATAATTGAAAGTTCCCTTCTCATCTCCAAAACCATACATTATATCTTTCATAATCAACATCGCTCTTGGATGGTTTGAGAAATGAATTAAATAATATTTTGTTCTATTGCCTCTTATATTATCGTCGGGACCGAATCTAATTTTGAAAGGAAGTGCAAATTCGGCTCCTATCTCGGATATGACGTAGTCCAGAAAACTCTTCTCGCGCTCTTCCCCATGCATTGATATGAAAGATTCATTCTTCCATCGTTCGTGGCCGAACATTTCAGTTATGGATTCTAGCGTGACACGATTTTCAAGATTTCTATTTATGCCATGCCACATTAAATTAAGAAAAACTTCTTTCCTCTTACCGAGCATGCTTCGTATGGTCGGTATTGAGATTGGATGCCCGTATGGATCGATAAAGTAAAATGCCGGTGCACTTTTCGGTATCTCACTGAAAAGTAACTCTACGAATCCTTTGGCATCTTCATGATAAACACTGAAGCGTATTCTATCATCTCCATTATATGCGGAATCAAGATTATGCTGCAGCTCGTCGGCTTTCTTTTTGTTTTTCTCGATAAAGATGAGCGTTATGCCTTTTATTTTGGTTGTGCTGACTAATTTCTCTGCGAGATCTAATATGATTAATGGCGAACCGGGCTCGTCATTGTCATACTTACCGGCCCCAGCAAAACAGTCTACATATATCAACCTGTGATATTGTCCGAGTATGCGCGCCCATGCTGGAAAATATTTTTCCAGAATCCTGTGCTTGGCTTTGGAGACTTCTTTAAGTGTATGCATGGTATATTATAATATCACAATTTAATGCATATATAATATAGCCGAGTTTTGATTTTGTGCTTACTGCAAGAACTGGAATAAATTACTTCGCCTTGAATTCTCACCTCCCCATCGCCGCGCCGAGGACCCCGGCGAGGAATATGAGCGCCGCAGCCGTGAAGAAGTAGAAGATCGGCGAGAGGATGTGGTAGTCGAAGTGCTCGACCTCGGTGCGGGAGAGCCTGTCCCACGGTGAGATGCCGTGCCGTTTGAGCGCCCTGTAGCCGAGCGCCTGCATTACGAGCCCCACAACCGGTAGCGCCATGCCCATGCCCATACCCCAAACACGAAGGCTCCGGCGGAGGGACTGCGCGAGGCCGGGCCTGTGGCCATCGGAATCCGTGACGTGTATGCCGAGGAGGTACTTGCCCGGCGTGGTGCCGTACGCGCTTATGAGCGCGGCCTCGACGAAGGCCCACGCGAGGGTCAGCAAAATGCCCGCGAGGATCGCCTGGCCGACGGTCATCGTTACGATGCTGCGGACGCTCGAGAACGTGAGCATCGAGACAACGACGGCCACGAAGATGAACGTCATGTAGTCGAGGTGCCGCGCGAAGAAACGCGCCCACGGCTGCATCTGGCTCACGTAGACGAAGCCCGGGCCGGCGGGGACTGTAGGGTCGTCGAGCACCGGCTCGCCCTTGGCGAAGTGCGCCTTGAAGGGCCCCACCGTCGCGGCGGGGAGCCATTCCTCCATCGGATGCGCCCAGACGAGCGTCTGCCCGGTGACCTCGCCCTCGGCTATTCGTCCTTCGATCTCGGATTCGGTGTACGGGCCGCGCGGCCTGTTGCCGCTGTCGTAGTGCCAGATTCTCCGCTCTGTGTTCGTGTCCATGTTCGTCCGTTCCTTATGCCC
>JBFWTW010000263.1:0-3733 GCA_050247635.1 Candidatus Dadabacteria bacterium | reverse complement strand
AAATCTCCTTGGGGAGGCTATAAAGAGGATAGCCACCGGGGAATCGATAAGCAGTCTTTTTAACTAAAGAACCGGAGGGGTGCTAAACCATGGCACAGAGTACATTAGAGGTAACACTGAGAGAAAAAGCCGGCAAAACCGGCGCAAGAAAAACCAGGAATGAGGGTAATGTGCCCGGAGTACTATACGGGAAGGGATTGGAGCCCGTATCGATCACGGTGAACCCCGCGGCGCTGAAGCAGGCCCTTTCGACCGAAGCGGGCGAGAACACGCTCCTCGACATAAATTACAAGGACGGCGAAAAGAGCGTATCCAGACTGTCCATCCTGAATGCCGCACAGTACGACTTCCTTACGAACAAGCCGCTTCATTTCGACTTCCATGCCCTGGACGTAAACAAGAAGATAACCGTGAACGTGCCGGTGAAGATTTCCGGAAAGGCCAAGGGCGTTAAGGAAGGCGGAATACTTGAAGAAATTTTAAGGGAAATACCGGTCGAGTGTCTGCCGAAGGACATACCGAACTCGTTTGAAGTGGATGTTGCCGACCTTGATGTCGGGCATTCCATACATGTCGAAATCTTAAAGACTTCCGATGCAATTACCATACTCAAAGACGATTCCGAGGCGATAGTTACGGTTCTCGCACCGAAGCTCGACACCAGGACGGAAGAAGAGGTTGCCGCGGAGGCTGCCGCAGAAGAAGAGGCGAGCGAGGAAGAGGGCGAGGACGAAGGTCAGTCGGAATAAATGAAATTAGTTGCGGGCCTCGGCAACCCGGGGAAAGAATACGCTTCAACGAAGCACAACCTCGGTTTCCTTGCAGTCGATGAAATCGCCCGGAGGGCGGGCATCGACCTTACGAAAAAGAAATTCAGGGGCAGTTACGGTGAAGGGGTTATATCGGGGGAAAGGCTGATCCTCCTCAAGCCGGAGACCTATATGAACAGGAGCGGCGAGGCGGTGTCGGAGGCTGCAGTTTTCTACAACATATCTCCACCGGACATTATTGTAATTCACGACGAAATGGACCTCCCGTCGGGCACCGTGAGGGTTAAGGCAGGAGGGGGAAGCGCGGGGCACAACGGCATAAGGTCGATAGTAGAAAGGATCGGGAGCCCCGACTTCGTGAGGATAAGGATGGGTATAGGCAAGCCGGGGGAAAAATCGAAAGGGGCTTCACACGTGCTTTCGAAGTTCGGAAGCGGGGAGAGCGATGCCGTGAAAATGTCGGTCGAAACGGCTGCCGACGCGGTATTTGAATTAATAGAGAACGGGCTTGAACGGACAATGAACAAATTCAACGTCAGGCCCGCCGAAAATCAACATTAATCAAGCATGAGGAATCCTGCTATTTGACAAAGGAGGTGTAATTTAATGGGAGAAGTTATAGCGGCATTATTCGGAACCGTACTCGGCATAGCCGTTCTGGTTTATGCCTTTATGGTTTACAGGGAGATTTCTTCACTCCCTGAAGGAAGTGACAAAATGAAGGAAATCGCCTCGGCCATTCACGAAGGGGCGATGGTTTTTCTACAGAGAGAGTACAGGATTATCGGCATATTCGTGGCGGTAGTATTCGTACTTCTCGGGCTGTTCATAAGCTGGACCACTGCAGTAGCGTATATAGCGGGCGCTTTTTGTTCCATGACGGCCGGGTTTTTCGGTATGAAATCCGCAACCAAGGCCAACGTCAGGACAGCGCACGCCGCCTCCAGCGAAGGACAGGGCAAGGCGCTTACGGTCGCGTTTAAGGGCGGAAACGTAATGGGCCTTTCGGTTGCCGGCATAGGTCTTCTCGGACTTTCGGTGGCCTTCGTACTCGGCATAGGTATTCCAGACAATCCGACAGACGCAGAGGGACTCGCCCGTTTCGCGGTCCATTTCGGTGACATTCTCGGCGGATTCGCCATGGGCGCAAGCTCGGTCGCACTCTTCGCCAGGATCGGCGGCGGTATTTACACGAAGGGTGCTGACGTCGGAGCCGACCTCGTGGGCAAGGTAGAGGCCGGTATACCGGAAGACGACCCCAGGAACCCTGCGACGATCGCAGACAACGTCGGCGACAACGTGGGAGACGTGGCCGGTATGGGCGCTGACCTTTTCGAGTCTTACGTAGGCGCAGTAGTCGCGACGATAGTCATAGCGGCCTCTGGCGGACACAACGAAATCGCTCTCATGTCCTTACCTATCATACTTATCGCTATCGGAAGCTTCTCATCCATCATAGGCTCGAAGAGCGTCGAGTGGATGAAGGACCTCGAACCGCAGCTCGTTTTAAGAAGGGCGACATTCTACGCGGGCGGTATATACCTCGCCGCCTCTTTGGTAGTGCTCCTTGCGGTAGGGCTCGTAGACGGCATACAGAACATACTCTGGATATGGCTCGCATGTGTGCTCGGGCTCCTCTCCGGCATCGCGATAGGGCTTCTTACAGAGTATTACACTTCGAGCACCCCTGTCAGGAAAATAGCCGAAGCGTCTCAGACGGGCGTAGCGACCAACATTATCGAAGGGCTTGCGGTCGGTATGTTCAGCACCACGCTTCCGGTTATCACCGTTGCGATCGCGATAGGGCTCTCGTATTACTTCGCCGGACTTTACGGCATAGGTATCGCGTCCGTCAGCATGCTCGCGACAATCGGTATAACGATGTCGGTCGACGCCTACGGGCCAGTGGCCGATAACGCGGGCGGCATCTCGGAAATGGCAGGGCTCGGACCTGAGACCAGAAAGATCACCGACAAGCTGGATTCGCTCGGAAACACCACCGCTGCTATCGGAAAGGGCTTTGCGATCGGCTCGGCCGCACTCGCAGCTCTCGCTCTTTTCGCAGCGTACACAAAGGCCGTTGGACTCACCTCGATCGACCTCACGAACAGCCACGTTGTTACGGGCCTCCTCATCGGCGGCACAGTGCCGTTCCTTCTCGGAGCGCTCACGATGGGCGCCGTCGGCAGAACGGCTCAGAAGATGGTCGCAGAGGTAAGGAGGCAGTTCAGGGAAATCACAGGACTCCTCGAGGGTGAGGGAAAGCCCGACTACGCGTCATGCGTCGCTATCAGCACAGACGCTTCGCTTAGGGAAATGGTCATCCCGGGCGTAATCGCAGTCGCGGCGCCTCTGGTCATCGGGCTCTTACTCGGGGCCGACGGCCTCGGCGGATTTCTCGCCGGCTCGATCGTCACCGGCGTTATGCTCGCCCTCATGATGGCAAACTCGGGCGGAGCGTGGGACAACGCCAAGAAATACATCGAAGAGGGCAACCTCGGCGGTAAGGGCTCGGATGCCCACAAGGCGGCTGTCGTCGGCGACACCATCGGCGACCCGTTCAAGGATACTTCAGGACCTGCTATGAACATCTTGATCAAGCTGATGTCCATCGTATCCGTTGTTATAGCACCGCTGTTAATATCGTAAACAAAACCGGGCGGGCGGCCTCAACGGGCCCCCCGCCCTTTCTATTTCTCCATCCCCGTCACTTCTTTCCACAAACATTCAAAGTATTCACAAATCGATATTTCCGGGTAGAATAGTCCGGATTAGGTTTTATCTGTCGCTCCGTCGATTTCGGGCGGGGCCGCAAAGACCAAGACAGGAGGTTTTGAACTATGGCTGTAAAGCCGAGGTATTACGAGACTTTATACATTATCAGGCCAGACATTAAGGAAGAGGAGCTCGCCAAGATAGAGCAGAGGCTCCACGACGCCCTCGCAGCCCATGAGGGAGAGATA
>JBFWTW010000262.1:0-3757 GCA_050247635.1 Candidatus Dadabacteria bacterium | reverse complement strand
CTTTGCATGGAGAGTCGCGAAATTCGTCTTTAAGGCCGTCCTGTTCGTGCTTTTGGTCACCGTGGGGTGGGTTTTCCTCTATAAGTACGTGCATCCGCCCGTGACGCCGCTAATGGTTATGAAGTACTTCAGGGAGGGGCAACCGATCAAAAAAGAGTGGAAGGGTTACGGCGAAATCTCTGGGAACATGAAGCTCGCCGTCATCGCTGCGGAGGACCAGATTTACCCCGAGCATAGCGGCTTCGACGTGGATTCGATAATCGATGCAATCGAGGACAAGCAGAGCGGCAAGCGGCTCCGCGGGGCGAGCACGATAAGCCAGCAGACGGCGAAGAATGTGTTCCTCTGGCCGTCGAGGACGTGGACGAGGAAGGGGGCGGAGACCTACTTTACATTTTTAATCGAGACGCTCTGGGGGAAGAAGAGGATACTCGAAGTGTATTTGAATGTGATGGAGACCGGGCCCGGGATATACGGGGCTGAGAAGGCGGCGGAGATTTATTTCGGAAAGCCGGCTAAGAGCCTTACGAAGGCGGAGGCTGCGCTCATAGCAGCCGTCTTGCCGAACCCGGAGAGGATGTCGCCGGGGAGGCCGTCCGAATACGTAAGGGAGCGGCAGGCGTGGATAATGGGGCAGATGAGTAACCTCGGCGGGACGGCGTATCTGAAAAAGCTGGAATGAGCGGAATGCAGGCCGCATTTTCATTGACATAATAAGCCTGCGGTGTAAACATTAAAAACAGCCTTAACACAGGGAGGGAAAAACGATATGGCCGCTGAAAGGGCACTCATTACCGGGGCGTCGTCGGGGATAGGATGGGAGCTGGCGAAGCTCTTTGCCGGAGACAAATCGGACCTGGTGCTGGTCGCGAGGAGGAAAGAGAGACTGGACGCCCTCGCGGAAGAGCTTAAGGACGAGTTCGGGGTTGACGTTTACGTGCTCCCGAAGGACTTGTCCGACCCCGAAGCCCCGAAGGAGATATTCGAGGAGCTCAAGGCAGCGGGGATAGACGTGGACGTCGTCGTGAACAACGCCGGCTTCGGACTGAGGGGCCCGTTCGCGAATATCGACATGGACGGCCAGATCGACATGGTGCAGGTGAATGTTGTTGCTCTCACGCATCTTACGAGGCTCTTCCTTCCGGGGATCATAGAGAGGGGGCGCGGCGGGATATTGAACGTGGGGTCGCTCGCGGGGTTTCAGCCGGGGCCGAACCTCGCCGTATACTACGCGACCAAGGCTTACGTGCTTTCCCTTACGGAGGCGATATCCGAAGAGATAACCAATCCCAATATAAAGATCTCGTGCCTCGCTCCGGGACCGGTGAAGACGGAGTTCGGGGAGAAGTCGGCGCTCGACGATTCGCTTCTTTTCAAGATGAGCCTCATGGATGTGGGACCGGTCGTCAGGGAAGGGTACGAAGGGTTCAGGCAGGGGAAAGTTATTGTGCTCCCGGGGATAAAGCAGAAGCTGATACCCTTATTCTTGAGATTCACGCCGAGGTTTTTAGTAAGGAAGATAGTCAAATCCCTGCAGTCATGATGCGGCCAAGGGGCCGGACGAAAAGTTGTTGCCGCCGTAATATTAGTGTGATATTATTAGATTTTATAATTATTAGTGTCGGTTAGACAGTTAGAAGAGACCGAATACGAATAAAAATTGCGGGGGTGTGAACATGAAAGTTCTGAGGTCGCTTTTTATCAACAAGAACATGATTCTCCCGGCGCTGTGTATCGTGGCGCTAGGATTTCTTTACGGCTGCCAGTGCGAGGGGGGCATAGGTACGTCCGCCAAGAACGCGAGCCCCGGCGACACGATAGTAGTCGCGCCAGGAAAGTAAAGAAGATTAAAGTAAGGTTAGAAAAAGGAGGATAGGAAAATGGAACTGCTCAAGAGAGTATCCAGAAAGCTGAGGGTGACGGCGATTTTCTTCACCCTTGCAGTCGTGCTGATTACGCCGGGCGTAATGCACTGCTCGGGTTCGGTCGACGTGCCGGAAGGCAATTCCTCGTCGCTCGACTTAATCTGACAATAGCGAAGCGCCGTGCAGCATAGCCGGCGGCTGCGCGCGGAACGGGCGCGCTCAGTAAGGTTCCGAGAAAAACTGCTTCAGCCTGGAGATTATGTCACCCGACCCCGCGGTTATGCGCCCGCTCGGGGGAAGGGAATCCAGGAAATACCTGCCATAGAATTTGCTTATAATCCTTCTGTCGAGAACGAGGACCGCCCCCCTGTCCGTTTTCGTTCTTATCAGCCTTCCGAACCCCTGCTTGAATTTGAGGACAGCGACCGGGACGCTGTATTCCGTAAACGAGTTTATGCCCTGCTGCTCCATGTGCTCGACGCGGGCCTCGACTATCGGCTCGGTCGGCACCCTGAACGGGAGCCTCGATATGATTACGAGGCTGAGCGCGTCGCCGGGGACGTCCACGCCTTCCCAGAAGCTGTCCGTCGCGAATAGAACGGACCTTGCCTCGCGCCTGAATTTTTCGAGAAGGCGGCCCCGCGGGAGCGCACCCTGCTTAAGGGCGGGGATGCCGGAGAGCTCGAGCTCGCCAGAGATCTTTCTGTAGACGTTATCGAGGAGACTGTAGGACGTAAAGAGTATGAGCGCGTTTCCGCCGGCCGCCTTTACAGCCTCGAGAATCACCGGGCATATTGCATCGGGGTATTCCCTCGTTCCAGGCTCGGGGAGGTCGTGCGGGACGGCGAGGAGGAGCTGCTCCCGGTAGTTAAACGGCGAAAACAGAATGGTTTCCGACACCCTGTCGTCGTCTTCGAGTCCGAGGCCGGATTTTATGAAATGAAAGCTCTTTTTAACGGCCATCGTGGCGGACGTCATCACGACCGTTCCGCATTTTGTGTAGAGGCGTTCTTTAAGCGGCTGCGAGATGTCGAGCGGCGAGAGGCCGAGCCCCGAGATTATGGTCCCCCTGCCCTCCCTTCCTTCGACCCATCTGACGTTGCCGTCGTCTTCCTGCGAGAGGAAGGTTTCTATAACGTCGGCGTAGTAGTCGAGCTTGTTCCCGACGCCCCGGAACTCGACCAGGAGCTTTGCGACGTCGCCGTCGGATTCGTAGTCGAGCAGGAAGTCGGTGAAGTATTTTATCTCGTCGGCGAGCTCCTTCAGCCTTATCCTGAGTATGGAGAATCTGCCGTCTACCTCCTTCCACCACTCACGTGAGAATGTGGATTCGGTTACGCGTATGCTGACCTCCTCGGCCGCGGGGTCGCGCTCGCGGGTGAGCGAGAGGGTGAAGCGGAAGAGGGCATCGAATGATTCGCGGACGTTTTCCTCGGCGTCGTCCACGCGCGGGGAGAGGTTCTTTTCGACCCTCTTCAGCGCGTCTCCTATCGAGCCCTTCCGGATATTCTCGGTGAGCTGTGAGGCGAGCGCGGCGGCGTAGGATATTAGCCCCTTCGATTCGCCGGATTTGGATTTCCTCTTGAGCCGCCGGAGGACCCTGATTATTCCGAACTTCGTCGCCCGCATGCCGAAGTGGGACGTGGCGGCGTCTGTTATGTGATGGCCCTCGTCGAATATAACCCTTTTATACGGCGGGAGTATGCCGGCGTCGCTCTTTTCGGAGGCGCTCTTTATGGCGAGGTCCGAAAAGAGGAGGTGGTGATTGACGACAAGGAGCTGGGAGGAAGCTATCTCGCGGCGGGACTTGTAGAAAAAGCAGCGGGAGTAGTATGGACACCTTACCCTGAGGCAGCTGTCGCTCTCGGCGGAGACCTTGTCCCAGACTTCGT
>JBFWTW010000261.1:0-3803 GCA_050247635.1 Candidatus Dadabacteria bacterium | reverse complement strand
CCTTCGACTGCGGGCCTTAATGTTTCGCCCACGACTTTCGCCGACGTTAGGAGCATTTCCCCTGTGACCGACTCGTCGTAGCTCCTTAGCTCGCCGATTACGAGGAACACGAACAGAGAGATTGTTATCAGGATTATTAAAACGGAGGCAAGGAATTGTTTCCAGAATATGCTCAATAGCCGCCTACTCTTCGAGTTTGTACCCTATGCTTCTTACGGTCTTTATGAGATTCCCCGCAGTGCCCAGCTTTTCCCTGAGGTTCTTAATGTGAACGTCGATCGTCCTGTCGTACACCAGCTTGTCGTCCCCCCAGAGCCTCTTTTTCTTAAGAAGCTGGTCCCTTGTAAACACCCTTCCCTTACCGCTCGCCAGGACTTCGAGTATCTTGAATTCCGTGGTGGTGAGGACGACCTTTTCGTTGTCCACCGATACCTCGTATTTCTCGGTGTTGATGGCGAGCGGCCCGATTTTTATCTCGTCGTCTTCGGAATCCCTGGCGCTCGTCCTTCTGAGGACGGTCTTTACCCTGGCGACGAGCTCGCGCGGGCTGAAGGGCTTTACTATGTAATCGTCGGCCCCGAGCTCGAGCCCAACCACGACGTCCGCCTCGGAGGCCTTGGCCGTCAGCATTATTATCGGCACCGATGCGGTGCTCGCCTTGTTTTTAAGAATCCTGCAAATCTCGAGGCCATCTATACCCGGAAGCATTATGTCGAGGACCGCAAGATCCGGGACGACGGAATTCACATAGGAAAGAAAATCCCTTCCGTTGTGGAACTCCTTGACCTGGAATCCCTCTCTTTTCAGATGATGCCCTACGAGCTTGACTATGTCCTCTTCGTCGTCAACTACCGTTATAAGTTTTTCAGTCATTCAACCTAACCTGTATTAAGTATATAGGAAATTTTACCTTTAGAATAAACGATAACGCCCGCCGTTCAATGATTCCGTCAGTCCGTTAACCGTATCTTAACATCGATTTCACATCATATTAACCCTGCTCTTTTATCTTGATAGTCCAAATTCTTGTAAAGGAGGAAGTGCGAGATGAAAACTCTAGCGAAGCTGCTATTCGCCGCTGCGCTCGTTTTACCGCTCTTTGTGACAGACGCGGCAGCGCAGTCGACCAAGCAGCAGATTGAGGAATTACAGGAGCAGATACGGCAGTTACAGATGCAGAACCAGCAACAGATCCAGCAGCTCCAGCAGCAGGTACAGACGTTACAGAATGCCCAGCAGCAGTCGGATCAGACGCTTTCTCAAATCAATCAGAAACAGGTTGAGGCGGAAGATGCGTGGTATAACAAGTTTCTGGCCAAGTATGACAGCGGCTTCGTTTTCGAATCGACCGATAAAGAAGGAATGCCGTTCAAGATGAAATTCGGCATACTCGCCCAGATACAGGGTTATGTAGATGATACCGACAATGAGGATGTAGCGACAAACTTTCGTCTCAGAAGGCTTGAGCTATCGTGGTCGGGTATTGCGTTCGCACCCTGGTTCTATTATAAGTTCATGATCGACCCCACCAGCAGCCAGCTGATGAAGGATATGTATTTCACAGCTCAGTATGTGAATACGATCGGTCCCAGGATAGGGCAGTGGAAGGTTCCTTTCAACAAAGAAGAGCTGCAGTCATCTTCGGCTCTCCAGCTTGTTGAAAGATCTATTGTTAACGAGCAATTTTCACTGGAAAGGGATCGCGGTTTCGCGCTCCAGGGCGCCCTCGGAGCACATAATAATTTTTCATATGCCGTGGGCATATTTAACGGGGACGGTATAAATGGGACCAGCGTGGATTCCAACATGCTCTACGTCGGCAGGATTCAGCTAGGCCTGGGCGGAGACGGCGATGACAAGTTCGATGCGAACGGCACATATTCAACGGCGAAAGATTACGGTCTTACTCCCAATTTCGCCAAGGCTCCTACTTTCGTAATAGGCGCCGGCGGCTCTACGTTACCGGGTCTTAATTGTGACGTAAAAGAGCCCAACGGCGGCGCTTGCGACAGGATAGCCTCCCTGGAAATGGGGAATGACGTTGACTTTAGCCAGATAACCGGCGACATCATGTTCAAGATGCCGTGGTTCAACATAGAGGGTGAGTATGACGGCAGATGGCTCAATCCGGCCACCGGCGGTCAGGGTACTGCTTACGATCAGGGCTTTAGGGTACAGGCGGGCGTGTTCCTTCTTCCGAAGACATTTGAATTCGCGGCCAGGTACGCATACATCGACTATGATACGAGCGGCAGCGTAGTACCTCCCGGCGTCAGCCTTGAAAGCTCGCAGTGGGAATTAACACCGGGCGTCAACTATTACCTTTCCAAATCTCACAAATGGAAGGTTCAGCTAAGCTACTCGTTTATAAGGAATGAATACACTCAGAACGCTCCCGATATAGACGAGAACATCGTCAGGGCGCAGGTACAGGCCAACTTCTAATCCGGCCGGGACCGATGGGTGAACGAATAATGAGAAAATAGATCATCTCCCTTTAGTTCAGTCCGAGACCTCCAAAACCCGCTGCCGGGTGCAAGCCCCGGCAGCGGGTTTTTTATTGCCCTATCTATTATTAAGGTAAGCTAGCGCCGCCGTGAATTAGCGGGCGGAAAAATCCCGGCGTAGCCCGGGATGGGCCAGTGTATAGCGTGAAAAAGGTGCGCGTGAGGGAAAATTGAGAGGAGGAATTTCCGACTAGCCGGCAGCCGCGCCGGAAAGCAGCATCGATATAAGCCGGCCCTTTATTTCGTAAGGCATTCTGCTTCTTTCGAGGCCTTTGACGGTTTTCTCTATATCGTACTTCACCCGTCTTATAGAGGCCTCGCCGTCCTCGATCACCGCGTAAGATGCGCGGGGGTCGTTATCCCTCGGCTGACCTACCGAGCCCGGGTTCAGGACCGCAGTGTCGCCGAAGCTCCTTATATAAGGTTTGTGGGAATGGCCGACAAGTATGAACTTACGGCAGGAAACGGGATCCGTTCTTTCCTTCCCGCGCTCGAGGACCGGGAGGGTCTCGGGGTCGGGCCTATGGGCAAGCTCGAAGTCCATTCCGTCCAGGGATATCCTCTCTTCGAGAGGAAGCCTTCTCAGGAATCCTACCTCTCCGCTCGAAAGCAGACCCTCGCCCCATTCGCGGGATACGTTCGATATCCTTTCCATCTCGCCGCCGGGAGAAGCGCCTGTCCCGAAGGCCATGGCGTGGTCGTGCTCGCCCCTCACCCCCCAGAAGCGCATCCTTGCCGACTCCATCAGGAAGTCGATGCACCTTCGCGGGTCCGGGCCGAAATCCACCACATCCCCCAGAAAAATAAGGGCGTCGTAGCTCTCCCGTGCGAGTATGGCCTCGGTGGCGTACCAATTTGCGTGTATATCCGACATTATGAGTATCTTCATATGTAGTCAAAAGGTATCGCGTCATTGTTAAGCCGTAATCAATGTACGGTTAAGGCGGTGTTTGCCCCAAGGTTTGAAAAGACTGTAGTGTTTACATTAAGGATGTTGTATAATCCTATTACGGTTATGGAGAATTTTGTGATTTTTACAAATTTGAGCTAGATTTTTAGACAAAGTGTGATACAATGTCTAAATCGGAGAGAAGATGAAGAAAGCTTGCACAAGGGAGCCTCAAAAAACCCCTTGACAAAATTACGTGATTTATATAAAGTAAGCTCAGAACTTTAAAACTAAATCAAAGGAGGTAAGGAGAGATGAGTAAAGCCAAATGGCTTTTTATGTTTTTATTGGCTCTATCTATGGCCGCGCCTACGTTCGCCGTTGAACTCACACTGGGCGGCTTTCCG
>JBFWTW010000260.1:0-3816 GCA_050247635.1 Candidatus Dadabacteria bacterium | reverse complement strand
GCCGTCGATTGCACAGGAACGGGCCGGGCCGGGGACGAGTTCGAGGATTTCCTTAAGGCCGGCCGATGCAGACAGGTCGCCATAATAGACCACCATCAGACGAACAGCAGCTCGGCCGACATACATCTTCTCGATCCCGGGTCCTCTTCGACGGGCGAGATCGTATACCTTCTCTTAAAGACGATGAATGTCGGGATAGACGAGGCAATAGCAAAAAATTTATACACTACTATAGTAAGCGACACCGGGTCGTTCAGGTATTCGAATACAAACCCTGTTACGTTCAGGGATGCTTCCGAGCTTGTCGGCTACGGAGTTGACCCTTCCGAAATCTCGGAGGCCCTCTTCGAGAGCGAGCCGCTCCGCAAGCTCGAGCTCATCGGTCTCGTTCTCCCGACGCTCCGCGTATCCGAGGGGAACAGGGTCGCCTCGGTCGTGATCGACAGGTGCATGTTCGAAAAAGCCGGCGCGCGGAGGGAGGATACCGAAGGGCTCGTCAACATACCGAGGAGCATAAAGGGCGTTGAGGTAGCGGTCGCGTTCAGGGAAGAGACCGGGAACGGCTCTCCCCTCTGGAAGATAAGTCTCCGGTCCAAGGGGGACGTGGACGTCGCCAGGATAGCCGAGCGTTTCGGGGGCGGCGGGCACAAAAAGGCAGCCGGCTGCTCTGTCGAAGGTGACCTTGCCGAAGTGCAGGCCAAGGTGTTCGGTTGTATAAGCGAGGAGCTTAAATGAATGGGGTCATAGTCCTCGACAAGCCCGAAGGAATAACCTCGAGGGCCGCGGTAAACACCGTAAACAGGCTTCTTAAAATAAAAAAATCGGGCCATACGGGAACGCTCGACCCGTTCGCCACCGGCGTTTTGCCGATTTGCGTAAACGACGCCACGAAAATAATTCCTTTCATGAATAGCGGTTACAAGAAATATGAGGCGCTAATAAGGCTAGGCGTAAGGACCGACACCATGGATCTCACCGGGAAAGTCCTTTCCGAGGAGCCGCATCCGGACGTCGATAAAATCGCGCTTCAAGGTGTATTTTCTAAATTTATAGGTAAAATTAACCAGATTCCCCCAATGTTTTCGGCATTGAAGAAGGGCGGGGTAAGGCTCTACGACTATGCTCGAAAGGGGGTTGAAGTGGAAAGAGCTCCGAGAAGCGTGACGATAAAGGAACTAGAGCTCCTGGATTTAAATCCGCCCTTTATCAGGATTATGGTAAAATGTTCGCGCGGGACGTATGTGCGCGTGCTGGCATCCGATATAGCCGACGAGCTCGGCTGCGGAGGGCACCTTGCGGAGCTGAGAAGGATCGAAAGCGACGGCTTCGGGATCGAGCGCGCCGTGACGATCGAAGATTTGACGAATGGCGTCGTCAGGTTTATGCCGCTCGAAGACGCGTTGTCGCACATGGCGCGCGTCGACGTCGGGCGCGACGTGGCGGCGGAGATAAAAGCAGGAAAACAGATAAGAAAGACAAGTTTAAAAAATATCGGCATCCCCGATTTCAAGACAGGCGACAAACTGGGCGTCTACGAAGACGGCAAGCTCATTTCCGTCACGGAGGCGTCTATGGATGCATCGGGCTTGGGCGCCGCCGAAGACGGCGAAGTCGTGCTCAAGCTGCTCCGCGTCCTGAATTGAAGGCGGATGTTTTTATATATCTTACTGAGGAGGGCATTAAATGCCTATAGATAAGGAAGAGAAATCACAGATAATAAGCGAATTCGCTCATCATCCGAAAGACGTCGGTTCGTCCGAGGTCCAGGTGGCTATACTTAGCCGCCGCATACAGGACCTTTCGGCTCATGCGGAGAAGGCGCCGAAGGATTTTCATTCGAGGCGCGGGCTTGTATCGCTGGTTGCGAAGAGAAGAAGGCTTCTCAACTATATTAAAAGGCACAAACCGGAGAGCTATCCGGAACTCATACAGAAACTCGGACTGCGAAAGTAGGGTTTAAGGAGGTTTAGTTTTGAGCAATCAACCAAAGAAAGTCGAAACCCAGATTTTCGGGAAACGATACGAGCTCGATACGGGCTCGTTGGCGCGACAGGCCAGCGGGGCGGTATTCGCGCGTAACGAGGATACGGCAGTCCTGGCCACGGTAGTCGCAGTGGCTGATAAGACCGAGGGCGAAGATTTCCTTCCCCTTACGATCAACTACCAGGAAAGGCCGTCCGCAGCGGGGAAAATACCCGGCGGCTACTTCAAGCGTGAAGGAAGGCCGAACGAAAAGGAAGTTCTTACTTCGAGGCTTATAGACAGACCTATAAGACCGCTCATCGCGAAAGATTTCACATTCCAGACGCAGATCATCGTCACCGTGTTTTCGGCCGACGCCGACCACGACCCGGATGTGTTGTCGATTACGGCGGCCTCGGCCGCGCTCATGGTTTCGGACGTCCCGTTTGCCGGGCCGCTTGCCGCCGTGAGGGTTGGCAGGATTGGCGGGCAGTTCGTTTGTAACCCGACGAAGAAAGAGCTCGCCGAGAGCGACATGAATATAGTGGTCGCGGGCACGAAGGACGCAATAGTAATGGTCGAAGGCGGAGCGAACGAAGTTCCCGAGACCGAGATCGTAGACGCGCTCATGTTCGCCCACGAGTCCATTCAGGAATTCGTAAAGCTCCAGGAAGACCTTATTTCCGGGCTCGACGTGGAAAAGCGGCAGTACGAAGGCCTGGCCGAGGAAGACCCTATTCAGGACGAGATACTGACGTTCGCCGGGCAGAAGCTTAAGGAAGCATTCGTATCTTCCTCAAAGGCCGAAAGGCGCGAGCGCATAAAGAGCATCAAGCAGGAAACCGAAGAGCACATAGCCTCTCTTCATCCCGAAGAAGAGGAAGTAAAAATTTCAAAGCCCTTCGAGAAGGTTCTTAAGGCCCTCGTCAGGGACCTTATCGTTAAAGACCAGATAAGGCTCGACGGCAGGGGCTATACCGACGTCAGGAACATATACGGCCAGGTCGGGTTCCTTCCCCGCGCCCACGGCTCGGCGCTCTTTACGAGGGGCGAGACCCAGGCTGCGGTTACCGCGACGCTCGGGACTGCGTACGACGAGCAGAGGATCGATTCCCTCGAGGGCGACATCACGAAGACCTTCATGCTCCACTACAACTTCCCTCCGTACAGCGTAGGTGAAGTCAGCCACAGGCTTGGGCCGGGCAGAAGGGAAATTGGGCACGGCGCGCTCGCCGAAAGGGCGATGCTGCCGGTGCTTCCGCCGAAGGACCAGTTCCCGTACACGGTGAGGGTCGTCTCGGATGTTCTGGAATCGAACGGCTCATCTTCGATGGCGACTGTCTGCGGCGCGGCGCTTTCGCTCATGGACGCGGGCGTACCCATAAGCGCGCCTGTGGGCGGCATAGCGATGGGCCTCATTAAAGAAGAAGACAGCTTCGTCATCCTGACGGACATTCTCGGCGACGAGGACCACCTTGGCGACATGGACTTTAAAGTTGCCGGCACGAGGGCGGGCGTCACCGCGCTCCAGATGGATATTAAGGTTATCGGTGTCACGAGGGACATACTCTCGGCGGCGCTCGAACATGCGAATAACGCCAGGATGGTCGTACTCGACAAGATGTCCGAAATACTCGATCAGCCGAGGGGCGATATATCGCCGTTCGCGCCGAGGATAATCTCCATTCAGATAAACCCTGAGAAGATAAAGGACGTCATCGGTTCCGGCGGGAAGACCATAAAGAAGATAGTCGAGGTTACCGGCGCACAGATAGACATCGACGACAGCGGCAGGGTCAACATCGCATCGCCCGACAGGGATGCTTGCGACAGGGCCGTTAAGATCATTCAGGG
>JBFWTW010000259.1:0-3884 GCA_050247635.1 Candidatus Dadabacteria bacterium | reverse complement strand
TATCTCAAGCCGCATACGATTTCAAGGGAAAATTGCTATGCATAAGCGCGCGTCCGCCGTCCTTCATCCGCCCGCTCGCTTCCACGGGGACAGGCTCCTTTATTTGACCGGCGGTCAGAAATGTGATAGATTGTTTCTTGGGGCGCCACCTTTTCACACACATAGGAGTTTCCTGAATCATGGCATTTAAAGTAGGCAACAAGGCTGTTTATCCTGCTCATGGGGTTGTTCAGATAAGGGCAGTCGAATCCAAGGAAATATGCGGCACCATAAGGGATTTTTATATTCTTCAGGTCGTTGACAGCGATGTCACCCTAATGGTCCCGACCGATAATGCGCAGACTGTGGGCCTCCGGCCCGTAATCACCCGCAAACAGATCATCAGAATCTACGACATACTCAAAAGCAAAGAAAAGAACGGCAACCACCAGAACGGCGGCCAAAGCTGGAACAAGCGCTACCGTGAATACTCCGACAAGCTCAAAAGCGGCGACATCTTCGAGGTCGCGCTCGTCCTCCGCGACATAAGCCTCCTTCAGAAAGGCAAGGACCTTTCCTTCGGCGAAAAGCGCATCATGGACACCGCGCGCTCCCTTCTCGTAAAGGAAATCTCGATAGCCAAAAACCTCGAAGAAGACTCCGTAACAGAAGAAATCGAAACACTCCTCGCCTGACGATCCCCGAAATACCCGAAATTAATGAATCCTGATCTCTCCCCGGTTATACTTTTCTGATGCCGGGCACGGATTTCAATTCCCTACTCGACCTCGAAACAGCCTCGCGCCTGAGGCGCTTTTTCTTCCGCTCCCCCTCCCGCGTAAGGGGGAGGAAAGCGGGCATACACAAGAGCTACTACAGGGGTATAAGCCCCGACTTCATGGAGTATAAGGAGTACAACCGGGGCGACGAGCTCCGCCAGGTCGATTGGCGGCTCTACGGGCGCCACGACAGGCTCTACGTAAGGAAGTTCGAGGACGAGGTCAACCTCGACTGGTGCGTGCTCGTCGATACGAGCGCGTCCATGGGCTACGGCGCCGAGGGGGCGACGAAGCTCGACTACGCCAGGAGGCTCGCCGCCACGCTTTCCTACCTCCTCCTCCGGCAGGGCGACGCTGTCGGCGCGGGGGTCTTCTCCGGCGAGGGCGTGGACGTCATCCCGCCACGCGCGGGCAACCCATCGATAGCTCCCATACTCGACATGCTCGGCTCGGCTTCTTCTGCCGGAGGGACAGCGCTCTCCGAGTCCGTTGCACGTGCGCTCGAAGTCTACAGGAGGGACTCGGCATTCGTCATAGTCTCCGACCTTCTCACCGACGAGGCCGACATACGCAAATGCCTCCAGATGCTTAACGCCGCGGGCAGGGACGCCGTTTTCTTTCACGTCCTCCACGAGGACGAAACGGAGTTCTCCTTCCGGGGCTCCTTCGAGTTCGAAGACATGGAAAACGGCCAGAGGGTCATTGTCGACGCCGGAGAGGTCAGAAATAATTACATTCAGAGGATGAGGCAGTTCATGGACACCCTCAGGAAAACGTGCCACGAGTACGAATCGCGATACGTATTCGCCCCCACGTCGAGGCCTGTCGAAGAGCCGCTTATCCTCATAGCAGATAAATAACGAGAGTGAGGTTTCTTGAATTTTTCCTTCCTTAGCCCGTATTTTCTTATAGGACTCGCCGCCCTGGCGCTTCCGGTAATAGCGCATCTTATATCCCGGAAGAGCGGCGCGGTGAAGAAGTTCCCGGCCATAACGTTCCTCCTCGCCTCGCGGGGGGACAGCGCCGTAAGGTCCCGGCTCAAGGACATCCTGCTCCTCCTGCTCCGGGCCCTCGTCATAGCCCTTCTGGTGCTCGTATTCGCGCGCCCTTCCCTCTTTTCGTTCGCTCCGGCGGGCGTGGAAGGCCCCCGGTCAATCGCCGTCGTCGTTGACAACTCTTTCAGTATGGGCTGGGGCGGCCGCTTCGATAAAGCGGTGAAAATGGCGAGGGATACGATCTCCTCCCTCCCCGACGGGAGCTTCGCCATCGTCGCGCCGCTCGTCGCAAAGCCGGGCGAAAGGCTATCCCCGTCGAGCGACATGGCCGGTCTCAGGCAGGAAGCGGGGGAGATAAAGCTCAGCGCAACCTACGCCGATAACGAAAAGCGGCTCGCGGAGGTATACGCCGCCCTCTCCGACTCTCCGCCCGAAAAGAAAGAAGTGATGTTCCTCACCGACATGCAGAAAAACGGCTGGCGTGAAACCCCGGCCCCCCGCGGCTGGCTCCGCGTCGTCGATGTCACGGACGGCGAAGCCTCGCCCAACAGGGCCGTCAGCTCGGCCTCGGCGAGCCGCGGCAAGGACGGGACAACACTCGAAATTGGAGTATCTAACTTCTCCCCCGAAGAGGCCCGCGGCCTTCTTGCGAGGGTGAGCCTCGACGGGCACGATGTGAATGCGCACCTCGACGTCGGGCCCGGTGAAAAGGCCGTAAAGGAATTCACGCTCCCTCCGGAAGGCGATGCAGCCGCGCCCGGCCACGGAACGGCAAGCATCGATAAGGACAGCCTCCCGATAGACGACACCCGCTACTTTATCCTCACCGGCGGCGAAGGCTCCGGGATACTCATCATAGACGGCGACCCCCGCGAGGAAGCGAGGCTCGGCGAGGCCTACTACCTGGCGCGCGCCGGGGAAACGATATCCGAGATTTCCGGCGTGCCCGTATCCGTCAAGGACAACGAGGCGTTTCTTTCGGAAGACCTATCGCCCTACGGGGTCGTCTTCCTCGCCAACGCAGGCGACATTCTTCCATCCACCGCCGAGGCGCTAAGGGAATTCGTGACCAACGGCGGGACACTCGTCATATTTCCGGGTGACAGAATCAGGCCGTCCTCCTACAACGCACTTTTGAAGGACCTCCTCCCCGGCCAGCTGCTTACGATACAGGAAGCGGGCACGTTCGTAAGCCCCGGCGGCCGCGACTTTTCCGGCGACGTCCGCGAAAGGCTCGGCAGCGTCCGCGTAAACCGCTACTTCTCGATATACCCCGAAGAAGGGGCAGAGATAATACTCTCCACGGCCTCCGGCGACCCGTTCCTTTTGAGGAAGGGCATCGGCGGCGGGGGCGTATACCTCTTCGCGTCCACGGCAGACACCGCCTGGAACGACCTTCCGATATCTCCGGTGTTCCTACCGGTCGTAAAGGAACTCATGGACACGAGCGGCAATTCCGGGGTAAGGAAGAGGAGCTACCTCGCAGGCGAGATCGCCGCCATCGACGTCCCGCCCGGCACGGAAGGGGTCGAGGTCTCAGCCCCCGGCGGCCTGAAGGCAAAGCTTTCGGGCGCGGAGCCCGTGTTCACCGGGACGGATACCCCCGGCATATACACAGTCACCCGCGACGCAAAACCCCTCTACAGCTTTTCAGTGAACGTCGATCCGGCCGAGTCCGACCTTTCGAGGATAACCATAGAAAGCCAGGCCCCGGGAGACGATGGGCGGCCCGGATTCGTAAAGGTATTCAGCGAGCTCTGGCGCTACTTCCTCTGGGGGGCGATAGCGCTCTTCATAACCGAGGCGGCCGCAAGGGCGCTCTTCTCCTGACGCCAGCATGCAATTCCGTCATTGCTGTAAATGTTAAATAATTCGGGGCTGGAATTCGAAGTAGCGACGCATTGCCATTGCCGCCGGCAATCCGTCAAGAGTTTTGTCATCTCGAACGACGATTTCGAGCAAGCGAGGAATCGGACGCCCTAATTTTCTAAAGGTTGTCATTCCCGAGTGTCTTAATCGGGAATCCAGTTTTTGCCTTTCACCCACCCTTAGGAAAAGGGGGGGATTTAGTTTTTGGCCTCTCCTTCACCTATCCATCATCCCTTCCCTTTTAAACCGACAGGTCGATGCC
>JBFWTW010000258.1:0-3928 GCA_050247635.1 Candidatus Dadabacteria bacterium | reverse complement strand
TATCTCGTCCGGATGCTTTTCGAGTATCCCGGCGATGAGGCCTTCGAGCTCGCCCTTGTCGGATATCTGCTTGATCCCCTTCTTTTCGACGATCTCCTTTGCTGTGCCGCCCCCCGAAACCATCTCGGCGAAAACGTCCTTCGCTATCTTGCCGCTTATGGTCCCGTCCTCTATGAGATTCAAGAGCCCTGCCAGCTTGTCGGCCGTTACGGGGAATGCCGAGATGTCGTCCTCATCACGAAGCTCGCGGAGGACCTCGGTCATTATCCAGTTGCCGAGTGTCTTGGGGTTCTTGTAATGCGAGAGCGCCTCCTCGAAATAATCGGCTATCTCGCGCGAGGATGTGAGCACGCCGGCGTCGTACTCCGGGAGCCCGTAATCTTTCTCGAACCTGTCGCGCCGCGCGTCGGGCAGCTCGGGAAGAGACGCCTTAAGCGCCTCTATGGCTTTTGTGCTTATCTCCACAGGGAGGAGGTCCGGATCCGGGAAATACCTGTAGTCGTGGGCCTCTTCCTTTGTCCTCATGGAAAATGTGACGCCCTTGTCCGCGTCGTAAAGCCGGGTTTCCTGGACTATCTCGCCCCCGGATTCGATGACGGCTTCCTGACGCTTGATCTCGTATTCGATCGCGCGCTGGATGAACTTAAAGGAGTTTACGTTCTTTATCTCGACCTTCGTGCCGAGTTTGTCCGAGCCCTTCGGGCGTATCGAAACGTTGGCGTCGCACCTTAGGCTGCCCTCTTCCATGTTGCCGTCGCAGACGCCTATGTATCTCAGTATCGAGCGGAGCTTCTTCAAATACGCCACAGCCTCGTCGGCGTCCGAAATGTCAGGCTCGCTCACGATCTCTATGAGCGGCTCGCCCGCGCGGTTGAGGTCTACCAGGCTCCCGCTGCCGGTGTTGTCATGCACAAGCTTCCCCGCGTCCTCTTCCATGTGTATCCTGGTCAGCCTGATCCTCTTCACCGCCTCGCCCGAAGGGATGTCGAGCCAGCCCCCGGAAGAGTAAGGCTCCTCGTACTGCGAGATCTGGTAGCCCTTCGGCAGGTCGGGGTAAAAATAATTCTTCCTCGCAAATCGCGAGCGCTCGTGTATCGTACAGTTAAGAGCGAGAGCCGCTTTTACGGCAAGCTCTAATGCCTTTTTGTTAAGGACCGGCAGCACCCCGGGCATGCCTAGGCACACCGGCGTCACCTGCGAATTGGGCTCTGCGCCGAAAGCCGTCGATGCTGTCGAGAAAATTTTGGACTCGGTCTCGAGCTGCGCATGCACCTCGAGGCCTATAACCGGTTCAAATTCCATGTAATCGGGTCTCCTTTCAGTTAAATTAATGGTGATTGATAAGGGGCAATTGTCAAGGACGGAGATAGTATGAGCGATAATATACTGGTTATTTCCCCCCACCCGGACGACCTCGAAATAGGTATGGGCGGGACTGTGGCGAAGTTTACCGAGTCCGGTGTGAACGTCGTATCGATGGTGGTGACGGACGGGAGGCGGAGCACCAGTCTCTATGGGCTCGGCGAAGACGAGATGGCCGAGCTGAGGGCGTCCGAGGTAAGGAACGCAACGGCCGTGCTCGGAATCGGGTACCTCATACTCCTCGGTCTCGGCGATCTGCGCTCGGCGGAAAACGGCGTCTCCTTCGTTACTGCGCTGAAAGAAGCTGTAAAGCGCTTCTCGCCCCACGAGATCTACATACCGCACCCAGAAATCGACAAGCATCCCACACACAGGGCAGTGTCCTCGGCCGCCCTCGAAGCCCTCAGGGGAATGGACAGGGGCCTTTTGCCGGAGGGGCTCAGGATCTGGTGCTACGAAGTATGGACGCCGCTTACTTCCTACGACAGGATAGAGGACATATCCCTTCAGATGCACGTTAAAGAAGCCGCCATCGACGCCCACAAGAGCCAGATCGAATACAAGAATTACTCCGAAGGGATGAAAGGCCTTAACCGTTACCGCGCCGTCTTTAACCAAACCGGCGGGCTCACGGTCGTGGAATACGCCGAGGTATTCGCGGAAATCGAGCTCTAGCGCTTCTGGTCAGGCCCCGGCCTTTCGGTTCAGGTGAAAGGACCGCGCGGCGAATATCAGGAGCGTAAGAGCGGTGATCGGCATCACGTACCACAGCATCGCATGGCCGAACCCGTCCTGAAGATGGTGCCCGCTGGCGTCCAGAATAAGATAAACCGTATAGGCGATGTAATATAGGAAAAAGACCGCTCCTTCCCATCTTGCGATCATATTCCCGGTAAAGAAAATAGGCATGCAAGCGACACATACCGCAAGCATGATAAGCATGTCGAACCTGAGCACAGATTCAGGAACCTGGATACCCCCCGGTGCTACGATGCTCGCGATTCCCAGCACGAACAGAACGTTGAATATGTTGCTTCCGACGGCGTTCCCGACGGCAATGTCCCGCTCCCCGCGTATGCTCGCGACGACCGACGTCGCAACCTCCGGCAGCGACGTGCCCACGGCTACGATCGTCAGCCCGATAATAAGCTGGCTCACCCCGAGCCGGACGGCTATGTAAACGGCGCCGTCCACGAGCCACTTCGAGCCGAGGATCAAAAGCCCGAGCCCGGCCACGATGAATACAATGTCGCGGAGAATGGTGTTTTTCCTCCCGTCGCCGTACTCCTTTTCGAATTCGTCCGAGATAACGCTCCTTTCTTTCCGGGCCTCCCTTATAAGGAAGGTTACGTAGGCCGCCAGAACGGCGAGCAAAATCAGCCCGTCCACGAGCCCGATATTCCCGTCGAGCGCCAATATGTAAAGAAGCACGGACGAGCCTATCATTATCGGGACGTCCAGCCTTACCAGCTGCCGCGATACGAATAGCGGGACTATCATCGCCGACAGCCCCAGCACGAACAATATGTTGAATATGCTGCTGCCGATGACGTTCCCTAGGGCAATGTCCCCCTGTCCGTGTAGGCCAGCTGCAATGCTCACGGCGGCTTCGGGCGAGCTTGTCCCGAAGGCGACTATGGTAAGGCCTATGACAAGCGGCGATATACCCGCATAGGCTCCCAACCGGGATGCTCCGCGCACGAGCGCTTCGGCCCCTACGACCAGGAGCACGAATCCCAATATAAAAAGTATCAATGTCATACCGGTATACGTCCTGTTTTAAAACTCCATAGAAGCATGTCGAGCTCGACGAGGCTTATGCCCAGCTCATCCGAAAGGGCCTTCATCTTCTCTTCCGCCTCCACGTATTTCTTCCCCGTGGAGGGAGGCTTCTCCGAATCCGTAACCCCGATCTCGTGGAGCATCCTGGCAACGTTCTTGTCGAGAATCGCGTAATCAGTGTAGCCGATATTTCTGAGGAAGTGGCTCGCCTGCGTGTAGCCGAGCCCCTTTATGTCCTTGTTGAGTGCGAAAAAATCCCTGAGTGTTTTCCGATCGTCAAAGGACCCTATGAGCCCCACGAGCTTAAAGCCGTACTCCTTTTCGAGATAGTCCCTCGTGTGAACGATAAAACCCGCTTTCTCGGGATACTTGTGTATTCCTTCGAGCCTCTGTGCCATCTCCCCAGCGCTCCCGTCTCTCAGGATATCCCTTATCGCGGCGATAGACCTGAGGCCGACTTTGGGCCCAACGGCCGACGTCAGTATGCAGAACGCGAGCTCCTCGAATATCTTCTCGTCGTCGGCACTCTCGCTCGTCTTTTTGAATTCGCCTAGCTGGGCCGTGATAGGCTCCTTCACGCGCTCGTACTCGGCCCTAAGCTCTTTCAGCGTCTCTTCTGAGACCATGGCATTAATTCTATCATACGAAGCTGGGGTCGTTGTCTGTTCGGCGCCGAATCGGCTAATCCAGCCTGAGCGTCACGAAGAAAGAGGTTACCCATACCGCCAGAACCAGGAACCCCAAAGAAATGAGAAACACGAGGAATTACGACGTGGACGAAACG